>NZ_JBWYJA010000006.1:0-169719 GCF_056780035.1 Acinetobacter sp. ANC_7503 | reverse complement strand
GCCTTCTTCTTGTTCGAGGGCTGTGGCTTGCCAGCGTTGTAGGTGGACTGCGGTGGGTTGTAGGCTACGTTGTCCGATAAAGCTGGTGATGGTATCAAATTGTTCTGTCGCATCACTACGGTGGTAGCGGATGTTGCGTCGGTTAAGCGCTTGGTATTGGCTGTTGTCGTCAATCAGGCGGAGCTTGTGTGCTTCGATCGGGCTGTTGTTGCTCGGTACAATCGGTTGGGCTTCATCAATGAGCCAGTTAATGCCTTCACTGCGTAGTAAGCGAGTCAGAAAGTCGTAGTCGCTTTCGTTGCTTTGCATGATGAAGGGTCGGATGTCGTATTGTTGTAGTCCACTGTGGTCTAGGCTGAGGCTCGATGCAAAGAGTGGGCTTTTGTTTTGCCATTCTTCAAAGAGGATTTCCACCACTTCGACCACGGATTTGTTCATAAATACGCGGCTGTTGCGGCGTTTGTGCCAAAGTGAAGTTGCATCGTTGAGCGTGAGTTTGTAGAGGGTCAGTGCCCCATCGCTTTGTCCTTGTGAGGCTTCGGTGATGATGCCAGTGGTTCTAAACAGGGTGCCTTGATCAGTGACTTGATCGACGGCCACTTGTGTGCCGATGAATTGTTTGAGTGGAATTAAGGCATTGGTCGAGAGACAGATGAGTTCTGCTTGCACGCCTTCGTTAAGGGCATGGCTGCCATCGATGCGTTGTAGGAAGACTTGGCTATTCAGTTGTGAATGACTGAATTGGATGTGGAGGGCTCTGTTTTGGGCGGTTAGACCGAGCTGTTCAATCGTACGCTGAATATTATTGATGAAATTCTTCATGTCAAAATGAGTTAATCATTATTATTTAGATATTCTTAACCCAAATTGTACACGAAAAAATCAATTTTAAACGATATGAATTGTTTCAACCGTTAATTCACGACGGGCTAACCTTTTTTTACCAAATAATGAAATTCTTTGTTCCCATTGTCATCTAAACGTTCTTCTTGCAACAGCAATTCATGACCAAGATGCATACAGAATTTAGGAATATCCCAAGAAGTTGAATTATCTGTTGCAAATACTTCCACCACATCACCAGACTTAGATTTACGAATGGCTTGATGTAACATCATCACCGGTTCTGGACAACGTAAACCACGAGTATTCAACTGGATTTGAGGTTGAACTTGAGAATCAGACATTCAATATCACCCTAAAAAGATTGGGCGATTATTTTATCATAATTCAATCTTTTCACTCCCAAATTCAGAAAAAGACTCCAAATACAGTGGTCTATGATCAAATAGATCATTAGGAATCAAAATTTTACCAATAGACAAGCGTATTTTCTTCGGTATGATTAAAACTTATTTTTTCAATTGAAGAGTCTTTAGGAAAGATCATGCAAGAGGAATCAGGTACATCGTGGGGTATGCGTGGCTTACGCAAATGGTTAGGCACAGCCCCAGAAACCCGAGATGAACTGTTAAAAATTGTACAAGATTCACGTCGACTACTCGAACCAGATACAGTAGCGATGCTCGAAGGAATCTTTGACCTTCCAGCGACTAAAATTCGTGAAGTCATGACGCCACGAACTTCAATGGTTAGCTTACAAGAAGATGATGAGTTATTGGATATTCTTGATGTTCTCATCGAGTCAGCACACTCACGTTTCCCTGTATTTTCAACAGATCAACCTGATAACGTCATTGGTATCCTTTTGGCAAAGGACCTCTTACCTTTCTTAAAAGATCGTGATTCGAAAGTAAATGTACATTCGCTGATGCGCCAACCGATCTTTGTGCCTGAAAGCGCGCGTTCTGATCAAGTGCTCCGAATGCTAAAAAACACTCAAACACATATTGCGATTGTGATTGATGAGTACGGTTCTACTTCGGGTTTAGTGACACTTGAGGATATTCTTGAAGAAATTGTGGGTGAAATTGAAGATGAACATGACAATGTCGATGAAGAAGCCAATTTCATCGTTCCAGATCAAACCAGCAACAGTAGTAACACGTGGTTAGTTCAAGCACTTACACCAATTGAACATTTTAACAATGTTTTAAATGCTGAATTTTCCGATGATGAAGTGGAAACTGTGGGTGGACTATTACTGCAAGAAATTGGTTTAGTCAGCGATCTTCAAGGCCAAGTGATTGAATTGGGAGATTGGGAATTTACCATTGTGGAAGCAGATGTCCGTACTATCCATCTGATTCGAGCTGTGCGTAAATGAGAGCCTATTTTCAAAAATTATTGAGTCCTTCAGAAAAACAAAAATCATTACCTTTCATTTATCCACTCCTTATTGCTTTAACAGCAGGTGCGACTTTTAGTCTCGCACTTGCACCTTTTTATTGGTGGTGGCTGGCAATATTATCGCCAGCATTGCTATATGCCACACTCAGTAAGCGAAATCCTAAACAAGCATTCCTCATCGGTTGGACTTACGGTTTTGGTTTATGGTTTGTTGGTGCATTCTGGTTATACACTTCTATCCATGTGTATGGTGATACATCTGCGTTTTTAAGTGTCATCATGATTGCGATTATGGCCTTGGTGATGGGGCTATTTACAGCAATACAAACTTGGATATATCGTCGATTCTTTCCAGAAACACCACTTACTTTTGCCCCTTTATGGGTATTCTTTGAATGGGCAAAAACTTGGGTATTTACTGGTTTCCCTTGGTTATTTGCAGGTTATGCTTTTACCGAGCGTTTCTTAGATAGCTATGCACCTTTATTTGGTGTATTTGCAGTTTCTTTCGTGGTCATTCTCATTGCCTCTGCACTTGTTGAACTCCTACGAAAACGCTACTTTTGGGCTATTCCAGTTTCAATTGTATTGCTAGGTGCATGGGGCGCATCCTATTTAACTTTTGTAGAAGAAAAAAAATCAGCACCGCTGAGCGTTTCTTTAATCCAAGGTAATATTCCTCAAGATTTAAAGTGGTTAACTGAGTATCAAGTAAAGACACTTGAAATCTATGCACAATTAACGCGATCAGAATGGGGACGTGACTTGGTGGTTTGGCCTGAATCATCTATCCCAATGTTTCAATCAGATATTGAACCATTTTTAGATGCAATGGATCAGCAAGCCAAAAGTACCAACACAGCTTGGGTAACAGGCATTCCATATTGGGATTTAAATGAATCTAAGGCATTGGGTTATCCGCGTTATTACAACTCCATGATGGCATCTGGTGATGAAGCTACAGGCTTATATAAAAAACAGCGTCTCGTTCCTTTTGGTGAATATATTCCGCTGTCTGGCCTGTTAAGTTGGGTGTTACCTGCGCTTCAAAATGATCCTTCAATGAGCGGTTTTTCACGTGGTCCGCAGGATCAAGCTCCTTTTTCAATTCACAACCACAAATTAGCTGCTGCGATTTGTTATGAGGTTGCCTATCCGAACCTAACCCGACGCAATGCACTAAATAGTGATTTCCTCGTCACCGTTTCAAATGATGCGTGGTTTACGGGTACGGCTGGTCCGTGGCAACATTTACAAATGGTACAAATGCGAGCAAAAGAAAATGGACGCTGGTTTATTCGTGCAACCAATACAGGTGTAACTGCTTTTATCAACCACAAAGGGGAAATCGTCAGCCAAGCCCCAATTGATCAAAAAGCGGTTCTTCGTGGTGATCTACCTGCAATGGAAGGGCAAACTTGGTATACGAGATTCAGTGATTGGCCAATATTGGGATTGTCATTGATTTTATTGGTGATGGGTTGGTTCTTTAGACCACGTGTTGTCGATGTCAGTTTTAAATCTCGTCGATAACACTTGGTTCAAATCAAATATACGTTCTATATCAAAAAAACCGAGCAAATATGCTCGGTTTTTTTAAATTTGTGTTGTGAGGTAAGACAGCATTGCCATCAAACTCAACATCGGAATAGATCGATAAATTTTAATGAGCAGCGCTTCAAATGTTGAAGATACATCAGACAGCGTCAAAACAGATGCTTTAAGTGCACTATAAAAACTTAAAATCGTAATCGCACTAAATACACTAATCGCCAGAAACCCGATCATGATTTGACTGCTTGCATCTGCATTTGACCAAAGATCAATAAATAGATGACTGATAGGCAATAAGCTCAAAATAAGCAGTGCAGACTTGAGCACAGTCCAATGAAATAAATTGATTTCATCTGACAATATTAATGCTTTCATCATTCCCCCTTATTATCAAGCTAAGCTGTTGGCTCCATTATGCAGGGAAAAATTAAAATAAAAAGCCTAATTTTCTTCATATTTTCTGTTTCTTGTAACCATTAAATATGGGAATAATTCTTATTATAAATCTCAAAAACCCTTTATTTGTAAACATTATAATTATCAATTATTTGGGTTAATATTTCTAAACAATAAAGATTATCACTTCACTCAATATTTATTAATTCGATTAAGTGAAGTGATTAATACCATGAATGGTTTTTAATAATGATTTTTATTTATGGTGTGTAAAAGATATCAGCATCATTTCCTTCACCACCCTGCTTTCCATCTGCGCCGAATGAATAAAGATCATATGCACGACCTTCCGAACCGGGAATCACATATTGTAAATCATTATCCCAACTATCTTTAGGATAACCACCCTTCACATAACCACCAGGTAACCAATTTTTTGCTGAAGCTGGTTGATTGACCAAGGCATCCAAGCCCCCATCTTGCATCGATGGATATTGGTTATTGTCTAATTTGTATTGATCTAATGCACCTGCAACACCTTTCAGCGTAATGATTGTGGTATCAACCTTCGCTTTCTCACCACGCCCCATGACATTAGGCACAATCAGTGCTGCAAGCACACCTAAAATCACAATCACTACCATCACTTCGATCAGGGTAAAACCAGATTGTTTTCGCATTTTCATCTTGTTTCGCATATTTTCACTCGCTATTTCATTCATTATTAGAATTTATTGAATCTGTTTAAATCATATTGTTCATGTTGACGATTGGCAACATGACAGCAATCACGATCACCAATACAATCGCAGCCATTAACACCAACATTAGTGGCTCCAACAACGCCAATAATGTCGAAATTAATGTGGTAACTTCTCGATCTTGCATCGTCGAAGCTCTTTCTAACATTCGATCCAACTCGCCTGAGGCTTCACCACTTTTGATCATTTGCACCATCATCGGTGGAAAATAACCACAGCGTTCAAGTTGCGTCGCCAGATTTCCACCCTCTGTGACTTTTTCAGCCGCGACATTGACTGCATCTCGAATAACCCAATTGCTACTTACTGCTGCACCAATTTTCAACGCGTCGACCAAAGGAACACCAGATTGCGTTAAGATAGATAAGGTACTTGAAAAGCGGGCGGCATTAATACCTCGTGATAGTTTTCCAAATAATGGCAACTTCAACGTGAGACGATCAAAAGCATAATGCCCTGCGGCAGTCCTTAAAAAGCGTACCAATAGAAAGAATCCCAACGCCGACGCGACCAATACAAATGGCCAAGCTTGACGTATAAAATCACTGGCTTTCATTAAAGCAACCGTAATCCAAGGTAGCGCATCTTTACTTTGGTCAAAGGTTTTAACGATGTCTGGTACTACATAGGTCATGAGTCCCATCACGATACCAAAAGACATCAACATCAAAATAATAGGATAAATCATTGCACCTTGAATCTTCTTTTGCATCGCAAAGCGATTTTCAGTGTAATCAGCCAATTGATCGAGAATAAGATCTAAGTGTCCTGATCGCTCACCAGCAGCAATCGTTGCAATATAAAGTTCAGGGAATCTGCCAGATTGTTGCATCCCTTGAGCCAATGAATGACCTTCTAAAACCTTTGATCGTACAGATAACATCAAATTTTGCACGTGAGCTTTTTCGCTTTGTTTGGCAACTGCTCTTAATGCTTCCTCAAGTGGGATCCCCGCTGCAACTAATACAGATAATTGGCGAGTCATCAAAGCTAAGTCATAAGCTGTAAATTTTTTTTGAAAAAAACCACCAGTTCGATGCTTGTCTTTTTGTTCTACAGCATCAACTTGTACTGGAATCCATTGTTTATCCCGAAGCTGTTGTCGAATCTGTCGGGCTGAATCACCTTCTAGCACACCCTTTTGCTGCTTTCCTGAAGCATCGATGGCAGTATATTGATATGCGGGCATGATAATGCTCTAATTTTCCTAATTATGATGTCTTAAGAGTTGCCTTAGACCGTTCTCTTCATTCATATTGATCACTTGCAACAACTTGAACACTCTATCACAAGCATTGGTTATCCACGATAAGTTTTCACCATATTGATTGACGACTATATATGACAAATATTTCAGAATTAAGCCAAATTGTTTATCGAGTGCGCATCGCGGTGCCAGTTTATCTATATGATTGTTTTGATTATGAAGTTTCTGCAGAACAATACCAAACTATACACATAGGTTGCCGTGTTCTTGTTTCGTTTGGTCGTCAAAACTTAGTCGGAATCGTACTTGAAAAGATCGCACCGGAAACGCCATTAGATCCGAAAATCAAACTGAAATCCATCACTGAAATCTTGGATCTACAACCCATACTCAATGCTACGATCATTCAGCTCGCGCAGTGGTCTGCTCAATATTATCAATTTCCCATTGGGGAAGTCATGCATACCACTTTGCCGACATTTTTAAGGCAGGGTAAACCCTATAATTTATTAGCTCACTCTTGGAAAGTTTTAAAGTTAGACGCTGAAAAAAAAGTGGCTCGATCTTTAAAACAACAAGAGGCTTATAAAATTTTAAAGCTACACCCTCAAGGGACTGCCGAGACGATACTGAATTTGAGTGGTGTGGAAACAGCAACATTAAAAGCGCTTGAAAAGAAAGAAATCGTCGAATGCAAATTGATTCAGCAGGACTTTAGTCCTGAACCTGTACAGCTGGCTCAAATGCCATTGACTGCAAATGATGATCAAAAAAAAGCAATTCAATCCATTTTAAAAGCACAAAATCGCTATCAAGCATTTTTACTCGATGGTTTAACTGGAAGCGGAAAAACTGAAGTTTATTTGCAAGTCATGCAAGAGGTTTTACAAAAAGGTCAGCAAGTATTGGTACTGGTACCAGAAATTGGCTTAACCCCTCAAACTATCAGTCGGTTTCAATCTCGCTTTCACTGCAATATTGTCTTGTTGCATTCCGGACTGAATGACACAAAGCGCCTCCAAGCTTGGCAATATGCTCAAACAGGAAAGGCCTCCATTATTCTTGGTACACGCTCTGCGATTTACACCCCCATGCCAAATTTAGGGCTCATTATCTTAGATGAGGAGCATGACCTGTCATTCAAACAACAAGAAGGTTTTCGCTACCATGCACGTGATGTTGCTCTCTATCGCGCTTATTTAGAGCAATGCCCCATTGTCCTTGGCTCAGCAACACCAAGTATTGACTCATATCATTTGGTGGAGCAAAAAAAATTAACGATTCTGAAACTCGATGAACGTGCTGCAGGTGCAAGCTTACCTAAAATTCATTTAATTGATCTAAAGATTGCTCAAAAACAGCATGGTATAAGCGAACAACTCATTAAAGAAATTCAAAAAAGACTCAATCAAGAAGAACAGGTACTGATCTTTTTAAACAGACGTGGTTATGCACCTGTCCTGATCTGCGAAAGCTGTGGATGGCAAGCCAATTGTCCCCATTGTGATGCACATTTTACGCTTCATAAAAAACCATATGAGCACCTGCATTGCCATCACTGTGGGACAATTAATCGACTGCCTGATCAATGCCCCTCTTGTCAGCAACACACCTTGAAGCCTATTGGAATGGGCACGGCAAAAGTTGAAGAGAATTTACAACATTTATTTCCAGACTTTCCTGTGGTCAGAGTAGATCGTGATTCCACGAGCCGTGTCGGTAGTTGGCAAAAAATTTACGAGCAAATTCATCAAAGTAAACCGATGATTTTACTTGGTACGCAAATGTTAGCCAAAGGTCATCACTTTCCGTATGTAACCTTAGTTGCAATCTTAGATATTGATAGTGGCCTACTCAGTGTTGATTTCAGAGCAACGGAACGAACAGCCCAATTGATTGTTCAAGTTGCAGGTCGTGCAGGACGAGGTGAAAAAAAAGGTGAGGTTTATCTACAAACTTTACGACCTGATCACCCTCTACTCAACACGCTCATTAATAAAGACTATCGTGCTTTTGCTCGTGAAACACTTCATGATCGTCAATCTGCTTTACTCCCTCCAATGCGCTATGCAGCATTAATACGTTGTGAATCGCGTAGTCAGGAAGAAAATCTCAATTTTTTAACCAATATGACACAATCGCTCCAACAACATACTGGTGAGCTGATTGAGATTTGGGGTCCAATTCCTGCGCCAATGGAGCGAAAGGCTGGGCGTTATCAGGCACATGTGGTTTTATTGTCATCAGATCGTGCAAAAATGCATTTCTATATACGAGAATGGTGGCCATTTGTGCTTCAACAAAAACCTTCAACGATGAAGCTCAGTATTGATATAGATCCTCAAGAGCTAAGCTAATCATGAATAGAGTTAAATTATCAAAGTCGAAGACCTGAATTAAATTTACACAGCTAAAGCAGACACGATTACAATTTCATCAGTCCAACATTCCACTTTAGGGAAGGCCAATGCCATTGTTGTTACAAATCACAATTTTTCTAGCTGCCGCATTAATTTTTGTTCCGCTCGGAAAAAAAATTGGTATTGCGACAGTCTTAGGTTATTTGTTTACAGGAATATTACTTGGTCCAAGTGCATTGAATGTGACCAATGATGCCGAAACATTAATGAAATTAGCTGAGTACGGCGTGATTTTTTTGATGTTCTTAATCGGCCTAGAATTACGCCCTCAGCGCTTGTGGAATATGCGTCACTCTATATTTGTGATTGGAAGTGCTCAAGTCTTGATCACAGGTATAATTCTTGTCGCAACCATTTGGCTGTTCTTCCAACAGCATCTTGCTGCTAGTGTCGTAATTGGTCTTGCCCTTGCTTTATCATCTACAGCATTTGTCATGCAATTACTTGCAGAAAAGCAGCAGCTGAATACCGCGCATGGTCAGCAATCTTTCTCTATTTTACTGTTTCAAGATATTGCCGCTATTCCTTTACTCGCCCTGATTCCCCTACTCGCGGGAAATCAGTCTACACATCATGGTATTGCTTATTTTGCCGCTGTTGTTGCAACGTTTACTGGCTTATTTTTATTTAGTCGCTATGTGATGCGACCATTTTTTAGATTCATTGTACAGAGTGGTGCCACTGAACTCATTACGGCTGCTGGACTCTTCATTGTTTTGGCTGTCGTTCTGTTTATGGATATGCTCGGATTAAGCACCACGCTCGGTGCTTTTCTGACAGGTGTATTACTCGCGGATTCTGAGTTTCGCCATGAACTGGAATCGAGCATTCAACCCTTCAAAGGGTTATTACTCGGTTTATTCTTTATGAGCGTAGGCATGATGACACCGATTGATCTCCTCGTAGATCAGCCGCTATTCATTTTTGGTGGGGCATTCGTGCTGATCATCATAAAAATATTAAGCATGGTTGCAATCGCGCGATATTTTAAATTTCAATGCAAAACCAGTGTATTGATTGCCATTTGTCTTGCTCAAGGAGGAGAATTTGCTTATGTGATCTTAGCTGTTGCGAATACCGAAGGTTTAATTACTCAAGCAGTGTTATCCCCTACGATTCTGATCATTGCAATTTCGATGGCACTCACCCCTGTCATTTTCTGGCTTGCACAACGATGGCTCATTCCATATCTTGATCGAAAGACTGATAGCGCTGAAGATGTCCCATTACCAGACACTCATTCAACATTAATCATTGCAGGTTTTGGACGCGTCGGACAAATAGTGGCGCGCGTTGCTTATCTCAATCATGTCAGCTTTACAGCCATTGATAATAATTTAGAAAAAATTGATTTTGTGAGAAAGTACGGTGGTAAAATTTATTATGGAGACGCCTCCTCCCCTGATTTATTGAGATCTGCAGGCATCGAGCATGCTAAGGCATTTGTACTTGCTGTAGACGATGTGGAAATGTCGATGAATATTGCTCGCCATTTACGTTTGAATTATCCAACGCTCAAACTCATCGTCCGTGCCCGTGATCGACATCATATGCATTTACTTAAAGACTTAGGCATTGAGCATATTTGGCGTGAAACTTTTCTATCTTCACTCGGTATGGCATTTCGCACCTTAACCGCGTTAGGTTTAAGTCAAGAACATGCTCAACATAGTATTGAAATATTTAGAGACTATGATGAGCGTCTATTAGCTGAGCAACAACGCATCTATACGGATGATCAAAAAGTCTTTGAAAGCTATCGAAATTTCTTAGCGGAACTCGAACAAATTTTTGAAAATGATGCGCAACAACATCAACCACTTTTAGAAAGTTTAGATGAAACCATTGATTCTGAAGTAAGTTCTGTAGAACGACGCGCTAAGCACTCGCAAAACCAAATTAATGTTTGTCGAGATGAAGAATTTTAACTTGTGATTTACAATATCGTCACCATCTAGACAGGGATTTGGAGAATTTTATGTCTGATTTACGTCAACGTTTTTTTATTGATAACAGCCCTGTTCGTGGTGAAGTCGTACATCTTGAAGATACGCTTAAAACAATTTTAGCGCAACGCGCCTATGCACCTGCGATTCAAATTTTATTGGGCGAAATGCTCAGTGCAACTGCATTGTTGGCCAGCACACTTAAAATTAAGGGACGTATTAGCCTCCAAATTCAAGCTTCTGGCACCTTAAAATGGGCTATGGCTGAATGTAATCACCTCGGTGAAGTACGCGGATTAGCTGAATATGAAGCTGATCCACGTTTTGAAGAAGCATCAGACAGCAGCATCGTTCTGAAAACTTTGGTCAGTCCAGTTTTATTTATTAATATTGAACCTGAATTTGGCGAACGCTATCAGGGTATCGTGCCTTTAGATCAGCCGAATTTAGCTAAATGCCTCATGCAGTATTATGATTTATCTGCCCAAATTCCAACCAAGATCGTTTTAGCTAGTACTGCTCAACGCGCTGGTGGTCTTTTGATTCAATTATTACCGCGTAACAATGATGAAGAGCAGCAAAAGGTTGATGAAGATATCTGGCCTCGTCTAACCATGCTCACTGAAACTTTAAAAACAGATGAACTTACTGAGCTGGATGCGCAAGAAATTTTGTATCGCTTATATAATGAAGAAGAAGTCAGACTACCTGAAGCTGAACAACTTCAATTTGGCTGTACATGTTCTAAAGAGCGTTGCTCTACAGCATTAATTCAGGTGGGTGCTGAATCTGTGCGTGAAATTTTAGAACAACAGAACCCTATTACCATGGACTGTCAATTCTGTAACACTCAATACAGATTTACTGCTGAAGAAGCTCTTGGTCTATTCGGCGAGCACCTCAGTTAATCCTAAATAGTTCTCTTCGAAAATCAGCAAGTTTTACTTGCTGATTTTTTTTGTTGTAAGAAATTGAAACAATTATTCACCATCTGAACATATTGTAGTCTTCGAAAGTCTGCTCATAATGATTAAAAGTTAATCAACGGTTATTTTTGCTTAATGGCAAATAATTATTATGAGGAACTCGGACTAGATCGCGATGCGAGTCCTGAGGAAATAAAAAAATCATATCGAAAACTGGCTCGGAAATACCATCCCGATATCAGTCAAGCACCTGATGCCGAAAAAAAAATGCAGGCGATTAATACGGCTTATGACACATTAAGTGATCCTTTAAAAAAACAAGAGTACGATCAACAACTCGATCAGTTGAATAGTCAGTCTCCTTTCTCGGATAGTGAAAACCATACAAATCATGAATTTTCTGGCTTTGAAGATTTGTTTGGGCGTTTTGGAACAGGTTTTGGTGGAGGTTATGCACAGCGCTCACACCAATATAAATCCCAGCCGATTCGTGGTGAAGATCAACATGCCAGTATAGAAGTGCCCTTACAAGTCGCTTTTGAAGGTGTCACTCAATCCATCCAATTGCGTATACCCACTTTTAATGCATATG
The DNA here is from genome assembly GCF_056780035.1 of Acinetobacter sp. ANC_7503. Lineage (NCBI taxonomy): Bacteria > Pseudomonadati > Pseudomonadota > Gammaproteobacteria > Moraxellales > Moraxellaceae > Acinetobacter > Acinetobacter sp. ANC_7503. The sequence continues at coordinate 157,667 of NZ_JBWYJA010000006.1, read as the reverse complement.
GACAACCTGAAGTTCAGCGAAAAACCCTTGAAATTAGAATCCCGAAAGGGATGAAAAACGGTCAACAAATTCGACTCAAAGGTCAAGGACAAGCTGGTTTATCGGGCGGTGAAAATGGAGATCTTTATATACAGATCCATTATCAAACCACTGACAGCATATATGTCGATCAGGCAGACATTTACTATCACATTAACATTAGTCCTTGGGAAGCTGCTTTAGGCCAAGACATCGAGCTAAAAACCCCCTCTGGAAAGATCAAATTCAGCATTCCTCAACATACAATTTATGGCAAACAACTCCGTATTAAAGAAAAAGGGATTCCCTCTTCCCCCCCGGGACACCTTTATCTAATCCTGAATATTGTTTATCCAAGAGCAGAATCCCCGCAGCAAAAACAGGCATATGAGCAATTTGCTCAAGCATTTACACATTTCAACCCTCGTGATGAAGGAGGTGAATCATGACAACGATTCAGTACCGAGAAGTGTACAAAAATGGATATTTAGAGGCTGAAATCATTGATGACCAATGTATTTTTGATTTAAAGCATTTTGCCCAAGCATGCGGACAAAGTCCTGAATGGGTTTTGCAATTACTTGAATATGAAATTCTACCAGCTCGTTCTGAGCAAAAAATCCATCAATTTTTTGGTGAAGAACTTACTCGAGCACGGAGAGCTTATCGCTTGCAACGGGATTTTGAAGCAAGTCTCCCTGCCGTCGCCATGATGATGGATCTGATAGATGAAGTACAACAATTGCGCAAGCAAGTGAAATACTTCAAATAAAGCAAGCCCACATAAATGCATGTACTGTTACATGCATTTATTTTTTATTGATTAGAATGAAAGGATTAAACCATCAATGAAAGTTAAAGAATGCAATAAAAAGCTGAAAAACCTTTTCCCTGAGTTCCGTGAACTTATTCAGCCTTTAAGAGAAGAAAACCCTCACTTCGCTAAAATTTTCGAGGAACATGAAACGCTAGATCATGAAATTACGCATTTGGAACTAAATCCAGTTAATGTAATTAATGATGATATTGAGTTTCTAAAGCGAAAAAAACTTAAATTAAAAGATGAAATGTATCGTTTGCTCAAACAAGCGCAGATGAACCTTACCCAGTAATTTCAATTTAATATTATAAAATAACGGTGAATCTGGCACTTATCATTCTGACTTAAAGCATAAGTGCCTTATGTGACGTTGACTATTTTAATCGAGTCCAACGTCCCATTTCTCGGAGCGTACCTTTCAATGTTTTTTGAATGGGTTCATACTCCAAAAATGCAAACAAACCGAGTTGTTGCTGCTGGTTTTGTTGAGCCAACAATTCCATCACACTTTTTTCACCGCGCCCGACCATTTGTCTACGATAAAAATACCAAATTAACAAAAGTGTTGTCACACACATGGCTGTGAGCATATACCAAAAGCCATGCGGTGAGTTTAATCCTGGAATAAATTCAAAATTCATTCCGTAAATACCTGTAAGAAGAGTCAGTGGTGCAAATACAGCGGTGATAATTGCTAAAATTCTCATATTTTCATTGGTTTGATTGGCCACTGCTGAAAAGTGCAAATCGATGGCGGCTTGTACTGCATGGTTTAACCGAACACTGTGCTTTTGTATTCTTTCAATATGGCTAATTAAATCATCCATTCGGACGAGCATTAAATTTTGCTTCTCTGCCTTACGTTTAGCTTTAATATGATGATAATTTTCGACAATTTCATCTCTTAATTCTTGTAGGCATTCAACCTGTTCTTCACACAAATTTTCAACTTGTTGAAAAGCCGTGATCTCTTGCAGCAGTTGTTTCCATCGATTAAATTTTTGATTTCCTTGTAATAGTTCTTTTTGCCAAAATTCCACACGTGTGGTCAGTGGCGCACGTAAACCTAAATAGCCATCCACCATCATATTCAGTAATCTAAGCACAATATCTACAGGGCTCTGGGCTAGTTTTCGTGGAATATTCTGTTGCTCTATAGGTCGTGTTTGAATCGCCTGCACTCTTTCAAGATATGTTTCAAATGCACGATTACCTTGTTCATGCACTGTGATTAAAACATTTGATGTCATGACAAAACTTACTGGCGTTGTAACAATGCCCGCAGTTTGTTGCTCAGCTGAATGACCATTCTGAATTTGTATGTGGTCATCTGGGATGATTAATTTTTTAAAGATCAACAAATCATAATCATCTAATGCATCAAATACGCAAGGATGCTCAAGGTTTTGAATATCTTTAAGATGAAATTCGTTCAACAGAATTCCAGTGTTCTCAAAAATATATCGTTGCCACGTGTCTGTATTTTGAATCAATTCGTGGCGTTCAAAACTCAACCATATAAATTCTGCATCAACATCAGTCGATAATTCTTCACTCAGATAAATATACCCGTCACCTTGATGATAATAATAATTAAACTTTTGCATTTTAGTTATTTTTAAATGAGAACATTTTGATCATGCCATAAAAAAAGCCTTGTGTAACACTCGTTTAAACGAAGCACCACACAAGGCTTAGAATTAGCTTAAATGATTAAGCTTGTTCAATGTCTTTCATTGTAAGTTTGATACGACCACGGTTATCAACATCCGCAACTTGTACCTTAACTTCTTGACCTTCAGTAAGAACGTCTGTCACATTCGCAATACGCTCGTTCGAGATTTGTGAAATGTGAAGCAAGCCATCAGTACCAGGAAGGATATTGACGAACGCACCGAATTCAACGATACGAATGACTTTACCTGTGTAAATTGTACCTGGTTCAATTTCTGCTGTAAGCGCTTGGATTTTCGCTACTGCAGCCATTGCCGCTGCTTTAGTTTCACCAAATACACGTACTGTACCGTTATCTTCGATATCGATCGCTGCTTTGGTTTCTTCAGTGATTTGACGAATAGTTGCGCCGCCTTTACCAATCACGTCACGGATCTTATCAGGATTGATGCTGATCACTTGGAATGTTGGTGCGTGCATTGAGATTTCAGGACGAGCACGTGAAATCACTTGATTCATCTCATTCAAGATATGCATACGACCTGCATACGCTTGATTCAATGCAACTTCCATGATCTCTTCAGTAATACCTTCGATCTTGATGTCCATTTGAAGTGCAGTAATACCGTTTGCAGAACCTGCTACTTTAAAGTCCATGTCGCCAAGGTGATCTTCGTCGCCTAGAATGTCTGAAAGAACTGCGAAACGTTCACCTTCTTTCACTAGACCCATTGCAATACCTGCAACTGGCGCTTTAAGTGGAACACCTGCATCCATAAGTGATAAAGAAGCACCACACACAGACGCCATTGAAGACGAACCATTCGATTCAGTGATGTCAGATACGATACGAATCACGTACGGGAAGCGATCAGCTGGTGGAAGAACTGCTTGAACACCACGACGTGCCAAACGACCATGACCAATTTCACGACGTTTAGGACCCGATTCACGACCAGTTTCACCTACAGAGTATGCAGGGAAGTTGTAGTGAAGCATGAAGTTATCAGTCTTCGTACCTGCAAGGGTATCCACCATTAATGCATCACGCGTGTTACCCAAAGTTGTTGTTACAAGTGCTTGAGTTTCACCACGTGTAAACAATGCAGAACCATGAGCGCGATCTAATACGCCCACTTGTACGTCGATTGCACGAACAGTTTTAGTATCACGACCATCAATACGTGGTTTACCAGACAAGATATTGTCACGAACTGTACGATATTTAAGGTCTTCAAATAATTCGTTCACTTCATCAGCAATACCTGTTTCATCATTTTCAGGAACGAATTGCGCAATTGCTTCAGCATGAAGTGCATCAAGTGCTGCATAACGGTCTTGCTTAACCGCAATCGTGTATGCTTCAGAGATTTTCGCTTCAAATGCTTCTTTTAATTTTGCTTGAAGTTCTTCATTTTTAGTTGGTGCAGTCCAAGTAGACTCTGTTGCACCCGCTGCTGCTGCGAATTCTTTGATTGCTTGAATTGCAATTTGCATTTCGTCATGACCAAAAAGAACTGCGCCCAACATTTGGTCTTCAGAAAGTTCTTTCGCTTCTGATTCAACCATAAGTACAGCAGCTTCAGTACCCGCAACGACAAGATCAAGATCAGATTGAGCAAGTTGTTCGTGGCTTGGGTTAAGAACGTATTCACCGTTGATTAAACCGACACGTGCAGCACCAATTGGACCACGGAAAGGTGTACCTGCAATTGCAAGTGCAGCAGAAGTACCTAACATTGCAGCAATGTCAGCTTCCATTGTTTTGTCAGATGATACAACTGTCGCAGTCACTTGGATTTCGTTGTAATAACCTTCTGGGAACAACGGACGAATTGGGCGGTCGATCAAACGTGAAATTAAAGTTTCAGCTTCAGATGCACGGCCTTCACGCTTACCATAACCACCTGGGATACGACCTGCAGCATATTGTTTTTCTTGGTAGTTAACAGTCAATGGGAAAAAGTCTTGACCTGCTTTCGCAGTCGGTTGAGCAACAACAGCAACCAATACAGTCACACCACCCATGGTAATCACTACTGTATTTGCTTGACGCGCCACACGGCCTGTTTCAAGCACAACTTGGTGCTGACCGAATTGGAATTCTTTACGAATAATATTAAACATCGACATGTTCTATTTTTTCCTGATTTTATTCTAGTGGAGACCCCTAAGGTTTGGCATTCACAACACAGGTTTTAAATGACAAAGCTTAGAAGCCGACCTCACTAGAAACACTATTTTTAAACACAAAGAAGGAGCGAAACTATTCGCCCCTTCCCCATGATCTAGTCGAAACTAGATCGCCTTTAGTTTTCAGCAATACAGCATTCAACATGCAATAATCCGAAAATAAAGTTTAAATCGAATTAACGACGTAAACCTAAAGCAGCAATCAAATCGCTGTAACGAGTAGCATCTTTACCTTTAAGGTAGTCAAGAAGCTTACGACGTTGGTTAACCATACGGATAAGACCGCGACGGCTATGGTGGTCGTGTTTGTGCTCTTTGAAGTGACCTTGTAAGTCATTGATTTGAGCAGATAAAAGAGCTACTTGAACTTCTGGTGAACCAGTGTCGTTTTCAGCGCGAGCAAATTTAGCAATGATCTCTACGCGATCTGCGTTTGTTAAAGCCATTCGATTTCTCCGAGATGCTTATTTAAAAGTATTTGATACAAATCAATGACGCTCTTCAAAGCGGAATTGACTGCCGTGCATCACTACAGCAGCGTGCTATTTTAAAGGAACCCCCCTCAAAAAGCAAAATTATCCGCTCAATAACTTCTGGCAGAAACAATCATCAATTCATGTCGTTAAAGATACTGACTTTTGTTTTTTGGCAGGGCAAACTTGCCTGTTATAAAAACAATGAAACATGGAATGAACGTGAAATTACTCTCTACAAATACGTGCATAGCACCAAAAGACTTAACTACGATCACTCGTCATAAAGACGAAGTTGCGCCAGAACTTGGGGGAATGACGCAACAGCAAATTGATAAAATTTGGCACAGTGTTGAAGCACTTTATCGTACTGGCAATCATCCAATGATCAGTATGTGTTTACGTCGCAAGGGTCAGATATTAATTAATCGCAGTATTGGTTACACAGAACTTGGTCCAAACTATCAAACAGACCCTTCTAAAGTTGCGACACCAGAAACACCGGTCTGTATGTTTTCTGCCTCTAAAATCGTTAATGCCATGTTAGTGCATTTGTTAGATCAACAAGGGAAAATTAACTTACTTGATCCAGTGAGTCGCTATATTCCAGAGTTTGGTGTTAACGGTAAACGACGCGCCACCATATTTCATTTGTTATCACACCGTGGCGGTATTCCTAAAATTGAAACTGAGGTCACTCCAGAGCTTTTATTTGATCGTCAAGGGATCCTGGAGCATCTTTATGCAGCAAAACCGATTGCACCCGTAGGCTCGCAACTCTCTTATCATGCTGTAACTGCTGGATATATTTTAGGAGAATTGGTTGAACGTGTAACAGGACAAGATATTCGTGATTACTTGCACGAACATATTGAAAAACCAATGAATTTACCTTTCTTCAACTATGGTTTAAAACCAGAACTACGTCATTTAGTTGCAAAAAATTATCCAACTGGGATTCACCCTGTTTTGGGGACTGACCTATATCTCAATCGTGTATTAGGCGGAGGACTGCAACTGGCAGTGGATGTCACCAATGATCCCCGTTTTATGGATACCGTCTGCCCTGCAGGAAATATTTATACCAGTGCTGAACAAGCCAATCGTTTTTTTGAAATGTTACTTAATGGTGGTCGTTATCAAGATCAGCAAATTATCAATTCAGAAACGGTCTTCAGAGCAACACTCCCTACATCCAATACAACAATAGACCGTAACCTTTTAGCACCTATGCGTTATGCACTTGGTCCGATGTTAGGCAGTAATCCAATCGGTGTATTTGGCCCAAATACTGGACAAGCTTTTGGTCATCTAGGTTTCTCGAATATTTTATGTTGGGCAGATCCTCAACGGGATATCAGTGTATCGTTCTTAAATACAGGGAAATCTGTGTTAGGCACACATTTAGCCGCTTTAGCAAAAGTGCTATATCAAATATCCAACCAATGCCCAAGTATTCCTAAGGAAAAAAGACGCGCGTTATTTGGAACTGATCAATCTGAAACTGAACGTGTTTAATATCAATGTAAAAAAGGCATCATTTAGATGCCTTTTTTTAAAGTTTTCATCTATTAGCTATTAATTAACCACTACAGATTGTCACAAATAAGAAAGTACGACAGTTACGTTGTGGTGCTGGAGTTGGTGTTGGCGTAGGAGTTGGCGTCACTACAGGTGGCTCAACCACAGGGGGTTGTGGTGCTGGAGTAGATGGAGCACCATTTAACGCAGCAATTAAATTCAAACGAGGTGTGCGAATTGAGTTACGATGATCCGTAACCAAAGTTCCCGTAGACGTCATACGTGCAACAATTTGATCCAATGATTCATTCGGGAAAGCATTATTCGCACGTAACACAGCAACAGCCCCAGCGACGTGAGGTGCAGCCATTGAAGTACCATCCATTGTATATCCGCCAGCGGTAATACGTGAACCAGGCGCCAATAAAGTTAAATTACGACTCGAGTTACTGAAACAAGTTACTTTGTCGCTATAAGTTGCACTGTCAGAGCAATTTTTAAATCCAATTGAACCTACATTAGCATCATAAACCGCTCCTACACTGACCGCACCCGCAGTACATGCTGGATAGGATATACCACTCAGATGGCTATCATTACCAGATGCAACAACTGGTAATACCCCATAGCCTCTCAACTTCGAAAAAGAATCTGTAAGTACGGAACTAGTACAAGTTGAGGAATAACTACGTCCATTACCAATGCTTAAGTTTACAGATTTAATGTTTTTGCTCTGGGAGTGGTTCGCCACCCAATTCAAGGCAGCCACTAGATCATAATCGTATGCCGGCCCCCCATCTCTAGAGGTACTACCAGTGAAGACATCAAGCATGACAATTTTTGCACCTGGTGCAACTTTAGAAGCAATTGCTGCAACGTTAGTTCCATGTCCATTAACATCTAACTGATAGTCTTCTCGAGCAACCTCGACAGTTTCTAAAACTTTACAAGTCGATGATGGTACACCTGGCGCTGTACAATTACCAAAATCTGAATGTCGGTAATTAATACCTGTATCTAAGATAGCAATTGTTGTCCCCTCACCAGTATAGCCTTGCGCAGCCGCAGGCACTTGACCAATTAATGGTAGACTTTGAGATGCTGTCGTATAAGAAATATTATTTGGATAAACTGCTTTTACATTCGGGTCATTCAATAAGCTTACGAGCGTGTCACGCTTTTGAACGCGATGAAAGCTATATGGTAAGGCATTATAATCGCGTAGTAATTGAATACCACCTAAACGCTTAAAGTTTGATTGAATCGATTGCTTCTTTTGAGCAATGTGTTCACGAAGTTGAGCGCGATTATTTTCTAAATGATTAGTGTCAATATGATATTCAACGATTAGATCATTTGAACTGTTGTTCAATAATGCCGACAGATTAATACCACCTTTCGACACTTTTTGTTTTGCCTGATTGTTCAATTTAGCGTTAGCTGCTACAGGACTCATTTGAGCCATTGCAGTACCGACCATCAAAACACTCAAACATGCGCTTAATGATAAAGTTTTAAACATAATTGTTCTCCGTTGTTATGTTTTTAGTGCGCAGGGTAAAAAATTACACTTGATTGGCTGGATCAGTTTCTGGATCAATAGGCTTAATCGAAAAATCGCTCTTCGGATCTACTAAATCTGGAGAATCAGTAACAGGCATCTTCTCAGACTCATTTAAATCTTCGACTTGATCTTCGTTAAGCGATATTGGCGTTTGCTGTCCACTCTCAGGAGCAGATAGAGAATCAATCTGAGCGACTGAGGAACTAGTTTGATCTGCAGGCTTAAAACATTTATACAACCCAAACAGAACAAGACTCACCAAAATGATTAAAATTATGAATTTTTTCATGGTTTTTTTTGTAAAGTGATAATTTTTACGCACTTTAATAGAATCGTTAAGTCAAAACAAGTATAAAGATGCCTAAAAATTAAGATTGAGATAAACGGTTAAAAAAGGCCCTATGACAAGTCATAGGGCCTTTTTTGCGCTGTAGATTCTTATATTTTAGTTATGATTCTGTTATTTATATTTTTATTGTAAGTGCTGCACACACATTTATTATTAATACGGTCCTTGTTCTTAAGGTTTCATTTCCTTATATGACTATTTTGCCAGATTCATTATGCAACACAAGTCGCAGTTTTCTGATCTTTATGTAAGAAATTGCGTACATTATGTAATCAATTTAATCTTATATGTATATAAAAAAGCCCTGTAGTCTCTCCCAAAACTACAAGGCTTAGCGGCTGTAAGTTTCCTCTTTTATCACTTACATCATTGTAAGTTCGCAGTCTCTCGACTATAAATTATTGTAATTATGCGATATTGCTCAACTTTCCGTGTTGAACCTTTTATGTAAGCAATCATCGCAAAAAATTGTACGAAGCTCTATGCGCCAATTTCTCGAATCCTTGTAAGATATTTCCTACAAAGGTTTTCTATTTTCAACCAATCGTTAAATATTAGATATAAATAAAGTGTTTAATTTATTCAATAAACCTGTTTTTCTTATTGTTTTAATGTTTATTGCCTCAAATAAAGCATCAGTATCCACCAATAAACTGACTGCTTTTTTTGCCCTCGTAATCGCGGTATACAATAATTCTTGGCTCAATAGACGTGACGCAAACTCATCTAATACAACTGCAGTGTGTTTAAATTCAGAACCTTGCGACTTATGAATGCTCAGCGCATAACAGGTTTGCATTGACTTTGGTAAACGTGATGCTGGAAACCATTGTTCAAGACTTGGAAAATATACTTCAAATTGATCAGCAAACTGGCGATGTCTGAGACATATCCCAATATCACCATTAGAAAGCCCGAGTTGATAATCGTTATATGTCATCATGACAGGGCGACCAATATACCAAAGGTCGTGTCGTGATATCCGCATGTGCTGAAATAGCTCCCTTTCAATTTCATCATTCAAACGATTCAATCCCAAATGTCCATGTCTCACTGCAGCTAAGATCCTATAATCATCAAATTTTTGGATAATTTCAGCCACATCCTGCTGCTGATATCCATTTCTGACATAAAGGTTGAGTGCTTTAAAGTAATCCGTAAACCCCGAGCTTAATTTAAGGTAATAGGCTTTTAAATCTTGATCTGAATATTCTTTATTCAAATACTCTAGTTGAACAAGATCCTCTTGAAGCTCAGCTAAATTAATCTGTTGGATTTCAGATGCTCTACAAATCTCCTTCTCAAATTTAGCCAATACCTCAACTTTCGAGCTTTGTGGTGAGCATTGATGTGACTGGATGAACCTTGCCAAATCACCGATTTTTGCACCTGCTTTGAATCTTCGACTGGTCACTAAATTGACGTGATGGTCTTTAAGCGCTTTTACTTGTTGTAAATCCGCCAATACCATCCCCACATCAACCGAGGCCAACTGCTGTGCATCCCCTAACAAGATCAAACGACATTGGTCTGGAATCGCTTCAAAAAGCATCGTCGCGAGATTGAGATCGAGCATTGAGGCTTCATCAATCACCACCACATCATAGGGTAATGGCTTTTTCAGACTGTATTTAGGTTGAGCGCTATGCCCTAAACCCAGAAGACGGTGAATCGTTAACGTATTTTGCTGCTTTAAGTGGGCAATATCCAAACCCATATTGAGCATTGCATCGTCATTTAATGAGTTTTGCAATGCTTCTTTCATTCGCTGTGCAGCTTTCCCTGTCGGTGCAGCCATTGCGATTCTTAACTGATGATTCGACTCATTTAATACGGCAATAATACGCGCTAGAGTATACGTTTTCCCTGTACCCGGACCACCTGTAATCATACTCAGCGCTTGCCTTGATACTATTTCTAAGGCTTGCTTTTGAAATGGATCGATTAATATTTTTTCATATTTTGTGCAATCTACAGGCACTATCGTTTGCTGCTTTAAACGATAAACTTGTTGAGCTAAACGCTGCTCTAATTGCCAATAGCGATATAAATACAAATAGTTCTGATCATAAACAAAAGGCGCGACCTGTTGTTCTGCAAGCTCTGCGCTCACGAGCAACTTACTCAGATCTTGGATAACCTCCCCTTTCAAATCAATACAACTATCGCCGACAGTAGATGCCATCAGAACTTGTTCAATGGTGTTAATGGATTGTTCATTTAAATCATCTGATGAAAGATACTGATTTAGGATATATTCAGCCCAAGTTGTTACCCATTGAGGAACATCAACTTTTTCATTCTGATTAATTTCCACACAGTTATCCTCATAGTTATCTACACATTTATCATCAATATTATCCACAAGATAAATTAATGATTAATAATAAATTCATTTAAATATTCATGCTATTTTGCTGTTTTTATCCTCAGCAAAATAGCCCAATATTGCATCTAATCTTAGAATAAATTCTGAACTAGGACGCCAATAATTAAATCCATATTGGTCAGTGCCATTCATCCCACGTAAATATAAATAACTGGCACCACCAAGATCTCGATCGATGTTGTAGTCATCAATATGAATACTTAAATAGCGATGTAATGCCACCAAATATAGGGCTGCTTGTAGCCAATAACTTGCATGCGTCATGCTCAGCTGAATAGCTTGAGCTGAATAGTCTTCCACATGATTTCCGAGATAATTACTCTTATAGTCGGCAATGTGATAGCGCTCCCCATCATAATAAACCAAGTCAATTGAACCATTGAGGTAACGTGCTGAATTTGCAGCATTGAATTCGGGCATATTAAGTCCAAACTCTAAAAATAATTGCTGAATACGCTGAATACCAAATATTCGGTCTGCTAAAGCCAAATAGAATGGAAATTCAGCCAAATGTGCTTCAGGTACTAATTGTTTGAGTCGAAATTCAGGTTGAATCGGTGTCTCTAAAACCTCTGCTAACCATTCAGCCATCATTTCTAACAGATGTTGCTCGGTATCATGATGTTGAGGAAAATCTGATTGAAATTTAGCGAATAATTGCTCCCATAAACTCGAATAGGCATTTTTAAAACGGCGGCGAATTTCTAATGTCCAATCTCGGCGATCTTGAAAATCGATATGTTCAAAAATTTCATGTAGGAAATTTCCAGCTAATGTTCCCATCGGAAAATGAGCACGAATCCAACTCAAAGGTTGTTGATGATCCAAATCCTCAAATTGATATGGAGTCACGAGCGTCACAGCATTGACCTCATCACTCGCATGATGTTCAATCATATCTTGAGCCGCCATACGATCTTTAATTTGTTGATGACTCAAATGTTGTGCGAGATAACTAAAACTGGTTTTGGCTCTAGGATAAAAATGAACTTGAGGATATTTCTGCGCAATCATTTGAACAGTATGATGTTCTTTTTTTGCGATTACTTTCTCAGGGCATTGCTCTAAACATGGCTCATCTAAACTGAAAGCATGCTGAAATTGGTTCGCACCATGACCACGCCAAAACGCCAAACCATAAATAGATTGCCCTTTTTGATCACTCATCATTGAATAAACGCGGTGTTGTGCTCGAGTTAAGGCCACATACCATAATCGTCGATGCTCTGCCAAAGCACGTTGGTCATGTTGCTCAACCTCTAATGGTTCCAATAATTCTTCACGCTTTAATGCCACGACACGTTGTGCGACGGACTTTCCAGTTCCATTATCCTGCACTTCACGAATTGAAAAGTTAAGTTCGCTTCGATCTGACAGTTTACGATCTGCGCCAAGCAAGAATACAATCTTAAACTCCAATCCTTTAGATTGGTGAATAGTTAAAAGGTGAACGCCCGCTTGATTACTCAACTGTCTTTCAATTTCCCACTCTCTTTCCATCGGATTTGAAAGCTGCCGCATATACCAATGATAAAGGGTGTGCATACCTCTTAACTCATCACTGTTTTGGCTCAACAACTCTGAAATGTGTCGTAGATTGACCACTTCGCGTTCATTGTCATAGCTGAATTGCTCAACCAAGTTTGTCCAAACTTTGAATTCTGTGAGGAAACTTTGCCATGCTGTTAAAAAGCCTTGGCCCATCCACATTTCACGAATTTCTTCAAATTTCGTGATAAATAAACTTAAGCCATCTGCTTGAATTTGAAGTTGCAAAAAACGATGTAAATTAAAACCCATCAATCGTGTAAGTAAAGCTCTCTTTAATTTAGCTTCATCAAATGGATTTATGATGGCTGTCAAAATTGCACCAACATCTCGAGCAATTCCACTTTTGAAGACACTTTTTCGTGAAGGTCGATTTACAGGAATGCCTAACATCAATAAGTGATGATGAACTTTATCTAAATCAGGATTGTTACGAGACAAAACAGCGATATCATCTGCCTGAAGCTCAATACGTTGCCCCTGCTTTTCGAAATATAGCTGACTTTGGGCAGCCTGATTGAGCAAATCCAGTATCTTCCAAGCAACCTGCTCTAACTCGTGTTCCTTATCATTTACTTGAACCCAACGAAGCGGAGCATAATTTTCTAAACCGGATTGGATCAATAATGGATGCGATCGAGTACCTGCTGTAACAGGCGTATATTCAACTTGTTCACCAAAATCCATTTGTTGTTGAAACAATGCATCGACGACTTCGACCAATGGTTTCACTGAGCGATGATTATGCACAAGTTGGTAAAAACGCCCTGCTTTAGTTTCAACATCTTGATATGCTTTTAGGAACGTGAGCATGTCTCCACCGCGGAAACCGTAGATCGCTTGCTTACGGTCTCCCACCATAATCATACAACCCTGCTTCACACGACTTGGATGTCTCCAAATCTGCGCCAACATATCATCTTGATCTTGGTTGGTATCCTGAAACTCATCCACTAAAATAAGTGGGTAACGCGCGTGAACGTACTTTGCAAACTCCTGACCTTGCGCTCCCTGCAGTGCTTCGGCCAAAGTTCGAATTTGCTGTGAAAATGTGGTTTCTGATTTTTGCTGTAACAACTCTGGCAAACGTTGTTTTACTTGTTGTGCTAAATAATATTGTAAATAACTCTCCAAATGCTCGAGTTGTTGGTTGAGCTTGTCAAACTGTTTAAAAAACTCAGCAAGTTCAACAATAATAGGATGTTGCTCAAATGCCGCCAAAACATCGACGGGACATTTATTGAGAACTTTTTTTCTTAATTCATTCAACTGACTAAGATGAGTGCTGAGATGCGACGCAAAAATGACTTCAATGCCTTGGGATTTAACTTGATCAAGGAATTCAGGCAACAACTGCGTGAGTGTCATTTTTAATTTATCTTGATCGCGCCACTTCTTTGCGACTACAGCATAATACTGCCCTTCAGGATCATAAAAGTCTGTTAATGAATCTAGCGTTTCAAGCTCGATCTGTATGAAGCGCTCTGCATGAGTTCTGAAAGCGTCTACATCTATGGTCGGCGCTGGCACTGCTTTGAAATAAGCAGAGGAAAAATTCAAACTCGTTTCAATTAAATCGATATAAGCATCTTGTGACTTAATTTTTTTCTTAAGCAGTAAATAATCTACAGTTGATTGAGGCTGCTGTTGAATCCATGCCCGTAATTCATCATGAATTAACTGAACCGTATATTGTTTTGCATCATTGGTGATTTGCATTCGTTCAATTTTACCGCTCTCAAATGCAAATTCACGAAGAAGCTTTTGGCTAAAGCTATCCAAGGTCCCAACAAAGAGTTCTTCAAGCTGATCTATCACCAATTTTAAACGTGCACATGCATGTGCAATCAAGCCAGAAAATTGATTTAAAATCACTTGATATAAAATATCTGATTCTAATTTTGCACGCGCCTGAACTTGATCTTGAGTTAGCTCACGACATGACTCTAAAAGTCCAAGTACCTCGATTAAACGTGCACGAATTCGACTTTTCAATTCAGCCGCTGCTTTGCGTGTAAATGTCGTCGCAATAATCTGCTTTGGTAAATATTCTTCTAATAAAATTCTGACCATGAGGCTGGAGAGCGTATACGTTTTTCCAGTCCCTGCAGAAGCCTCAATCCAATGCAATCCAGTGAAATGCATATCCACAATTGGCTGATATGAGACTATAGGCTTTTGACTCATATTTCAGCCTCCGATTGATACATATATATCGGCTGATATAAGACATAAGCAAACTGATCACACGCTTGTTTTAATAAGTGCTCAGCATCTAAATCCTGTAAAATATACTGCCAATCTCGGTGCAAATGACTTTCTTCACTGTCATTTAAACTATAACTCAGAAAGGCATCGCTTTTATTCCACTCATTTAATAGCTTATCGAAGTTATTTAACTGCTGATGACCCTCTTCATCAGTGACCCATTCTAATGCTTTTCCATCTACAGCAAGTTTCATCAGCAATGCTGCAGGTAAAACGAGAGGCTCTATTTGGGCTTGTTTATATGCCTGAATCCATTGAGAAAGCATATCCTGAGCTTGTTTCGTCGTCAGGCCAGTACACATGATGGTTTTATCGCTAAAGATTTGGATGCGCTGCATTTCAGTTGCAAGGTGATCTGGTAAGTCTCGATAACTTAACCAAAGTAAGTATTCTAACCACACATGTGCTCGTCGTTGTGCTCGTGCACTGGATGTTGAAACACTCACCCAACTCGTCTCATCCCCTTGAGGAACGGTCACTTGAAGCTGTATATCATCTATTGCTATGACGTGCTGAGTGATTTTGGTCGGCTCATCAACATAGCACTTTTGCCTTTTTAATAACTGTTGATGCTCTAACAGACTCATTTTCAAACTGACTTCTTGTAATTTGCCGACAGGAAGCTGGTCACTGAGTAATTCAGTCTGAAGCTTCGAAACATTTGGCTGCTGTTGTAAAAAGTCACGAATAGAGTATCGCGCCAATCCATCTAATAACAACGGCTCATTCACCTCAGGTAAATCCTGATCCTTTAAATTAGATACGCCCAAGGTTTTTAAATAAAGACGCGCAGGAAAACAGATATCTTTGATCCATTGTTCAGCATCCAAGACCATGATGTCCTGATTCAATTCAAGCGTGGTATTAATCCAAGCCTCTCTATGACCACGTTGATCCTGACGATTGAGGTTAGAAGCCACGGCATACCATTCATCTTCATAGCGCTGATGCTGTTGCTGAAAACCATCAGGATCAAAGGGTTGCAAAGGATGTACCGTGTAGAGTGTGCTCAAATTCTGATGAACTTGAATGCCATCAATATCAATGAGAGGATTCGAGGAAGATTGATCTGATGTTTTTATGATCCACGCGAGATGTTGGAGTAATTCCTGAACACTACTCGATGGATCTCGTACTTCACCATCGGCTACATCAAAACCATTATAGAATAGCCAGAGATTATCTTTGGCCAATAACAAAGCGTCTAAAAAAGCACCTTGATCATCATCTAAACGTGATCGATCACCAATCATTGGCTTGAGTAAATCCATTAAATCAAAAGGTAAATGGCTCTCCCGATTTGGAAACTTCCCGCCATCTAAATTCATCATGACAATTAACTTATACGGTATTGGCCGAATCAAACCAATTTGACTAAATGTAATTTGTCCAGTTGGCAATGCATAATCAAGTTGCGATTCAAGGGTGCTTTGGATTTCAGTCAGAATATAGCTCAAAGGCAAACGTATGTTTTTAAGAATGGCTTGATCATGTTCTTCATAGAAATTTGCCAGCGTTAGCATTCTTATTTGCTTTTGAATAATCTCTTTAATCATCTCTAACGAGCTTACACCAGCGCTTTCAAACTCATTAACTTCTAAAATTAAACGATTGAGCCAAAATTCAACATGCTCTGACGTCTCTTGATCATTTTCGATTTCAATCGTCGTGAGCCAATCTCGACGCTCTACAAAGTGCTTATATATTTCAATGAGCGTGGCAATTAAGTGAAAATCACCCGAGTCCACTACATGAGAACTTAAGGTCTCCTGAAACATCGCATGAACTGGAACAGCCACACCCAGCGCCAAACGATCTAAGGCATACTTAAAACTGAACCGATAGTCTTGATCATACTCCGCCAATGTTTTTTGCAGATGTTGCTCATCCAAACCTCGTCGAAATCCCGCTTGCCTCAACAACGATAAGATGCGCTCAGCCCCGTTAATGTCTAAGCAATATCTCACCTGGGTCGCTGCTAAGTTCAACCAATCAGCAAAATCATCAATGGTAAATCGACTTTGTATCAGTTCAATTCGCCCTAACACTGAACGCCATGCCAATACTGTATCTAACTGCGTGATACCAGCTAGCTTTACTGGCAGATAAACACCTGTTGCAGTATTTTTTTGCGGAAACACACTCCGTATCAAAGGCTCAATTTGCTTCAGATCAGGCGCAAGAACTAAAATATCACTCGGACGGCGTGGTGCTTCTGCTGTTGACTGAGCAAGCCATCGGGTCAATTGATCTTTTAAGACTTCAAGCTGTCGTACAGCGGAATGACAAACATGAATGTGGATTGAATCGTCTGCTGGATCTAATACATAACTTTGAGCTTGAGGTTCAACCAAATGTAAAATATCTGATTGCAATTGGCTCAGTAAATGCTGCGGTGCTTCATCCACAAAAGCATCTATCCATTGCCCCTCATCACCCGAGGAAAGGTTAGACAACAGAGAAAAGTGATCACGTGCCTGCTTTCCCATTCGTGTTAATAAGGGATGTCTGGACTCACGTGCCAGCCCATTAAAGCTCAGACTAAAATTCTCAAAAAACTGCTCAACTTCATTATCAGCTGGTTTTCTTTGATGCTTTTGCTGAAACTTTTCGATATATCGCTCTTTGAGCTTTAAGTCATATTGTTTTTTCCAATTCGGATCGACACTATCCGCCCAATATTCTTGTGAGGGATTGTAATGCAAAATCAACACATCAATGTACTGACCCAAACGGCGCAAAAACTGTAATTGACTTGGTGGTAAATCCAAGAGTGTAAAAACGATCAGTTGCTGTGGTAGTTTTTTGAGGGCTATTTTCTGTTGCTGTTCATCACGAAGTACACCCCAAAAATCATGATCAATACTTTGCATTTCAACAAAGTCTTCATGAAAAATATTGAGCCATAACCAACGTTGCCAAGCCTCTAATTGTTGTGCCTGCGAAAATTTAAAACTGGAATCATGATCGTTTAGATATTGTAATTGTTGTTCAATATTGAGTGCTTCATTACGCCCCCATACCTGAATCCAATTTTCAGGACAACGACAATCATATTCACATGCTCGGCGACAATCTGCTCGATAAATCATGTAATTGCTGAACAATTTTGACACTTGATCAGACACCCAATACAACATGCTCATTTTTTTTCGATATTGTTCATTTGACTGTTCAATACGTGCTGCGCTGTCATAGATACGTGTGATTAATGGGAATAAAGGATGTTCAACCTCAAGCTGATTATGCGCACGCTGTATAAAAGGTTTGAGTGCTTGGAAAATACGCCACTTCATAATCAGACGTGGAATATTCGCTTTACGTACTTTATCTTTGTCACTCAAAATTTGCTGGTAGGCATACCATTGAAAGCCACGAATACGTTGATGGAAAAATGTATTTGCACTGATGCCTTGGTGCTCAGATAACCGTTGGGTTAACCACTCTTGCATTGCCGCAGAAGGCACCACAAAATGTTGTTGCTGTAGGACTGCAAATGGGTTGTTCGTGGGACGCTTTTGAGTCGTGATGATGCCTTGTACCAGAACTTCAATGCGCTGACTTTGAATTACATGAATTCCCATAAGGTCCCTTTCACCATACAACGAACACGTTATGAAGTTGTGTGAACAAAATCATAAACATAAATTACTATACATCTTAATCTGACTATGTCACTTTTACTTTATGACTTTAATAAAACTTTCATCTCGCGCTATGTTCATCATGTGATGGATCGAGAACCATAGACTTTGATTAGGTGATAAATAAATGAAAATTGATAAAATTCCAGAAACAATCGACCCAAATTTAAATTTAGAACAAATTCGAGATGAATGTCTTGAACTCGTCAAAAAACGCTCTTATGTTTCAGCAGGTGTTGCTGTCATTCCTGTGCCCTTTTTAGATGTTGTGATTGACGTAGGTATGTTGTCAATTTTAATTCCAGAAATTAATGCTCGCTTTGGCTTAGCTCCTGAACAAATCAGCGTCTTTGATCCTCAAACCAAAAAAATCCATTGGAACGAACTACGCAAACGCGGTTTCGAGTTTTCTGGTCTAGTCGTGGCTCGTACTGCCGCTAAAGCTTCGCTGAACAATATGGCAGCCAAAGTGTTGACCAAGCAAGTGACTAAGTTTATTCCATTGGGCGGTTCAATTATTGCAGCTAGCTTGGGTTATATTGTCATGAAAAAAGTGGCTGAGGCTCATGTTGAAGAAAGCTATAAACTTGCCAAAAGCATTCAACAAAAACAACAAGCAAATGTTGTGAAATACGCTTAACACATAAAACCTTAGACGTATAAATAAAGCCCTGTAAGGGCTTTATTTATATCTCTCATCAGTTATAAACATCTACTTTTAATTGTTTCAAAATTGCCTTCAAAATTTCAAGGCGTGCAGTATATTTATCATTGGTAGCAATGATATACCACGGCGCATCTTCGGTATTTGTTCGGTGGAGCATGTCTGCTGCAGCCAATAAATAATCATCCCAACGTTTGCGATTACGCCAATCTTCAGCCGTAATTTTAAAACGCTTATGCGGTGTTTCCTCTCGTGCTTTGAAACGATTGGCTTGCTCTTCTTGACTGATGGCCAACCAAAACTTAATAACGACTGTTTGCGTATCTACTAGATCTTTTTCAAAGCGATTAATCTCATCATATGCACGTTTCCACTCCACATCCGTTGCAAAACCTTCAACTCTTTCCACCAATACACGACCATACCAAGAGCGATCGAAAATCGAGATTTTTTCATCTTCAAGCAGTTTATTCCAAAAACGCCAGAGATAAGGCCGCGCCAATTCATACTTTTCGGGCGCAGAAATGTTATAAATTCCATATTCTCTTGGATCGAGCTTTTTCACAATACGCTTGATCGCACCACCTTTACCTGCGGCATCCACCCCCTCAAAAACGATCACCGTTTTTTGTCCTTCTGCGCGTAATGCTTCAGCGACCTTCTTGGTCAGTTTCTTGAGTTCAGCCTTATACTGATCTTTTTCAAGTACTGCTTCATTGGGGGACGTTAAAATTTCTGGGATATCCGCTTGATGCCATTTTTGGCGCTTTTTTTGAGGATGATTTGGCAAATCTTTCAGTCGCGCTAATACAACTTCTGCGAATTTCTGATCACGACATACTTCATCTTCACAATCGATAATGACCCAGTCTTGGGTAAATTTTTGACGCAATCGTTGTACATTTTCATATTGTTTTTTATTGCGCCAATCCAGCCCATGCAATTTATGCCAACGCTGCTCCGAAGGTTCAATTTTATCTAAACGCTTCTGTAATGATTTCCACGATAAATCAAACCAAACTTTCACGACATCAACATGATTATTTTTTAAATCCT
This sequence comes from Acinetobacter sp. ANC_7503, assembly GCF_056780035.1. Lineage (NCBI taxonomy): Bacteria > Pseudomonadati > Pseudomonadota > Gammaproteobacteria > Moraxellales > Moraxellaceae > Acinetobacter > Acinetobacter sp. ANC_7503. The sequence continues at coordinate 137,486 of NZ_JBWYJA010000006.1, read as the reverse complement.
GCTCAAAGCTTTGCATTTGCTGCAAATAATTTTCGAACATGGTTTCATCAAATGGTTTTGAAACATGTAAGGATGTGGCTAAAAGATCACTATACCAATTTCCAAACATGACGATCATTTGTCCTTCAGCAGGAATATAACGTGCATAAGGTTGCCAATATGGGATATTCGGCTGAATAAGGTGAGGAGGGTCAGCTTTGACTTTCAAATATCGTGGATCAACCCATTCTCTTAATTGCTTAACCGATTCTCCTTTACCTGCTAACTCAATGCCACTTACCAACACCACTAAGCTTTTGGCATTTTTCTTACCACGTGTATCTTTGAGAGCATATTGCGCTTCAATTAAGTCTAAATTGATCTGATCTGCATCAAATATTTTGTTCTTATCTTCGGGTTGATCAGTATTTTTATCAAATTGTTGTTTTGGTTCAGACATAGCCCACTCAAAATTATTGTATTTTCGACAGTATACGCAAGGAACAGTATCAACTTAAATCTTCAGGTACAATTTATTGCAATTGTCTTTTCATCCATGACTGACCTGAAAGGTTTTATTTTAGATTTCAACAGTCATAGTCGAGCGCAATCCAACCTATTATGCTTTTTTCAGTCCTTTTAATTGAGCTAGAACATGTCCAAACTTGCTGCATTAGATCAACTTTTAGAACAATACAAACAACTCAATTATCATCAGGATCCGGTACTTAAACAAAGGTTAAATGATGCTCAAAATTGGCTAAAACAGCGCATACTTCACACACATGCTGAGTTATTCGCTGAAGACAAAAATAAGCTGATGGCTCAATATTTTATTAACCGTCTTTATGGTGGCCCTGAATTTGATGACCTAGCATTGCAAATCGAACGTTTACTAAAATACGCACACAAAGCTGAAAAAATCATTCCAGAAAATGCCATTAAAACTGGGTTAAAATCTGTAGGACTGGCGGTCTTGGCGATGCAACTGGATGAACAAGTTGCACAGTATTTACTCCAACATTATCCAAAAGACCAACCAATTACTGATGAAATGATGCGTGAAACTTTAGTGGCTTTAGATCAAGAGCAAGCGCGCCATGAACAACTCAATCTGTTGGATGAGCTCGGTCTGAGTCTGGACAAATACATGCGTTCATTCATCATGCACACAGCGTTTAAAATGTGTAAAGGTGCAGCAAGCAAATATAATTTTGAACTGATGTATGACTTTATTGGTGAAGGCTTTGTCGCTATGAAACCAATGAAATCGGCTGCGACCTTTATTCGGAGTTTTACAGAAAAAGAGCGAATCATTGTAAATAATGTCCACTCAGGGAAAGAAAATCCCTTCCAAATCGCTTAATTAGAAATCATTAGCAAAGATTCTGATCAGCCGAAAAAGCGTAAAAGCGTCTGGTCAGAATATCGAAAATAAAAGAACATCTTCTCATTTCATGGATGAAACTTCGCTTTAATTCTGTATATTATTCATATCAATTGCATAATCTAGACTGAAAAAAACTGAAGAATCTGTCATTATGCAGTTTAATTCAGATTTAATATTATTTGTGTTCAGGAGTGACTCGAATGTCTAATGAAAATCAACAGCCTCATGCTCAGGTTGAGCCGGCAAATAATAAAGACAACGTGAGTCCTTTTTTAACAGATCCATTACCAACTGGCGCACCTCAAGGTCAGCAACAATCGCTACAAGAGCAACTGACAGATACGCCAGTACATTCTTCAGTGCCGAAATATAATTTGCCACGTGGTGCGAATACTGGAAACGTTGGACCAACGACACACTTCGGTTATAAAACCGTAAATTCTGAAGAGAAAGCGCAAAAAGTCGCTGAAGTTTTCCATTCAGTTGCCGCGAAATACGACATTATGAATGACTTAATGTCATTTGGTATTCATCGTTTGTGGAAACGTTTTGCAATTAATATGTCTGGCGTTCGCCGTGGGCAACGCGTTTTAGATATCGCTGGTGGTACTGGTGATTTAGCGAAAGTATTTAGCCGTGAAGTTGGTCCTACTGGGCATGTTGTATTATCTGATATTAATGAATCCATGCTGAATGTAGGTCGCGACCGTCTGATCGACGCGGGTTGTACCAACGTTGATTTTGTACTGGCGAATGCTGAAACCCTCGAGCCTTTCGAAGACAACAGTTTTGATTTACTCACCATCAGTTTTGGTCTACGTAATGTAACAGACAAAGATGCAGCGCTTGCAGCAATGTATCGTGTACTTAAACCAGGTGGTCGCTTACTTGTATTAGAGTTTTCAAAACCAGTGTTTGAGCCTTTCTCAAAACTCTATGATTTGTACTCATTCACTGCTTTACCAATCATGGGTAAAATTGTGGCAAATGATGCTGAAAGCTATAAATATCTTGCTGAATCAATTCGTATGCACCCAGATCAACGCACATTGAAAAGCATGATGGAAAATGCGGGCTTCCAAAACTGCGATTATCACAATTTAACAGGTGGTATTGTTGCAGTTCACCGTGGTTTTAAACTCTAACCGCAGGTAGCACTTCGTCATGTGGTCAATCTTAGCACTGGGTGCAGTTGAAAAAACCATACATCATTGGATTAATTTGGATGCGATTACTCGTATCCAATTTAACCAGTTACAAGGGAAAATGCTTCGTGTTGTGATTGATACACCACAACTTTCCGTTGATGTGTTTTTTGATGAAAATAAAGTTCGTTTAGAACCAACAGTAACAGGTCATAGCACTCAACCCTCTATTTTCGAACAGCGGCCTTGGGAGCAAGCTCACAAGATTACTGAAGCAGATTCCACATTGCATGTTAATAATGTGGTCGACTTGTGCAAACTATTTCTAGCAGATGACATTGGCAATATCCCCGTTCAAGGTGACTATCGCCTTCTGCAAGACATTCAAAAAATTATACAAAATGCTGAGCCAGACCTCGCTTCGCAATTGAGTGATTGGATCGGACCTAATCTTGCAAGTCAAATCGGCAAGGTTCAATTAGCACCACAACATTTAATTAAGTCACTTCAATCTCATCTTTTTTTTGCGGAAGACTTTTTAAAAGAAGATACCGGACTATTCGCACCACGTTGGCAAATGGACGATCTTCTCCACGGAACTCGCCAGCTTAATCAAGATATTGATCGACTAGAAGCAAAAATTCAGCTTTTAAAATCAAAATTTAACCCTTCGTAGATTTCAGGTAATTGCATATATGATTCCGCACATTAGACGTTTAATCGAACTTTGGCGTATAGCTGCGCACTATAGACTCGACACGTTGGTTCCTGCGGAAGATATTCCTGCAAAGGTTCGCCCCCTGCTGAATCTTATACGTTTGCATCCTGCTGCACTTTCTAGTCGAGAACGTAAAAATCCTTTAAAGCTTAAAGAAGCTTTAGAAGAAATGGGGCCACTCGCAATTAAATTAGGGCAGCTCCTCTCTACGCGTCGCGATCTAATTCCACCAGAAATATTACAACAATTGGTGTTATTACAAGATCGTGTTAAACCTTTCGATCTTGGAGTGGCTAAGCAAAGAATTCAAGATTCGCTTAAAGCAGATGTTTCCACATTATTTGCGCGCTTCGATGATAAGCCGCTAGCTGCTGCTTCAATTGCTCAAGTACATACCGCTGCTCTTCACGATGGGCGTGAAGTTGTCGTGAAAGTAACTCGCCCGAATATACGTGCTCAAATTATTCAAGATTTTGAAATTTTAGAATGGCTTGGTCACTATTTAGAAAAAAGGCTAGAAGCTGCCCGTGCTTTACATCTATCAGAAATTATTCAAGATTATCGTCAAATCATTTTAAATGAACTCGATTTGACTCTTGAAGCCGAAAATACACGACGTATGCGCCATTATTTTACTGGCTCAAGCATGATGTATGTGCCTGAAGTATATATGGATAGTCCGGATGTAATGGTGGCAGAGCGTATCACTGGTGTGCCTATCTCAGATACTGCGACCTTTGATCGTTTAGGAATGAATCGTGCAGACTTAGCAGAAAAAGGCTTAACAATCTTTTTTACTCAAGTGTTTCGCGATAATTTTTTCCATGCAGATATGCATCCGGGTAATGTTTTCGTAGAAACGATTAATCCGCAAAACCCAAGATTTATTGCGCTCGATTGCGCCATCATGGGCGAGCTTTCCAAGCATGATCAAATGACGATAGCACGTATGTTGCTGGCAGTCATGAACAGTGATTTCATGCAATTGATTCAGATTGTGCATCAAGCAGGTTGGATTCCACCAGGCACGGATCAAGATGCTTTAGCACGTGAAATGCGTCGTACAGTAGGACCTATGGTTTCGAAACCGATGCATGAGTTAGATTTCGCAGGCATATTGATCCAAGTGATGGACATCGCTCGACGTTTTCATTTAGAAATCCCACCGCAACTGATGTTATTGCTTAAAACCTTAGTGCATGTTGAAGGCTTAGGTACAGACCTTTATCCTGAATTAGATATTTGGAAGTTAGCAAAGCCAATTCTAACGGATTGGGTTAAAGCCCAAATGAATCCTCAAAAAAATATTAAAGAATTAGGACAAAAAATCCCAGACTTGTTATTGGGCGCTCAGGATTTACCGACTTTACTGATTGACAGTCTTAACGGTTTAAAAAATCAGTCTGCATGGAATGCTAAACAATTGAATGAACTTCAAACGCTGCGCTTGCAAATGGAGCATCAGCAAAAGCGTAGTTGGATTTTCGGAAGTGTGATCGCAATTTTGCTCTCAATCGCGGTGATCGCACCATGGTTCATCTCCATGATTTTAATTGTGTTGGCATCTTTTATTGCCATTTGGCGTATGGTGAAATAAGTTCACTATTTCATGTCAAAACTTGCTACCTCAATAGGTTTTAGTCGCTGAATTGCTTATGACACATATCCTCAAGAACACTCAACCTTGCTTGAATATTCATGTAGGTTATAAAGCAAAACAGGTCATTGAAGAACAAGGTTTACAAGCCAGTGCGGTTGATTTTGTTCCTGGAGCAGCAGGTGGTCCTAAAGGTATTGGAATTCAAGGATTGGACCAAGCTGTTTTTGGTGAATTCTTTGCTCAAGCACCGAAAAAGCGAACTTTAATAGGCTCATCCATTGGGAGTTGGCGTTTTGCAAGTATTGCAGCGCATGGTGCACAAGCAGGCACATCCAAATTAGCAGACTTATATACCCATCTTGAATTTCGACCTAAGATGAATATTCTTGAAGTTGGAGATGTCTGTCGCGGCATGCTTAAAGCCCTCCTTCAAGGTAAAACCAATCAAATTATTGATCATCCCTACTACCATCTGGCTATTTTGGCAGTAAAGTCATCGAAAAAATTTCAAAGTGATCACCCTCTTATGCTGGCCCGTGCAGTCGCTGGCATTATCGGTCTCAATACTTTTTCGAGAGCTAAAATTGGGCACTTCATGCAACGTACAATTGCCCAACCACACAACGCTTCACGACTTTCACTCATCAAAAATGAATTCGAACACCTTGATTATGCGTTGACTGAAAAAAATTTAGAAGATTGGTTAATGGCATCTGCATCCATTCCATTTTTGATGCCGGCGGTCAGAAATATCGAAGGTGCAGATGTCGCTGCTTATCGTGATGGCGGGCTAATCGATTATCATATTGATCTACCTTTACCGAGTCATGGGATTGTCCTCTACCCTCATTTTACAGATCAAATAACACCTGGTTGGTTCGATAAGTTCCTCAAAAAACGTAGATCTAATGCTGAATATCAAGCACGAACCGTATTGATTTCACCCTCTGAGTCTTATTTAAGATCACTTCCTTTAGGACGTCTTCCTGATCGTAAAGATTTTACGCTGAAAGGGCTTGATCAAAAAAAGCGAATCGAGCTTTGGAAACAGTCTGTAGCTGAAAGTCAACGATTAGGTGATGCATTCTTAGAAATGATCCATAAGCAAAACTTTGAAGAATACATGCAAGATCTTAAATAAATTAATTTCTACTCTCCCCTACAAAGATTTATTCGCTTAAACTAATGACCTACAATTTTGTAGTGTCTCATTTAATTCTGGTGAAATCCTTATGAACAATACGCAATGGCTCGATGAAGTAAAATTTAACGAACAAGGTTTAATCCCTGCCATTGCTCAGCATCATCAAACAGGTCGAGTGTTGATGGTGGCTTGGATGAATCGTGAGTCTTTGGCACTTACCGCTGAAAAAAATCAAGCTGTTTACTACTCTCGTTCACGCAGCAAATTGTGGCATAAAGGCGAAGAATCAGGTCACTTCCAAACTGTGCATGAAATTCGTTTAGATTGTGATGCTGATGTGATCGTTCTTCAAATTGAGCAACATGGTGGCATTGCTTGCCATACGGGACGTGAATCATGTTTTTATCGCCGCTTAACATTAAACGGTTGGGAAATTGTAGACGCTCAATTGAAAGATCCGAACCAAATTTATGGCGAAAAGTCTGAGAATGCGCATAGTAAAGTGATGAATGCATCAACAGCTCAAGCTGAGCAAGTCGATGTATTACATTATCTTGGTCAAATGATGGCAGAACGTAAATCTGCAGATCCTGACTCTTCTTATGTGGCAAAGCTTTATCATAAAGGTCTCAATAAAATATTAGAAAAAATTGGTGAAGAAAGTTTTGAAACGGTAATTGCTGCTAAAGATTTCAAACAAGAAGCGACGCTGGATCACCAAAATGATTTAATTTATGAAGTTGCTGATGTTTGGTTCCATACCATAGTCATGCTGGGTTACTTCGATCTTGATATTCAACTCGTTTTAAATGAGCTTGCACGACGTCAGGGTCTATCAGGACTTGTTGAAAAAGCGAATCGCACGCATTAATTTACTCTTATAAAGCCATGTTCAAACATGGCTTTTTTATTTAATTCGGCTTTTTAAGTCGCCGAAGACTCCCCATCCAAAAAGAAAAAGATTGAACTCTCCCCTTTGTAAATTCTTGCTATACTCACTGATCATTTTAAAACCATTGAAGATTTATTAACCTGTGTCTGTCATTGTCAAACCTACCTTAGAACAAGAAATTGCGATTCAACAAGCGCAATCTGGTCAATCCTTCAAAGTGATTGCCTATGCAGGTACAGGTAAAACAACAACGCTTAAATTAGTCAGTGATGCGATGCAACAGCGTCGCGGTATGTATCTTGCCTTTAACAAAGCGATTGCCAGCGAGGCTCAACAAAAATTTCATCAGCGCGTGGATTGTCGTACATTCCACTCTTTAGCATTTCGAAGCGTTCCACGTGGAGTGACTGATAAACTTAGACTCCCACGCTTGAGCCCGAGCTTTATTGCCAAAGAATACCGTTTGCAACCCATCACATTACGCCGACTCATGGGGGGGCGTTACGAAAAATATGCGCTTATGCCTAGTCGTTTGGCGGGCTTAGTTGCAAATGCTGTCAGTTATTTCTGTTCAACAAGCTCGCAATATCCTGCACCCCGCCATATTCAAGCACCAAGTTGGCTACATGCTGACGATATTGCGGTATTACAGCAACACCTTTATCCTGCAGTCGAACGTCGTTGGTTAGAATCAATCGACCCTAATCATCAGGCTGGCATTGGGCATGACATCTATCTCAAATTATGGGCTTTATCAGATCCTTTTATACCCGCAGACTATGTATTGTTTGATGAAGCACAGGATGCTGACCCCCTGATGCTGGGGATTTTACTCAAGCAAAAAAGTACGCAAGTCATCTATGTCGGCGATGCACATCAACAAATTTATGCATGGCGTGGGGCAGTCAATGCGATGCAACAAATGCCTTTACCCGAATCGCGCCTAACCACTTCATTCCGTTTTGGTAATGATATTGCTGAAGTTGCTAATCACTTATTAGGCGCACTCAATGAGACTGTTCCATTGATTGGCAACCCCGAACTCCAATCAAAAGTCGTCAACAAGCCTCATACCAAAATGCGAGATGCGATTTTGTGCCGTACTAACGCACGCGCGATGGAACTTTTACTCTCAGGGTTAGTTCAAGGAGACAAAGTGAGCCTACAAGCCGATCATGCGAAATTAAATCGCTTTGTTGATGCTGCAAGCTTACTTAAACAAGGTAAAAGAGTAACGGACGTTCCAGAGTTAGCTTGGTTCAACTCTTGGCATGATGTGCATGAATATTGTGAAACAAATGATGGTAGTGACATCAAGCCTTTGGTTAAATTGGTCGATGAACATGGTACAGACCCACTTAAACGAGCACTTGCCAAAATCACACCCATTGAACAAGCGGACTATGTAATCTCAACCGCTCATAAAGCCAAAGGTTTAGAGTGGAATCGTGTGCATTTAGAAGATGATTACCAATTTAAAATTAATGGACTAGAACATAAAATTAGCGATGAAGAATTACGTTTACTTTATGTTGCATGCACACGAGCAAAAAGCAGCTTAAATATTCATCATATTTATGATTTAATACAACAACTCAAACTTAAATCCACGATTAAAACGAAAGCAACAGCATAATCCCCTACGATAAGTTGCAGGCAAAATATGAAAGTTCAATCTATTCAGTTACGTCACTGTTATCATTTTTCAGATATAAAAATTAAATTTAATCCAACTCAACGACCAATATCTATTATTTTAGGTGATCAGGCCTCTGGTAAAACTGCGATTATTAAAAATATTTATCAAGCTTTAACGTGGTTTGCTGCACGTGCCAAAGATTTAAGAACCGCTGGTGTAGTCATGCTTGATTCTGATATTAAGCACAAACACATTCAAGCCAAAATAGATATTTGTGTTCAATATCCCACTGATATTGGATCTATTGAACAGGCTGTGACTGTGCAACACAATGAAGATGGTTTGTGCGAATGGCAACTCTATAAAACATTAACCAGTAAAGGTGTAGGTCATAGTAAAGCGCTAACGACTCAATTAGAATCACTCGTTCATCTTTATCAACAAGCGATCAAACAAGATCCTGCTCAAGGCATGCCTATGGTGGCCTACTATCCTTCTGATCGTTTTATCAACGAAGTGAATTTGCTAAGCAAAAATAATCCTGCTGTATTACAAACACATGCAGCCTACGAACTTGCAGCACTCCCTTATACAACCTTTGCTCGGTTCTTCGAATGGTTTCGTGAAATTAGTGACATCGAAAATGCACGATTAGCACAAGTTTTTCAAAAAATTCAAACCAATCAAAAATTATCCTCTCATCATGACCAAGAGGATTTAGTTGCAAAATTATTGAATCTTGAAGCAGAGATGCAACTACCATCACTCAAAGCACTCAAGAAAGCCATCCAGACATTATTCCCATCGATCAGTGACATTTATATTGAATACACGCCCAAGATCCAATTGATGCTGGTACAAAATGGTCAAGAAATTCCTTTTTCGCAATTATCTAATTCGTATCGTCAATGGTTGTGTTTAGTAGGTGATATTGTCAGACGACTTTGTCTCCTGAATCCTCATAGTATTGACCCATGCCTTGATGGTGAAGGCATTCTATTAATTGACAATATTGATGCTCAAGTAGATGAAGATTTTGTGCAAAACGTACTCAGCCGTTTGCATGAAGCATTCCCACAAATTCAAATTATCGCATCTGCATGCTCTGAATTGATTTTAAACAATGAAGTAGATATACAACATTTTAAGTTAGAAAATAGAAAAATTGTTGAAGTAGAACAAAACCAAATCAGGGAACAATATGATGAACTATTTGCTCAACTCATGGCTAATGATTTACAAGATGATCAAATCACTGAAGTGAGTCGATCTACTGATACGCTTGATGGCTTGCGTTTGTTTGAATACTTCAAAAATTTATCATTGTCAGAAAAACAGCGCTTTATTGAGTATCTCCAAGCTGGAGATTTATCGAGTATTTCATCACCCTAATTGATTGGAATTAGATGAATTAATCGGGTATGACTCACTCAATTTAAACAGAAATTTAAGCTTTTTTTCGCTATAATTCTGAATTGTGTAGCTAAAAAGTTTGATGTAATTTTATACATGTAATAAAATCTACTCATTCATTTTTTAATCAAAAAATGTCTATTTCTTTGCATTAGCTTTCCAAGTTGCGCAACACAACTTGTTTTTGTTTTTAAAATTCGTTCGGCTTTCAAAGTTTAAGTAGTTGGATGACTCTTTGCCATCCTCAAGCTTTTGAAAGATAAAACTCATCATAGGTTCCGACCTACAACTCTATGGATACGAGTGTGCTACCGATTATTATATTGTTACCATTAATACTTGGCACTTTTCTTGTCCTCTGGCTGCAAAAAATCTCTCGCGGGGCGACAGCATTAGGGGCAATTGGAGTCAGCTTAACAAGTTTTATCTTGTTGCTGACTCAAGCCAAAGACGTCTTTCAAGGTCAAGTCCTCTCTGAACATTGGTCATGGTTACCACAGTTTGGTATCGACTTAAGCTTTAGACTTGATGCATTAGGCTTGATCTTCTCCCTTCTTATTACAGGGATTGGGACGCTCATTTATATTTATGCTTATTATTATTTAAATCATAAAAACTCTCTAAGTAAGCTATATTTCTTACTGATGCTGTTCATGGCCGCCATGCTCGGCATTTCACTTTCTAATAATTTACTTATTCTTCTTGTCTTTTGGGAAATGACCAGTATTTCGTCATTTCTTTTAGTAGGTTATTGGAGTAACTACGAAGCAGCACAGCGTGGCTCAAGAATGGCCTTAACCATCACGGGTATGGGTGGTTTAGCCATGCTCGGTGGTTTTATTCTCTTAGGTCAAATCACTGGCACATATCAAATTGATCAAATCCTCAATATGACGGCGCAGATTCAATCGAGTCATTTATTTGTGCCAGCCTTGCTCCTTATTCTTTTAGGTGCATTCACCAAAAGTGCTCAATTCCCTTTCCATTTTTGGTTGCCAAATGCAATGGCTGCTCCAACACCCGTGTCAGCTTATTTGCATTCAGCGACAATGGTGAAAGCCGGAATTTTCTTACTGGCGCGCTTAATGCCGATCTTTGTTGGTTCTGCTTTGTATCATAACCTCGTCACATTCATTGGTTTATTTACCTTATGTATGGCCGCGTTCTTTGCCATTTTTAAGGAAGATCTGAAAGGTTTGCTTGCCTACTCCACCATTAGTCATTTAGGCTTGATCGTTTGCTTACTTGGGATTGGTTCACCACTCGCTGTGGCTGCAGCTATTTTTCATATCATTAACCATGCGACCTTTAAAGCAGCATTATTCATGATCGCTGGTATTATCGACCATGAAACAGGTACACGTGATTTACGAAAACTCAGTGGGGTATGGCAGTTACTTCCATTTACAGCGACTTTAACCATGATCACAGCAGCCTCAATGGCTGGTGTACCACTGACCAATGGATTCTTATCCAAAGAAATGTTCTTTACTGAACTATTAGCGAATCTCTCGGGTGGTGTAGGTATCTTCGCAGCAATTATTGCAACACTCGCAGGTCTGTTTGCTGTCGCGTATTCTATTCGTTTAGTTCATGGCGTATTTTTTGATGGTGATTTAGGCAAAGCGATTCCAAATAAAGATGCGCATGAACCACCAATTGGTATGCGTGCACCTGCAATCTTATTAGCTACATTATGTATTGCAGTGGGTCTATTACCAGCGCTCTTAGTAGGCGATATCGTCAATGCTGGTGCACGAGCAAGCACCAACCTTACAGCTTTTGAAGGCGTACATCTAGCAATCTGGCATGGCTTTAACGTGCCTTTATTGATGAGTGCGATTGCATTGATTGGCGGTATTATTTTTTATTTTAGTCTTGCGAAGAACAGTAGAATTCGTGACATTGACCTTGATCCAATACTTGGCAAACTTCAAGGTAAAGTCCTGTTTGATCTCTTTCTCAAACATTTGCTCTTAAATTCGCGAAAATTAAAAAGAGCAACAGAAACAGGTTCTCTACAAAACTATTTATTGTGGATATTAATTTTTGCTGTTGCTTTAGTCTCCATGCCTCTCATTGGTCAAGTTATTTATGCAGGTACACGCGAACTGACGCATGCACCATTGGTTGCAATCGTGCTTTGGTTATTACTGTTTTCAGCGTGCTGGATGATGCTTTGGTTTCACCATGAACGCATTAAAGCCGTTCTTATCAGTGGAGCAATCGGTCTTGTCGTGACGATGGTCTTTGTTACGATGTCAGCACCAGACCTGGCACTCACACAAATCACAGTCGATGTTGTGACAACTGTTTTACTTCTGATGAGTCTGTCCCTCTTACCACAACTTACGCCTTATGAATCTTCACGCACTCGTCGTTGGAGAGATGCGGTGATTGCAATCATCGGAGGCCTAGGAATCGGTTGGATCACTTGGATGATTCTAACGCGTGATCACAATTCAATCTCATGGTTCTTTGTTCAACAATCTCTACCGCTCGGTGGTGGTTCAAATATTGTGAACGTAATTTTAGTCGATTTCCGTGGATTTGATACCTTTGGTGAAATCACAGTACTGGGTATTGCTGCGATTGGGACACTGTGTTTAATGGATGGAATGCGTGCTCATGGTACGACCATTACACAAGGCTTAACCTATCGCTTTAATCCATCACCGTTGATGTTCCGAATGACCGCATCTTGGGTCCTTCCGATTGCCTTAGTCGTCAGCTTATATATTTTCTTACGCGGACATAATCTTCCAGGGGGTGGCTTTATCGCAGGTCTCATTACATCAATGGCGCTTGTGATTCAGTACATTGCACTAGGTCAAGATCACACTGAACAACTCTTACGAGCAAAGTCTGGGCGTCTTTATGAAATTTGGATTGGTACTGGCTTAACTATTGCTGGTCTGACTGGGGTCGCTGCGTGGTTCTGGGGTCGACCATTCCTGACCAGTGCTCATATTTATGTAGAGCCGATCATTCTCGGAAAAATGCATTTGCCATCTGCTGCAGCATTTGATGTTGGTGTCTATGTCACAGTCGTTGGTGCAACAATGCTCATGATTTCCGTTTTAGGCGACTCACGCAACTCAAGCATCACCGGCCCTGTACCGAAGGAGTAAAGAATGATTAGTTTAGAATTTTTACTCGCCTCCGCTATTGGATTATTGGTTGCCACTGGTATTTATCTGATTTTACGTGCCCGCACTTTCCCTGTAGTACTAGGCTTGGCCATGATAGGGTATGCAGTCAATTTATTTCTCTTCGCAATGGGGCGGATTCAATTAAATTCACCTGCGATTTTAACCAATGCCACTCAAGTTACAGATCCATTACCTCAAGCACTTGTATTAACGGCAATTGTAATCGGTTTTGCCACAACTGCTTTTATCGTGCAACTAGCATTGAGAAGTCGTTATGAATCGGGTACTGATCATGTTGACTCTAAAGAAGAAATAATCAATACAGACCCAAGAGAGGATGAGCCTTAATGATGAATTTTTATGATTTATGGCTCACCCACTCGCCAATTTTAAGTATTTTAATTCCGACATTTACTGCATTTATTTTAGTGCTATTGGGTAATCCAGGTTCAGGATCTTTAGCGCATGACTGGCGTCAACCTTGGCGTCGTGGAATCAGTTTAACATCGGTTTTTCTTGGTTTAGCGACTGCAATCATTTACTTAATTCAGGCGAACTCTGGTCAGATCTATGTGTATAGTTTAAGCGAGTGGTCAGCTCCTTTTGGCATTGTACTTGTACTAGATCGTTTGGCAGCCTTTATGCTCGTGCTCACCTATGCTCTTGCGACACCAATTATTTGGTTTGCAAGTAAAGAATGGGATGAACGTGGACGCTATTTCCATGCAATGAGCCATTTTTTACTCATGGGATTATGTGGTGCATTTCTAACAGGCGACTTATTTAACTTGTTTGTTTTCTTTGAAGTGCTGTTGATGGCTTCATATGTATTGCTTCTACATGGTCAAGGCAAAGCACGTTTCCAACTTGGTATTCACTATGTAACGATCAACCTATTAGCGTCTGCATTCTTTTTGATTGGCTTAGGGATGATTTATGGTAATACTGGTAGCCTGAATATGGCTGATGTGGGTCGAATTGTACGTACACTTGAAGGTGATCAGTACAATATGGCAGTTGCAGGCGGATTAATGCTGTTTGTAGTCTTTGGTATCAAGGCTGCAATCCTCCCTGTCGGACTATGGCTACCTAAAACTTATGCCGTCGCCACGACCCCTGTAGCCGCATTATTCACCATCATGACCAAAGTGGGTATCTATGCCATTTTACGTGTGAATGGAACCGTATTCACCGATGAGCTTTCGCGAGAAATTCTCAGCACTTGGCTGCTTCCAATTGGTTTAATTACGACTATTTATGGTGTAATTGGTGCGATTGGTGCAGAGCGAATGCGTCGTTTTGTTGGTTTCATGATCCTATCGTCTATAGGAACGATTGCAATCGCCCTTTCTCTGATGACTGCAGATGCTTGGGCTGCAGCGCTATATTACCTCGTGCATAGTACGATTATTGCCGCTGCATTCTACTTGCTATGCGGTTGGATTACTTCGCAGCGTGGTGCATTCAAAGATCATCTAAAAATCGCACCAATCATGAAACAGCAGACGCTAGTTTCGATTTGCTTCTTCATTATTGCACTCATGATGGCAGGGCTTCCACCCTTCAGTGGATTCTTTGGAAAAGTATTTATCCTTCAAGCGGCCTCTGTATCTAGCTATCAATTGCTCATTATTATTGTCATTCTGATTGTGAGCTTGCTTAGTATCATTGCTTTTACGCGCTTAGGATTTGTCATTTTCTGGCGTTCTACAACTCCTGAAAACAATCCTAAAGAAGAAGCATATTTGGAATATCAAAAATTACCAAATCAGGCACCACCTCGTAATCACACCACGATTTATATTTTCCTGATTGGCCTTATTGCTTATGTAGCTTTCGCAAATCCAATTACTCAGTATATTCAATATACCGCAGTCCAACTGAATGATTCTGAGCAATATATTGCAGCTGTCCTGAAAAAAGATGAACAAGGCAAAGTGATTAGTGTGCAACCATTTGATCCAAATTATCTGCCAGAAACAAAATATGGCGGGGAATCTGCAGACCAAAATGCGCATTATATTCCACATATCGTAAGCGAGAAGGCACTCGAAGGAGAACATATATCTGAGTACAAGCAACGTCAAATTAAAGAGCAAGAATTGAATCAGCTTCAGCCTGAAGAAGTTCAATCTAAACTTCAACCGATGGAGCAATAAATGAAACAACAAAGTTCTCTACTCGATCGAGTTTTCCCGCATCCTTTTGTTTCTGTGATTGTGGGAATAAGTTGGCTAATGCTGGCACAAAGCGCTCAGTTTTTTGATATTTTAGTTGCCATTGTGATTGGTTTAGTCATCCCAAAATTGGTACAACCTTTTATCGTTCGCACACCCAATATTCATTGGGATTTAGCGTGCAAATTAATTTTGGTCGTACTTTGGGACATTATCATCAGTAATATCCGTGTCGCTAAGCAAGTGCTTGGACCAACTGACCGTCTTCATCCCAAGTGGTATCGTGTTCCATTAGATACTGATCATGATCAGGTCAACAGCTTATTGGCAATGATCATTACGACTACACCTGGCACAGTAAGTGCTGGAATCGACCAAGAACGCGGTGACATTTTGGTTCATTCAATTAACTCAGATGATCCCGAAGCTGATATTTTGGAAATCAAACAACGCTATGAAGTACCACTTATGGCGATTTTCCATGTGAAACAAGGAGATTCAGCATGACGATCTTACTTTATGCATTGGGAATTAGTTTGATTGGAATTACGATTTCAATGCTGCTCTGCTTAATACGTTTAGTCATTGGTCCTTCTATGGTAGATCGACTACTCGCACTAGATACTTTATTTCTGAATGCAACCTGCTTGGTCGTGGTACTTGGAATTTTTTGGGCAAGTACTTCATTGTTCGAAGGTGCATTGTTGGTGGCAATGCTTGGATTCGTATCCACAGCAGCATTGGCTCGTTATTTTACGACAGGCCATGTGGTGGACTAGGAGAACAATATGAATACTCAGCTCATCATGGAAATCTTAGTTTCATTCTTCCTTCTTACGGGTGCCTTCTTTACCCTTGTAGGTGGAATTGGAATCGTAAAGTTACCCGATCTGTTCATGCGTCTGCATGCCCCTACAAAGTCGAGCACACTAGGCTTAGGTAGTTTTTTAATAGCAGCTATGATTTATTCAGCTTTTCATAGTCGCTTTGGGTTTGCTGAACTACTGATTACATTACTTGCCTTTATTACGGCGCCTGTATCGGCAAATTTAATTGCACAAGCTGCATTACATTTACGTTTACGCTCTACATCAGGCGATGTCCCCGAAGCACTAGACCGCCCTCTCCCTTGGCAGCGCCAAAGAAGAATGCGTCAGTTTAATCAAGACTCATCTAAGTAATAAAAAAACCTAGCTTTCGCTAGGTTTTTTTTTGTTAGCTATATAGTACAGGTTGGGGATGCTCTTGGAAGCCTTCCACTTGATATTCTTCAGCTAATTTTGCCTTCCAATGATTCACGATATCCGTATAGTCAATTTCAGAAGGATGAAAATCTTCTTTGTAATATGATAAATATTCTGGAATTAGCTCGATCATCATTTTAGAAATCAGGTAAATACCATATAAGTTTCCACTGACCTTCGGTAAGCTTTTTCGACGATCTTGCCAAAATAATCGAGTCGCTGAATAAAATGTAAGACTCGCGAAACCTGTGGTTACGCTACGCATAATATTGCGGCGCACTTTGGTATCTTTGTATACCGCTTGATAGACATCAAATGCAACTGCTCGATGTTCAATTTCTTCAATAGCATGCCACACCCAAAGCTTAGTTGCATCTTCATCTAAGGTCGACAGGACTTCAGGATGACGAAGAATATAACCACCCAATAACGCTGTAAAATGCTCAAAAGCACAGGTAATTGCTAACTGCAATTTTGGATGGGTAGTACGAATAAATTCATCGCGTCGCGCTAACCATGCTTGAAAGTTGTCAAGTTGATAATCATCACGGCGCCAAGCGTCATTAAATTCCGCATGTGCTTTTGAATGCATCGCTTCTTGACCAATAAATGCTGCAATCTGCGCTTGTAATTTTTCATCTTTCACTTTATCTCGTACATTACGAACACTATGAACAAAGAATTGTTCACCAATTGGAAAGGTAGAAGAAAGTGCCGTTAACAAGTGTGACATGACAGGAGAATTCGCGAAAAAATGGCGTCGTATGGCTTTAGGATTATAATTTAAACGTCGTACGGTAATCCCAATCGCTTTTGGACGATTTAAATAAGATTTATCTTTGGCGATTTGTGTAGTTGTCATTTTAGAGCCTATATGGATATAGCATTTCTTATTCATACTGTCAGAATAAATCAGATTTAATATTGCAAAAATAACCACACAGACAAATAAATTATATTTTTTGCCAATAAAGTCGCAAATTAAATTACAACTCCATTCTCTTTTTTAATTTAATTACATGATTCTTAAGATAGTTCTTGAATTGGATACTTTTGAATATTCAACAAGAGATTGTCAAACAAGTCATGCATATAAATGAAAAATCCTACCGAAGTAGGATTTTTTGTAAGGCATGTTTTCGTTTAAACATCAAGATAATCTAAAATACCTTCAGCAGCCTGACGTCCTTCCCAAATCGCAGTTACGACCAAGTCAGAACCACGCACCATATCTCCACCGGCAAAGATTTTCGGATTAGAAGTTTGGAACTTGTATTGTTGATGCTCAGGAGCAACGACACGACCTGAACCATCTAAATTAATACTTACATCATTAAACCATTCTGCAGGGCTTGTACGGAAACCAAAGGCCAACAGCACTGCATCAGCAGGTAAGATTTCCTCTGAACCTGGGATCGGTTCAGGACTGCGACGACCACGACTATCAGGCTCACTGAGTTGAGTCGTCACAAATTTAACACCTGTGACCTTTCCATTCTCACCCACGATTTCGATCGGCTGACGATTGAACTGAAATTCAACACCTTCTTCTCGCGCATTTTTAACTTCACGGCGTGAACCTGGCATGTTTTCTTCATCGCGGCGGTATGCACAAGTGACAGATGTTGCACCTTGGCGGATTGAAGTACGGTTACAGTCCATAGCAGTATCACCGCCACCGAGTACAATAACTTTCTTACCTTCCACACTGATAAATTCTGAAGGATCTTTCTCCCAACCTTGGCAACGATTCACATTGGCAATTAAGAAATCAAGCGCATCATAAACACCTTCCAAATCTTCACCTGCGAAACCACCTTTCATGTATGTGTATGTTCCCATACCCATGAAGACAGCGTCATAATCAGCAAGCAATTGATCAATAGTGATGTCTGTGCCAATTTCTGTATTTAAACGAAATTCAATCCCCATGCCTGTAAAGATTTCACGACGACGTTTCATCACGTCCTTTTCCATCTTAAATTCAGGAATACCAAAGGTCAGCAAACCACCAATTTCTGGGCGCTTATCAAATACGACAGGTTTAACACCATTGCGCACCAAAATGTCCGCACAACCTAGACCTGCAGGGCCTGCACCAATAATCGCGACTTTTTTATCTGTCCATTTGACATGAGACATGTCAGGACGCCAGCCTAATGCAAATGCCGTATCATTAATATACTTTTCAGCATTTCCAATGGTCACCGCACCAAACCCATCATTTAGTGTACATGCACCTTCACACAAACGGTCTTGAGGACAAACTCGACCACACACCTCCGGTAGAGTATTGGTTTGGTGGCAAAGCTCTGCTGCTTGAAAAATACGACCTTCAGCAATCAGTTTTAACCAGTTTGGAATATAGTTATGTACTGGACATTTCCATTCACAGTAAGGGTTACCACAACCTAAACAGCGATGTGTTTGGTTTTTCGCAACTTCAGCTGTAAAGGGTTTATAAATTTCCACAAACTCAGCTTTGCGGACGTTGAGATCTTTTTTCTCTGGATCTTGGCGTGCGACATCCAGGAATTGAAAGTCATTATTAAGGCGTTCTGCCATGTCTCTCTCCGTGGGTAAATGCAGTCTATTGTTAGTTCAGCTGCATCTGCCTATATATCTGCAGTAGTGGAATTATTGAGGATCAGCTTGAGTTGTTTTTAATAAAGTCTGCAAGTTTGCAGCTTTTGGTTTCACCAACCAGAATTTACGGCTGTAGAAATCAAACTCGTTACGGATCTTGTACGCCCAAGCACTACCAGTTTCCTTAATATGCTCATCTAAAATGCGGCTTAAGAACTCTTTATGTTCTTCCATTGATTCGGTCGAAATACGATTAAGCTCGATCAACTCGTGGTTATAATGATCAACAAAGTCATTATCTAAATCAAGTACATAAGCAAAACCACCTGTCATACCTGCACCGAAGTTATGACCAACTTTACCCAGTACCGTCACAATACCACCTGTCATGTATTCACAACAGTGATCTCCAGCACCCTCAATCACCGCGAACGCACCTGAGTTACGAACAGCAAAACGTTCACCAGCTGTACCTGCAGCAAATAATTTACCGCCTGTTGCACCATATAAACATGTGTTACCAATGATCGCTGTTTCTTGTGTTTGGAATGGAGAACCCTTCGGTGGGAAAATTGAGATACGACCACCCGCCATACCTTTACCCACATAGTCATTCGCATCACCCTCAAGCTTGATATGCAGGCCACCCGCATTCCATACACCAAGTGATTGTCCAGCAGTACCTGTCAAATTCACTTTAACAGGGTGTGCTTCCATACTTAAGTTACCATAGCGACGAGCGATCTCACCTGAAACACGTGCCCCAATAGAACGGTCACAGTTACCAATGCTAAAACTGTATTCACCACCTGTACCAGCTTCAATCGCAGGCAATATTTCTGCGATCATAGACTCAGCCAAAACACCTTTATCAAATGGTGCATTTCCTTCGACTTCGCAATATTGAGCTTTGCCTTCAGCAGCTGGATGTGATTCAAGTAAAGCACTTAAATCTAGGTGAGCATGCTTATCTGTTTCACCAGGTAGCATTTCTAGTAAATCGGTACGACCAATCAAGTCTTTCAAACTTGATACACCTAATGCAGCCAACCACTCACGTGTTTCTTCAGCAATAAAGGTGAAGAAGTTAATGAGCATTTGTGGTTCACCGATATAGTGCTCTTGACGCAAATGATCTTGCTGAGTCGCTACACCAGTCGCACAGTTATTTAAGTGGCAGATACGGAGGTATTTACAACCCAACGCAATCATTGGTGTAGAACCAAAACCGAAGCTTTCCGCACCTAAAATAGCTGCTTTCACGACATCTAGACCCGTTTTTAAACCACCATCCGTTTGAACGCGAACTTTACCACGCAAATCATTTACACGAAGGGCTTGATGCGCTTCAGAAAGACCAAGCTCCCATGGCGAACCCGCATGATGAATCGAAGACAATGGCGATGCTGCTGTACCACCGTCATAACCAGAGATGGTAATAAAGTCAGCATAGGCTTTTGCAACACCCGCAGCAATCGTACCCACACCTGGCTCAGATACCAGTTTTACAGAGACCATCGCTTGAGGGTTAACTTGTTTTAAATCAAAAATTAACTGCGATAAATCTTCGATTGAATAAATATCGTGGTGCGGTGGTGGAGAAATTAATGTCACACCCGGTACAGAATAGCGTAAACGTGCAATTAAGCCATTCACTTTACCACCTGGCAACTGACCACCTTCACCCGGTTTTGCACCTTGTGCCACTTTAATTTGCAGTACTTCTGCAGAAGTTAAGTAAGCAGGCGTTACACCAAAACGACCTGATGCGATTTGTTTGATTTTTGAGTTCCGGATTGTGCCGTAACGCGCTGGATCTTCACCACCCTCACCTGAGTTCGAACGACCACCAATTGTATTCATTGCAATGGCAATCGCTTCATGTGCTTCTGGTGATAATGCCCCTAAAGACATCCCTGCAGAGTCAAAACGCGGAAGAATCGCTTCTACAGATTCAACTTGATCCAGTGGAATTGAATTTTCTGTTTTGAGTTTAAATAAATCACGAATGGTTGCCACTGGACGATTATTTACAAGCTCAGCATATTCTTTGAAATCTTCATATTTCCCAGAACGTACAGATTTATGTAGAGCATTAATTACATCAGGATTAAAAGCGTGATATTCCTTATCAAATACAAATTTCAGCAAACCACCTTGCTCAATTGGCTTACGTGATTTCCAAGCGGTTTCTGCTAATTTTTTCAAATCATTTTCAAGATCAGCAAAAGTAGCACCTTTAATACGGCTTGGAACACCTGTGAAGCATTTATTAACAACTTCTTCAGATAAACCGACAGCTTCAAATAACTGCCCACCACGATATGAAGCAACAGTCGAAATACCCATTTTTGAAAGGACTTTCAGCAATCCTTTTTCAATCCCTTTACGGAAATTCGCTTGTGCATGAATCGGATCACCTAACAACTCACCTTTCGCAATTAAATCATTAATGACGTCATATGCAAGATATGGGTAAATTGCTGTTGCGCCAAAGCCAAGCATTACGGCAAACTGGTGTGGATCACGCGCTAAAGCTGTTTCAACAATAATGTTTGCATCTGTACGTAAACCTGCATGGATGAGGTAATGGTGGATAGCACCCGTTACCATCGCTGCATTGGCTGGTAAGAACCCTTCACGGATTTTCTTATCGGAAATCACCAATAGGGTTTTGCCATCACGAATTGCTTGCGCTGCTTCTTCACAAATACGTGTAATCGCGGCTTCTAGACCTTCAGTCTCTGCATAGTTTAGATCAATATCTGTAATCTCATAGCCCTTACGACCTAAAGTGCGAATTTGATGCATTTTAGAGTTTGACAGTACAGGACTTGAAATAATTAATCGATCCGCATGCTCTGGACCTTGTTCAAATACATTTTGTTCACGACCCAAACATGTTTCTAAAGACATTACGATCGATTCACGTAATGGATCGATTGGTGGGTTAGTTACTTGAGCAAACTGTTGACGGAAGTAATCTGTTACATGGCGTACTTGACGAGACAATACTGCCATCGGCGTATCATCGCCCATCGAACCTACTGCTTCTTGACCACTTTCAGCGATTGGACGTAATAACTGATCTCGCTCTTCAAATGTCACCATAAACATTTTTTGCGCTGCTTTTAAAGCATCGCCTTTTAAGCCTTGATCACATAGATATTCTTCTAACTCAGGGCTGCCTTGGATACGCACTGAATTTTCACGCAACCATTGACGATAAGGACGCATTTTTTTCAGATGATTACTGACGTCTTTAGTATCCAGCAATTTACCAGTGAAAGTGTCAATGACTAAGATCTGACCTGGTCCAACACGACCTTTAGAGACCACATCTTCTGGTTCATAACCCCAGACACCAATTTCTGATGCAAGTGTGATGTAACCATTTTTAGTAATTACCCAACGTGCAGGACGTAAGCCATTACGGTCAAGCATACAAATCGCATGACGACCATCTTGAATCACAAGACCTGCTGGCCCGTCCCATGCTTCCATATGTTTAGAGTTGAACTCATAGAATGCACGTAAATCAGCATCTAAAGTTTCAACGTTTTGCCATGCTGGTGGAACGAGCATGCGTAGTGCACGGAATAAATCCATACCTCCACCAACCAAGATCTCGAGCATGTTGTCTAAACTTGAAGAGTCAGAGCCAGTACGGTTTACGATTGGGTTGAGCTCAGTTAAACCAGGTAAGAGCGGGTTTTCAAACTTTGGTGTACGTGCCATCGCCCAGTTACGGTTTGCTGTAATGGTATTAATTTCACCATTGTGCGCTAAGTAACGGAAAGGTTGTGCCAATGGCCAACGTGGCAATGTATTGGTTGAGAAACGCTGATGGAACACTACAATGTGTGATTCCAAACGTGGATCAGCCAAATCTGTATAAAAATCTGCAATCGCTTCAGGCATCATTAAGCCTTTATAAGAGATCACAGTTGAACAAAGTGTTGTAACGTAGAATGAACTATCTTGACTTAATTTTTGTTCAGCACGACGTCGAGCCAAGAATAACTTACGGTTAAACTCAACTTCTTCAACACCCATTGGACAGTTAACAATTACTTGTTCAAATGCTGGCAAAGACTGCATCGCAATTGAGCCTAATGCTTCATTATTGGTTGGCACTAAGCGCCATGCAATTACACGCAAACCTTCTGATTCAATTTCTTTAGTCAGCACTTGTTTTGCATGTGCAGCAATTGCAGGATCTAGGCTAAGAAAAACTGTACCTACTGCAAAAATTTCACTGAGTGTAATATCACTTAAATGTTTTGCTTCTTCACGGAAGAATTGCTTAGGCATAGCCAACAGTAGACCACATCCATCACCCGTCTTACCATCTGCAGCAATACCACCGCGGTGCGTCATACAACTTAAACTATGAATCGCGGTCTTGACCAAGTCATGACTCGCATCACCTTGCATATGGGCGATTAATCCGAAACCACAGTTATCTTTAAACTCATCCGGTTGGTATAGACCTTTAGCGGGAGCTACAGTATTAGGCGATGGCATGTGCATAGCGTACCCTTCATCAACATGGCCCTCATTGGGCAAAACTTATCTATTCTTCAAATACGATTTCTTTATAAAACAAAGACATGATTCTGTATGTCTTTCGTTATTGAACGTCTTTTCTGATTTAATTTCACAAATGTACGAGACGATTTGCACTCATTTAAAGCAGATCAATTTGACTAAATCGCACACTAAATTAAGGTCTTCGCTCCAAAATAGGGACAATTTACTTAATCAGTGCACCAATAAAGCAAAATCTATGCCAATATTTATTTATTCCGTGCAAGCGTTTTATTTCAATTATTTTGTCATTATTAACCGAAAAGGCACCAAATTAGAACCACTTTATCGCACCAATGATGTGCAAATTTATTATGCTTTCGTTTAATTTTGCGCCATTTTATAACATTTTAATTAAATGGATCACTAATTTGAGCCTCTTGATTCCGCTTATCCGTATTATTCTTTGAATTATCGCTCGAAATAGGGTCAACATTCGATTGCGAACGTCTCACATCAACCACATTTCCTGACTGATCTTTTCTTGTAATAGTCACATTGGTTGTTGCCTTAGCAGGATCAACCACAGGGGTTGGCTTAGGACGAACCAGCAATGACTCATCAATCAATGGTACCGCTGCAGGTCGTAATTTAATTTCGTATAATTTTGCAGTTGTTAGTTCTTCAGAACCCATGTCATTGACTTGACCCACAAACTGATTAAAGCCAGCAACTTTAGGCGCTACAGAAGGTGGTAACTTTAAATCCAATCCATTTAAAGTTGTCTTGGCAGCACCTTCCCCCATAAACAGCCCATAACCCAAAATGTACTGTTCAACTTGATCCTCACCACTCAAACGAAAATAAATGTATGGTTTACGATCAGTTTGCTTATTAAGAAAACTTTTAATTACATCTTCATTGGTAACGCGAAATAGTTCGATAAAATAATTATTTTTATTGTCTTGAATAAACTTTGTGCCTCTAAATTCAGGCAAATGGTTTCCTGAAGCCACTTTACGCGCAGTTAATTCCAAAGGTCGCACTTGATCAGTCAGCCCGCCCAAATAATTTGTTGCTGCCACCTTTTCAGGTTGAATCTGGACTTGAGTTTCTTCAATTTGCTTAGACTGAGTAACCAACTCTTTGCTATCAGTCAAAATCCAGAATACAAAAGATGCGACTAAAAACAGTATGCCACCGATCAACCAAATATATTGTTGCGCTGTGCGTGGGGATGAGTGGCGTACCGTCATGAGAAAACCTAAGATTATGCTTGATTACGTAAAATCGCTTGTTTCATTAATTCCACATCAAACTCTTTGGTAATTACTGCTTGCCCTAGCGACTTCAAGAGCACTAAACGTAATTGACCATTCAGGACTTTTTTGTCATGAGACATATATGCCAAAAATTCATCAAGTGGAATTTGAGGACATTTTATCGGTAATTTCGCACGTTGAATGATAATTTTTGTACGTTCAAGGTCAGCTTCTGTGATCCACCCCATTAAATAAGATAAATCTGCCGCCATCACCATTCCCGTCGCCACAGCCTCACCATGTAACCACTCACCATATCCCAGATAAGATTCAATCGCATGTCCAAAGGTATGACCTAAATTCAGTAATGCACGCTCACCCTGTTCTTTCTCGTCATTGGCCACAATTCGCGCTTTGTGTGCACAAGAGCGGTACACTGCTTCAGCAAGTAATTCTGGATGTTGTGCAACGAGACCATCCATGTTTTCCTCAAGCCATGCAAGAAAATCAACATCTCCTAATAGGGCATACTTAATGACTTCAGCCAAACCTGCTGATAACTCACGCTCAGGCAATGTTTTAAGTTGCGCCATATCCGCAAGTACGACCTGTGGCTGCTGGAATGCGCCAATCATGTTTTTGCCTAATGAGTGGTTGATTCCAGTTTTACCGCCAACGCTCGAATCGACTTGCGATAGCAGCGTAGTCGGGACTTGAATAAAATACACTCCGCGTTGGAAACAAGCTGATGCAAATCCAGCCATGTCACCAATCACCCCTCCACCCAAGGCAAGCACTGTACAATCTCGGTTAAATCCTGACTCAAGCAAGGCATCAAAAATTAAATTCAAATGTTCAATATTTTTATAACATTCACCATCAGGTAGAACACATGTCTCAACTTTTTTACCTAAACCTTCCACAGCTGATACATAGTGATTTAAATACAACGGTTTAACCGTTTCATTGGTGACAATCATGACCTGTTGCCCATGAATATAGGGTTCAAGTAATTGTTGCGGATCTAAATCACTACCAATGAAAATAGGATAACGGCGTTCACCGAGTTCAACGAATAAGGTTTGCATGATGTTATAAGCCAATAAAACAAATTTAATTCAATTCTTTTGCGACAATCACATTAAGAATACGTTGTGCCAAATCACGCGCAGCACCTTGATTCGTTTCAATAATATGATGTGCAACTTCGCGATACAGCGGATCACGAATATTCAATAATTCACGTAATTTCTGTTCAGGATTTTCGACTTGTAATAAAGGTCGATTTTTATCACGGTAGGTTCTTTGAAGTTGTATTTCTACGGGAGTATAAAGATAAATCACAATACCTCGATCTTTTAGATAAGATCGATTAATCGACTGAGTAACTGCACCGCCACCCGTCGCAACAACTAAATTTTGTTTTGATGTTAAATCATCAATTACCAGTGATTCACGATGTCTGAATCCCTGTTCACCCTCTTTCTCAAAAATCCATGGGATGGTCGCCCCAGTTTTTCTTTCTATCTCATGATCACTATCAAGAAACTCTCGATGAAGTAAATCTGCAAGATGTCGACCAACGGTTGTTTTACCAGCTCCCATGGGCCCTACCAAATAAATATTCGGTAGGGTTTCAAACTCTTTGCTTGGCAAGGAGTCACCTATTGAATTGCTTTCATTGAAACTATATTAATTGTTTCTAGTTTGCCTGTCATTAACAATTCTTGGTGTCACAAAGATTAATAACTCACGCTTATTCTCTGTTTTACTGTCTTTACGGAATAGACGACCAACAGCAGGAATATCACCAAAGAAAGGCACCTTGGTTTGGTTAAAAATCGTTTCTTGCTCGAAAATACCACCTAGCACCACAGTTTCACCGTTATTCACAAGCACATTGGTATCAATTTGATTTTTATTCAAAATGATTTCCCCATTCTGTGCATAACCTGCTGGTGAATCACTGGTAATGTTCAATTTCATTTGAATTTTACCATCAGGCGTAATACTTGGTGTTACCTCTAAGCTTAACAACGCTTCTTTAAAGGAAGTCGTCGCCGTTGCAGCACCACCTGCAGTTTCAGTGGTTTGGTAAGGGATTTCCTGACCTGAAGCAACTTTCGCTTGTTGCTTATCAGCAGTGAGAACTTTTGGGGTAGAAATAACTTCACCGTAGCCATCAGCTTGTAGTGCCGACAACTCAAGGTCCAGCATAAAATCAGACATATTGATTAAACCAAATGCAATTTTACCTGCAGCCCCAGCCACACCTAAATCCACATTTAAGTTATCAGGACGTTGAATATTATAACGACCATCCTCACTTGGTGATTTTAAATCCCACAGCGTTTGATCACTACCACCAACCAAAAGATCATTATTGGTTGCAACACCTTTCGATACTACCCCCCATTTCACACCCATTTCTTTAGTGAAATCTGTTGTCGCGCGTACAATACGAGCTTCGATCATGACTTGTTTTACAGAAACATCCAATAAATCAATCATCTTGCGAATTTGATCAATTTTTTGAACTGTATCGTTAATGATCAATGTATTGGTACGTGGATCAATTGAAACTGTACCACGTGGACTTAATAATGACCCGACACTGTCCCCCAATGGGTCAGTTGTTGAATTTGTATTATTACCATTAGATGAACGGCTGTTACGACCTTCAGTAATCAACTTTTCAATATCTTCAACTTTGGCATAGCTCAATTGAATATATTCGGTTTGCAATGGTGCCAATTTCACACTTTGTGCAATGGCTTTCGCCTCTTCTTCTTCGGCTTTAATCAATTCTGGAACAGGTGCAATCCAAATCACGTTTCCGTTGCGACGCTTATCCAAGTTCTTGGTTTTCATTACAATATCAAGCGCTTGATCCCAAGGCACATCTTTTAAGCGTAATGTAATATTCCCTTGAACTGAATCCGAAGTCACCATATTAATGCCGGTAAAATCAGCCAACAATTGTAATACGCGGCGCACTTCAATGTCTTGGAAGTCGAGAGAAATCTTATTACCTGTATATTTAGGTGTACGATTTTGGCTGCTTAAGCCTTTTTTCTCTTCTGGGCGTTTTAGACTGATCGTTAACTTACCATCTGTTTGATAAGCCATATATTCGAAGCTACCACTCGACTGAATGGAAATTACACCATTCGACTTATCATTATAAGCGTCTACTGTAGAGACAGGCGTCGCAAAATCATTAACGTTTAAACGGCGCACCAAATGCGATGGAATTTTGTTACCGAGGAAACGCACCACAACTTTGCTACCTTGCTGTTGTACATCTACTGGTGTATCTGCTGTTTTTAAATTCAGTACAACTTGTCCCTCACCTGCACTACCGCGCTCAAAACCAATATCTTGCAGTCCTTGTTGTACTGCTTGATAAGCGACAGGTGCTGGCGGTGTATACGCAACAGGCTGCTGATAAACAGGAACTACTGGAGGTGGTACAGGTGCTGAAACTTGCTGACTAACCACTGATGTAGGTGGAGCGGCAGGTCTTAACACAGTAGGCGTTGGTGCAGTTGGTTTCAATACCTGCTGTGCTGCAACAGGAATCACAGGTGTTGGCGTTACAGGTGTCTCTGCCACAGCTGTAGCCGCAACAGGTGTAACGTTATTCGTCAGATTAGGACGTATGACTGGCTTTAAAACACTTGGTTTAGTCGTTGGTTCTGCTGCTTTGGCTTGTGTAACCACTGGCGCCGCTGGTGTTGCCACTTTCGCAGAGTTCGGATTATTTATTTTTAAAATAAAGGTATTGCCTTCAACACGTGTCGTGTAGCTACCTTTCTGCGTTAAATTGACAGTTAACCGTGAACGCTGATCATTAGAAATGACTTCAACTGAGTTTGCTTCAGTGGTCGACACAGGTATTTTAGTATTCGCCAGTGTTTGACCTGCCTGCATAAAATCCAAAACGAGTCGAGATGGATTTTCCAATTGATATGACTGTGGCTGTGGAGGTAATCCGTTAAACATGACACGGATTTCTGTTCCTTGACCTGGCACCTGCAAAGGCACAATATTGGTCATCGTAGTTTTAGCCGCCGCTGCCTGCATAACAGCTATAGAAACAGTGGTCATAGCGAATTGACGAAGAAAACGGTTCATATACTGTCGATCCCCACCCCAAAAATTTTGCATACTCTTTTTCATTGTTATTCCTTAACTCGTCTTAACCAACAGGCCCAAGCAACACTAAGCTTCTTGGTCTTTCGATATAACCATCTCGACCATCTGAAACAATTTCAATCAGATCGATTTGAGTCGGCGTTATCTTCACGATGCGCCCTTGGTTCATCCCCATGTAATTACCACGTTGCACACGCTCAATCTCACCATCAGGGGTTTGAATCAAAGCGAGAATCTGTCCATTGTTACGTTTTAAACTTCCTTTAAAGTTTAACGTTTCCAATGCATAGCTTTCTAAAGGCTGTGGTTGACGATTAAAATTAGGATAAACACGTTTACCCGACATGATTCTTAGCTCTGTTGCCAATGAGTTTGGCAAGAATGGACTTCGAAGTTGATGCGCCGAGTAAAGAAAATTTGGAACTGGATTAAATACAGGTGCCGGTTCTATCGGTAAAGGTGGTTGGCTACGAATATTCGCCATTTCTTGATTGACCGCATCAATACGCGAATCACATCCCACCATAGTCGCTGCAATAACTAATCCGCACAAAAGCTTAAATGATTTCATTATTGTCCTCCTGCTGGCATATCAGCTGGTGGAACAACCGCTGAACCTACCGTATCTTCAGTCGATGCAACATAACGATATGTTTTGGCTTTTAATGAATAATTGATCAGTGGAATATCAGATTTTTTATCTGTACTTGGCGTCGCTGTAATCACAAAATCATGCAAAGTCACGATACGCGGTAAAGACGCAATTCCACTCACAAAACGCCCAAATGAATGATAATCACCTGTCGTTTCTATCGAAATTGGCTGCTCAATGAAGAATTCTTGAGCCACTTCATTTTCGAGACGGATATTTTTAAATTTGAGTCCTGAATTCACACCTGTTAAGTTGATGTCCTCAACTAAACTTGGAATTTCTGTTTCTTTTGGCAATTGTTGTAATTGCTCATTGAAATTCATTTCCATTTGTTGCAACTGTGCTTGGTATTGCTGCAAATTACGGAGCTTAGAATCCTTTTCTTTAAACTCTGTCAGTAAATTTGCCTCTTGTGCTTTAGCAAGATCAATAGATTCAAGTTTTGGTTTAATCACCAAAAAGTAACCAATAGAACAAACAAATAGGAAAATAAAAATCCAACAGGTAATTTTTACAGACAGTGGCCAACTACCGTAGTTATTGGAGTCCAAAGTATTAAATTGCTGAAAGAACTTTTCAACAGTCATGGACTTCTTTTTAGGTACAGTGACATCTGAATCAAAATCATTTAAATCATTACGACTCATGGTGCACCTCCCACATTATTCGCGTCCATCTCTGATGTCGGTTGAGCAATTGCACCCAAGTCGACAGTCACGATAAATGTACCGTAAGACTCTTCAACTCGAGGGATTACCGAACTTGGTGCTTTTTCCTTCACTTCTGGCGCAGCCAAGAATGAATTCATAAATGCATTTCGGTACCACTGGGAAGCTTCTAAACCACGTAATAACTCTGCTACCGCATTCGGACTTTCAGCTTTACCTTCGATGGTAAATTTATTACCAGTACGGGTAAATTTCGTCAGATACACTGTTTCAGGAACAACACGTACCAATTCATCTACTAAACGCACAGTAACAGGTCGTTGACCTTCAAGACCTTGAATCAGTTTCATCCGCTCAATCACTGCATTTCGACGTTCTTGCAATCCTTCCAAGGATTTTAATTGAACGTCTAAACTTTGATTGGTGCTTACAATAAGTTGGTTTGCTTGTTCTTGGTCTTGCAATTTATGATTCAAGAAGAACCACGCTGCTAAAACCGATAAAATCGCAAGTAATACCACTGCGATACAGATATAAACAAATTGCTTTTTTCGCTGTTCTCTTAGCTCTTCGCGCCAAGGGAGTAAATTAATTTTAGCCATTAATCAAAACTCCTCAATGCCAAGCCACACGCCACCAATAATGATGGTGCATCATTTTCTATTTTTTTCAGGTCGATTTGAGGAGAAAAGCCCATTTGTAAAAATGGATTAGCTATAGTGACGCGATATCCCAATTTTTGTTGCATCATTTTTGCAAGACCTGGGATATTGGCATTACCACCCGCCAATAAAATATGATCAATCTCGTTAAATTGAGAAGAAGAGAAAAAGAACTGTAATGAACGCGCTGCTTGTTGAATCACTGCATCAAGGAATGGCATTAAAACTTCTGTTTCAAAGTCATCTGGTAAGGTGTTGTCTTTTTTAGCACGCCCAGCTTCATCATAAGATAAGCCATAACGATTTTGCACATCTTGAGTCAATTGCTTACCGCCAAACACTTGTTCGCGCGTGTAAATAATTTTGCCATTTTGCATGACTGACAAAGTCGTCATGGTATGACCAATATCAAGAACGCCAACAAGATTTGCACCAATCGGCAATGTATCTGCAAAGACTTCAAAACTACGTTCCAGTGCATAGCTTTCAACATCGGCAACTTTTGGGGTAAGGCCGACCAAATCCAATACTTCAATACGAGAGTCCACGTTTTCAGTACGTGTCGCAACGAGTAGAACGTTCACTCTGTTTGGATTGTTTAATCGCTCAGGAAGCACTTCAAAGTCTAAACTGACTTCGTCAAGTGGGAATGGGATATATTGCTCAGCATCCATACGAATCTGAACTTCACGCTCATCATCGCTCATGTCGGCATCCATCTCGATGACCTTGTGAATCACCATAGACGTAGGCACTGCAAAAGCAGCATTCGTTGATTGCGGATTTGCAATATTAATCGCGCGCTCTAAAGCATCAGCCACGTTATCCTGATTGAGGATGTTTTTTTCAACAACACTTCCATCAACCAATGGACTTAACCCGTAACTTTCAACCCAATAGCGACCGTTTTTAACTGATAGCTCTAATAGCTTAACAGAGGTCGAACTAACATCTACCCCCACTAACCCCTTATTTGGCTTACGATATAGTCTAAGCACAATGCAATTCCTATTATTTTTTTGTCCCCAACAACAGCACAATACAAACTAACTACACTTGGTCTAATTTTTTTGCGGATATAATAACTCAACTAACATTCCGTTAAATGAGAAGCTATACTGACCTTCTATTAGTTTGCCTTTAGCACCTATTAAAACTTACTTGTTATGAAAAAGCTATCTTGTTGTGGACAGATTCACCCTTTTTTTTTGCTGATTATCATTATCTTAGTCACAATTCCAATGGGATTTTATGGAATGTATCTCTATATTGCACCATCTTTGCCAGAGATGACTGCTTTTAAGAAGGCTCCATTATTAAAACCGCTGCAAGTTTATACAGCAGATAACCAATTAATCGCAGAATATGGTGGCAAACTTTCTGTTCCAGTTGAATATGAGCAAATCCCACAAGATTTTATTCATGCTTTTTTAGCTGCAGAAGACTCTTCTTTTTTTGAGCATAGCGGTATTAGTTTTAAAAGTTTAGGACGTGCAGTCAGTGAATCGATCACGGGTTCTGACATTCAAACTGGTGGTTCTACAATTACCATGCAGGTGGCTAAAAACTATTATTTAACACCAGAACGAACTCTCAAGCGCAAACTCACCGAAATTTTCTTAGCACGTAAAATCGAACAAAAATTATCTAAAGAAGAGATTCTTACCCTCTACGTCAATAAAATTTTCCTCGGTAAAAATGCTTATGGCATCGCTGCAGCAGCAAAAATTTATTACAACAAGAATTTAGACGATCTTTCAATTGCCCAAATGGCAATGATTGCAGGATTACCTAAAGCACCCTCTAAGTATAATCCTGTGGCCAATCCTGAACGTGCGTTAGAACGTCGCAATTGGATTTTAGGTCGTATGCTACAGTTGGGTTATATTAGTCAAATTGAATATGAAGATGCAGTATCAGAGCCTATCGCTTTGGACATGCCTGATCGCGGTATTAACAATAAATTCCCTTATGTCGGTGAAATGGTTCGTTCTGAACTCGTCAAAAAATTTGGCGATCTCGCGATCGATTCAGGATATAAGGTTTACACCACTATTGATTACAATCGTCAAGCCTTTGCCGAAGAAGCAGTTCGTGTTGGTTTAGAAAGTTATGACCGTCGTCATGGATGGCGTGGCCCAGAAGCCCATGACAAACCCTTAAAAGACTTTGTACCATTTGCAAACACCTATCCTGCTGAAGTCACTAAAGTTTTAAGTAATTCTTTTGAAGCAACTTTACAAGATGGTTCATCAGTCACTGTTCCTTGGTCTGGCATGTCTTGGGCGAGACGCTATCGCAATGCCAATAGTGTGGGTGGTGCACCGAGCAATGCCTCACAAATTGTAAAAGTCAAAGATATTGTTCGTCTACGTCCAAATCAAAATCGTAGTATGTGGTCCTTGGTACAGGTGCCTCGTGTACAAGGTCAGTTAATTGCACTTAACCCAAATGATGGCTCAATTGTCGCGATCGTTGGTGGATATAATTTTTATCAATCGAAATTTAACCGTGCACTGCAAGGTTGGCGTCAACCTGGCTCTATTATCAAACCATTTGTCTACTCGCTTGCACTTGAACGAGGTATGACGCCGCATACCATGGTTAGTGATAATCCCATTACCATTGGTAAATGGTCACCACGCAATTCTGATGGGCGCTATTTGGGGATGATTCCATTACGTCGCGCTTTATATTTGTCACGTAATACTGTCTCTGTTCGCCTTTTACAAACAGTCGGTCTAGAACGTACTCGCCAATTGTTTATGGATTTTGGTTTGCAGGATGATCAGATTCCACGTAACTACACGATTGCATTAGGAACACCTCAAGTACTCCCTGTTCAAATGGCAACAGGCTATGCCGCAATTGCCAATGGCGGTTTCCGCGTGCAACCTCACTTCATTAGCCGTATTGAGGATGCTTACGGCAAAGTGATTTATCAAGCCAATCCAGAATACGCATGTATTTCATGTATTAAATCTCAGAAGCAAGATACAACCTCTGCTGAAGCAACAACACCAGACGACGAAATTATTGAAGTTACCAATCAGTCTTTAGAGGATAAGCAACCCACTTTAACTGATGAAGAGCGTAGCCAATATCGTCAAGCACATCGAATTTTAAAATCCAGTTCAGCATTTGATATGGCGAATATTTTACGAGACGTAATTCAGCATGGTACTGGTCGCGCAGCATTAAAAATTGGTCGTGGTGATTTAGGAGGTAAAACAGGAACAACCAATGATGCAAAAGATGCTTGGTTCGCTGGCTTTAACGGCAATCTAGTCGCAGTTTCATGGGTAGGTTTCGACCAACCGACTACGCTAGGTCGTCGTGAATATGGGGGTATCGCTGCTCTTCCAATTTGGAGTGACTTTATGGAGAAGTCGCTTGCCAATACACCATATGCTTGGGTAAGTTTAGATAAAAATGCAAAAGCTCCTTTAACTCGAGAACAACGTGGTCGTGTACATACATTAAACCATGAGCAAAAAGATAAAACTCCACCTTTAGCTCGTCCAATTTATCGCCCTGCTCCAGTGGTAGCACCAACGAATGATCGCGATTTTGATGATCTACCAGATAACGATCAACCGTTAACGCCGACGTCGTCGACACCACCGGATATGAATTCAACACCACAAGTTAAACGAGATTCAATCGAAAATTTGATTAATCAAGTTCAATAACCAAAATAAAGCCCTCTAAAAGAGGGCTTCTTTTAACTTTTCTTTTTTAAAATATAGATCTGAAACTCTGCACTCAGTTCAAATTTTTCAACTTGCTCTAATTGCTCACGCCGTTCAGGTTTGGCCTTATAAGCATATGGCGTCATTGCGATAAGACACTTTAGGTCATTTTGGTTCAACACCAATGGTGCCTGAATTAAGCTTTCATCAATTAACTCAAAGTGCTCGCTCAACTGTGCTACAAATTTATGTGGCTCATGTGCCTTAACTTCTTCAAATAGTGCTTCTCGCATTTTATATAAATGTTGTGGACCTGGGGTAACAACCATTAAATACCCCGATGATTTTAATACACGTAATATTTCCGCCTCGGGAATAGGACTAAATAAACTGGTACATAAATCGATGGTCTCGCTTAAAACAGGCAACACAGCCCCCGTACCCACAACCCAAGTGACATTTTGATTTAATTTTGCTGCTACCTGAACTGCAGTTTTAGCAATATCCACCCCCACAACTTGTATCGCTTCAGCTTCCATTGCATTGGTGTAATATCCTTCACCGCAACCAATATCTAAAAGATTTTCAATACGTAATTCTCGGATTTTAGCAACGACAGCTTGCTGTAATGGCGCATAAAATCCCGCTGATAAAAACGACCGTCTAGCTTGAACAGACTCAGGGGTATCCCCTGGATTTTTACTATGTTTATGCTGTACGACATGCAAATTCACATAACCTTGCTTTGCAATATCGTAACTATGATTACTCTTGCAGCGCCATGTTTTCCCCTCAAGCGCCAATGCCTCGCGACAAACAGGACACATCAACAGATTCATCATTTTCTCCAAAAAATTTTAGCGATGAAAAAAAGTCGGCATAAGCCGACTTGATCTCATTTGATTCTTGCTTAGCGCAATTTTAAGGTCATTAGACCTAAAACTACTAGCATAATTGTGATAATCCAGAAACGGATGACCACCTGTGTTTCACGCCATCCTTTCTTTTCATAGTGATGATGTAACGGCGCCATAAGGAAAACACGTTTATTTCGCATACGAAGCGAACCGATTTGTAAGAATACAGAGACTGCTTCGACTACAAATACACCCGCCATAATTGCAAATACAATTTCCTGACGTACCATCACCGCAATAGTTCCCAGCATCGCTCCAAGCGACAAGGCACCAACATCCCCCATAAATACTTGTGCAGGATGCGCGTTATACCAAAGGAATGCTAAACCTGCACCTATCATTGCAGCACAAATAACAACGAGTTCAGATGAGTATTTCACATAGGGAATATGTAAATAATTTGCAAAACGAACATCACCCGCCAAATAAGCAAACACCCCTAGGCCCGCCGCAACCAATACAATTGGCATAATTGCAAGACCATCTAAACCGTCAGTCAGGTTAACAGCATTCGACGCACCGTTAATCACTAAATAAGTGAATATGATAAAACCGATCCCTAAAGGTATTACCGATAAAGGAATTGTAAGATCTTTAAAGAAAGGGATCAGCAAATCCAACATATTCGCAGTGTGTACAGGATTAGTTTGCTGAGTCGCAATTACGTAGAGTGATATCCCTGCACCCAAAGAAGCGACAGATGTCCAAAAAAACTTCTTACGCGCTGGCAAACCTGCATTGTCTTTATAACGGATTTTAATCCAGTCATCCGCCCAACCTACGGCGCCAAATATCACCATCACGCCAAGCACAATCCAAACATAAGGGTTTGAAAGATCTGCCCAAAGTAAAGTTGAAATCCCAATAGAAAGCAAAATAAGGAGACCACCCATGGTTGGTGTTCCCATTTTTTTGGCATGGTTTTCCGGAGCGAAAGAACTTACCGCTTGGCCATATTTTAAAGCTTGTAACTTACGGATCATAACAGGACCAAGAACTAGGCCTATCGTGAGTGCTGTCAAGACACTGAGCAGCGCACGTAATGTTAAATAACGAACCACTTGGAACGAGCTGTGATAGCCGGAAAGTTGTTCAAATAACCATAACAGCATTTAGAGTTTCTCCATCAAATCTGCCATCAACGTTTCCATATGGGTATAACGAGAACCTTTGAATAAGAAACTCATTTTTTGCGGTTGATGTGTTTCGATTAGACTAATTAAAAATGGTAGAGCTTGCTCTTGATTGAGGAAAGCTTGTAACTTTTTCCCGTACTGAGTACTACGTGCGCCTTCCTGTGTTGCTGGTGCAAACTCACCAACAGCAACGACAAAGTTGAGTCCGCGAATCGAAACCAAATCTCGCCCGAGTAAATAATGTTGTTGAGCAGCAGTCGGACCTAACTCACCAATATCCCCAATCACCATGACACGAATACCTTCTTGCTGTGCAAGCACTTCACCCGCTGCACGCATCGACGTCGGATTGGCATTGTATGTATCATCGATAAATAAAAAATCATTTTTTTGAATAAAATTCAAACGCCCCTTTGCACCCACAGCTTGTTCTAAACCCATGACAATATCATCCAAGCTGATATTTAATGACAATGCAAATGCAGCAGCAGCCAAAGCATTTTGAACATTATGCTCACCAGCAAAAGGTAAATCCACGGGTTGGACACCTACAGGCGTATGTAATTTAAATTGTGCACTTTGTGGATTCAGCTGAATATCTGAAGCATAGACATCACCACCTTCTCCAAAACTTAAAGTTTTTGTTGTTTTCACACTTTGACGGATCTGATCTACATAATCATCAGCTGCTGGCACGATTGAAGTTTCTGAAACGTGACCGTAGATTTCAGATTTTGCTTTACAAATTCCATCACGCCCACCGAACTCACCAAGATGAGCAGTACCAATATTAATAATACCCGCAACATGAGGTTGAACGAGCTTCGAGGTATAGTCAATTTCTCCTTGATGACTTGCTCCGAGCTCCATCACTGCATATTCATGATCTGGTCGAAGCTCCAATAGCATCATAGGCACACCCAGATCATTATTGAGATTACCTCGCGTGATCAATGTCGGTGCTTTGCGAGCAAGAATACTTCCAAGCATTTCTTTAGTGGTGGTTTTGCCGCTACTACCAGTCAGTGCGATAACTTTTAATTGCGCATGTTGAGCGCGACGAAATGCACCAAGCATACCTAATGCTAATCTCGTATCTGTTACCACCAACTGACAAATATCAATGTCTAAAGGCCGCTCAACAATCGCAATCTGACAGCCTTTTTCAGCCACTTGTTGAACAAAGTTATGCGCATCAAAACGCTCACCTTTCAGCGCTAAAAAAGCATCCCCCGACTCCGCATGACGTGAATCTGTCAAAATACGCTTTACTTCTCCAGTCGGTTTTTTATCATTCAACCAATACCCTTGAGTAGCAGCAACTAGATCAGACAAAGCCCATGGGACAAGTGTCGCAGTACTTGTAGTAGATGTGTGCATAATGATTCCTTAGTCTGCTGGATAAGGTGCTGGCTTAGTCGCATGCTGACCCTTAATGGCTGCTTGGACTTCTACCACATCATCAAACCAATGACGAACACCATCAATCTCTTGATAATTTTCGTGGCCTTTGCCTGCAATCACAACAATGTCACCTGCTTTTGCTGTTTTCACTACAAACTTAATCGCTTCACGACGATCATGAATTTCATGAACCTCTCTGTCCAAAAATTCAATTCCAGCCTTCATGTCAGCAAAAATTTGTTCTGGGTTTTCAGTACGTGGATTATCTGAGGTGAGCAATACAACATCTGCATGATCTAGAGCAGCCTGTGTCATTAAAGGTCGTTTACCGCGATCACGATCACCACCACACCCAAACACGGCCCATAATTGTTGTGAAACATGACGTTTTAATGTTTGAAGAACCTGAATTAATGCATCAGGAGTGTGGGCATAATCCACGACAAACAAACGATCTTGATCACGCAACACTTGCATACGCCCTGGCGCGCCTTTTAGCTGAGGAACTAAAGCGACTAACTGAGATAAATCTAAACCCGCCTGTTCAACAGAGATTAAGCTCGCAACTACATTTTCAATATTAAAATGACCCAATAACGGACTATGCACTAAATAGCTTTGGGACTTGGTCACCAATTTAAAATGAACACCATCTAAACTATATTGAATCTCTTCAACACGGTAATCCGCGGGCTGAGTGGTGGAATAAGTTAAAATTTTAGGTTTTGCTGGATTTTGCTCCGCCGCTTTGAGCATGATATTTGCGTAAGCATCATCGATATTGATAATTGCAACTTTAAGACTCTCAAACTGAAATAAGCGTGATTTTGCCTCAGCATAGGCCTCTAAAGTCTTGTGATAATCCAAATGATCGCGACTTAAATTACTGTAAGCTGCAACTTCAATTGGCGTTCCATTGAGACGCCCCTGTTCAAGACCATGGGAGCTGGCTTCAATAGCAGCAAACTTAGCCCCCTGCTGAGCATAAGCATGCAATTGATTTTGCATATGCAATGCATCTAACGTGGTATGTGTAGATGCTTCAAGGTGAGGTAAA
This sequence comes from Acinetobacter sp. ANC_7503, assembly GCF_056780035.1. Classification (NCBI taxonomy): domain Bacteria; kingdom Pseudomonadati; phylum Pseudomonadota; class Gammaproteobacteria; order Moraxellales; family Moraxellaceae; genus Acinetobacter; species Acinetobacter sp. ANC_7503. Next base: position 98,269 of record NZ_JBWYJA010000006.1, on the reverse strand, counting down.
ATCCCATTCCCTGTCGTTCCCATCACAGCACATGGGTACTTACTTAACATCAGTAGCTCTGCGACAAGCCTTGAAATGGTCGTTTTACCATTGGTTCCCGTGACAGCCAATACTCGAAGTGGATTTACTGGCTGTGTCTGTTGCAAATAATCTTTCTGCCATTGTCCCATAAGCATACGCACATTCGGAACGATCAAACTTGGCGTTAAACCTAGATCTTGTTCTGAAATAATAGCCAAAGCACCAAGATCCAAAGCCTTCTGTGCATATTCTGCAGTTTTTTCAGGTTGAGAAAGACTAGTCAAAGCAATAAACACTTGTCCCGCTTCAACTTTACGACTATCTAATTGGAAGCCATTAAATGCTTGTTGCATCCATTCTGCTGGATGATCTACAGCGTAGATTTGTTGAAATGTAATCGACATTCATCACCTATGGAATGGATTTTGGAGTATCTAAGGGTTTATCCAATGGTACGTTTAACAGTCTCAGCGACTCCTGCATTACTTTTGCGAAAACAGGTGCTGAAACAGTACCACCGTAATATGTGCCTTTTGGATTTTCGACCACGACGACCATCGCCAAACGTGGATCACTTACAGGTGCAACACCTGCAAATAAAGCTCGATATTCATTGGTCGAATAACCTTTACGGTCAGCACGTAATTTGTGTGCTGTACCCGTTTTACCTGCAACGCGATAACCTGGTATTTGAGCACGAGTCGCTGTACCGCCTGGTAATGTTGCTGTCTCCATCATTAACAAGACTTGATCCGCAATTTTAGGATCAATCATTTGTTCACCTTGAGGAGCTTCATCCAACTTGTACAAACTTAAAGGAACTTTCTTCCCTTTGTTTGCCAACATGGCATAAGCGTCTGCCAATTGTAGTACCGTGGCATTAAGACCATATCCATAGGACATGGTTGCAACTTCTGAAATATTCCATTTACTTGGCGGTAAGATCAGACCTGGACTTTCACCAGGGAATTTGACAGCCGAACGCTGTCCAAAACCAAGACGCTTATAGAACGTTGGTAAAGTCGGATAAGGCAAAGATAAGGCAATTTTCGCTACACCTACGTTAGAGGATTTTTGAATAATGCCACCTAAAGTAAGCGCTCCATAATTATGTGTATCACGAATCGTATGATTACCGACACGCATCGACCCTGGCGTGGTATTAACGACTGAGTTTGCAGTGTACTTACCACTTTCAAGCGCCATCGCCACCGTTAATGGTTTCATCGTCGAACCTGGTTCAAACGAATCAACTGCACCGCGATTTCGCATTGCATCTTTATTGGATAAACTTTTTTTATCATTCGGGTTATACGACGGCCAACTGGTCATCGCTAGAATTTCACCGGTTTTGACATCGACCGCAATTGCTGTAGCAGAACGTGCATTATTTGCCACGCCTACCGCGGTAAGCTCTCGATACATAATGTATTGCAATCGAGAATCAATACTCAGTGTAATATTTTCCCCAGCTTCAACTTCTTTAATAACTTCTGGAACTTGAACACGGTTACCATGCTTATCACGTACAATTTTCTGTTCGCCATTGACCCCTGCAAGCCGCTTATTCAGCTGCATCTCCAAACCTTCAATCCCTGTTCCCTCGGTATTGGTTAAACCAATGATTTGAGAGTTGGGTTGTGGTTGTGGGTAATAACGTTTATATGATTTTTCAGAATATACGCCAGCAAAATTACGTTGTGCTAACAGAGCCGCTTGAGCAGGTGGTACTTCTTTTTTCAATACTAAATAACGTGAACGAGCTCGATCTTGAACACGCTTTTTGAGGTCAGCTCGATCCAACCCAACTGCATCTGCTAGCTCATCTAAATTCAGGTTTTCCTGTGGTAACTGATTTTTTAATTTACGGCTGGTTGGATTCTTTTTTAACTCTTCAGTGATTTCATCAAAAGTTGCTTTAGTTTCAAAATAATGTTGAGGATCAATCACCACCTTCATAATTGGTGTACTAATAGCCAAGGGAACGCCATTACGGTCGCTAATAACCCCTCGCATCGCGCTTAATTTTTCAGTACGTAAAATTTTGGCATTGGCTTTATTTTGCAAAAAGTCTTTGTTCACAATTTGAACATAAAAGGCACGTGCAACCAATACTACAAAAAATGTCAGGACTAAGCCCCACATTAAATAGAAACGCCACATATCTACAGCAACGGTTCTTTTCTGTGTAATGGGCTGCTGTTTTTTACGTGTTTGTTTTGTTTTGCTTTTATCAACCATTCAGCGTGCCTATTGATTTTTCGCGGTTTCAGCAGGAAGTGAAATCACCACAGTCTGTGATGTTGGTGGTGAATACATACGTAATTGTGTCACTGCACGTGTCCCAATTTGTGCAGTCGCTCCAAATGTCTGTTGCTCAATAAGTAGACGACCCCATTCAGCATTTATGTCTTCAAGCTCACGCATATGCGTATTGAATTCACGAAAATCTTGACGATAAGAATAGACCTGATAGACCACCATAAATGCGCTCACCATGACCATAGCGGTTAAAACGCTATAGATCAGTATTTTTTTACGCACCAAGGTCGTTGCTACCAGTTCCTGTTGTTCTACGTCTTTTTCCTTTTTCATTATTCGCCTTTAAAATTTATTCGCTCTGCAACTCGCAACCAAGCACTTCTAGAACGCGGATTTTGTTTCACTTCTTCTTCACTTGCACGTACGCGATCAATTTTTTTCAAACGACGAGTTTCTTTAGGTTTCTGAGGTAAGCCCCAACCATCATCCTCAGCTAAAGTCGACTCTTTTTGAATAAATTGTTTAATAATTCGATCTTCTAAGGAATGGAAACTGATGACCGCTAATCGACCTCCATTATGAAGCATATCCAGTGCTTCAGGTAAAAAAGCATGCACATCTTCTAATTCTTTATTGATTTCAATTCGAATTGCTTGGAATGTACGTGTCGCAGCATGCTTATTTTTTTCCCATTTCGGATGGGCAACTTTTACAATTTCAGCCAATTGACCTGTAGTCTCAATATAACCTGCTGCTTTAATCGCTTTCGCAATGCGGCGGCTATATCGTTCTTCACCATACTGAAAAATAATATTCGCTAAATGCTCTTCATCAACTTCAACCAACCATTGCGCTGCAGTTAAGCCTTGAGAGTTGTCCATTCGCATATCCAGTGGACCGTCTTTCATAAAGCTGAAACCACGTTCGGCCTGATCAAGTTGTGGTGATGACACACCTAAATCTGCCATAACACCATCGACAGTTTCAACACCGCGTTGATTTAAGGCTGTTTTAATATCTGCAAAACTTGCATGAATAATGGTAAATCTTGGATCTTCTTGTTCTAACTGAGCAGCCACAGCCAAAGCCTGCGGATCTTTATCAAATGCATAGACACGAGAATGTTCATCTAATTTAGACAAGAGAAGCCGAGTATGACCTCCTCGACCAAAGGTGCCATCTACATAAATCCCTGTATTACGCCCACCCAATAGAGCATCTACAGTTTCATGAAGTAATACAGAAATATGCGACATAATAACGTTTCAGAACATCTAAAAATTTAACTGCACATTATTACCTTGTTTTAATAAAGCTCCAAACGACTTTTTGTAGGTAAATTTTACTTTCTATAGGCAAAACCGTTTCATTCACTGGAATGTTCAAATAAAAAAGCCTTACTTAGAGGCTTTTTTATTGAATTTCAATTACTTCGGTATATTAACGACGGCTGTTATAAATCTGATCAAAAATCGCACCATTCACAAAATGTGCTTGTTGTGCTTTTGCCCAACCACCGAAAACCTCATCAATGGTGAATGTTTTTAACTTAGGAAATTGTTTTGAGTATTTTGCTAACACTTCAGCATTACGCGGACGATAGAAATGCTTAGCAGCCATCTCCTGACCTAATGGTGAATATAAATAGTTGATATAGCCAGTTGCCAACCATTTATTGCCATTTTTATCTACAGTACGATCAACGATGGCAACAGAAGGCTCTGTTAAAATCGAAATAGATGGATAAACAATATCAAACTGATCTTTGCCCAAGGCTTTTTGAGTGACCAGTGCTTCATTTTCCCAAGTGAGCAACACATCGCCAATTTTACGCTCAGCAAATGTCGTCATAGAAGCGCGCGCCGCAGAGTCCATCACTTTGACGTTATGGTACATCTTGCTGACAAAGTCTTTTGCTTTCGCATCATTACCACCTGGTTGTTTGAGTGCATAACCCCAAGCTGATAAATATACCCAGCGTGGTAGTCCACCTGTTTTAGGGTTTGGTGTGATGATTTCTACACCCGGCTTAACAAGATCTTGCCAATCCTGAATTTTTTTAGGGTTACCTTTACGCACCATAAAAACAATGGTTGATGTATAAGGTGCAGAGTTATAAGGGAACTTTTTTTGCCATCCTTTATTGATTTGACCCGATTTTACAATCTCTTCAATATCATTTGCCAAAGCCAAGGTGACAACGTCGCCTTTTAAGCCATCAACCACAGAGCGTGCTTGTTTACCTGAGCCACCATGAGATTGTTTAAAGTTGACTTTCACTCCAGTTCTTGACTGCCAATATTGACCAAATGACTGATTAAACTCATCATAAAATTCACGAGTCGCATCATAAGATACATTCAGGAAATCACGTTGTGCTGCTTGGGAAGATACGCTGAACGATAAACCTGTTGCGAGTAAGCCCGCTGTAAGCAAGGCTTTAAATTGAGTTTTCATAGTCAAAAAATCTAGATATACATAATTAATCTAAATATATGAAATAAAATCATATTCATCAATTTAATTTGGAGATGTGATTTACGTTATGTCGCCGCCATTTTTTTCAAGCTTATGAATTAATTCATAAATCATCTTAAATACAGCCTATATTCAAATATATAGTATTTTCTGTATTCCTTATAAAAAAAATGGATAGCATGTCGCGATCCATTCACATAAGTTCTAAAAATAGATTATTTTTCTGCTGAAATCTGGTCGTAAATCGCGCCATTTACAAAGTGAGTTTGTTGCGCTTTCGCCCAACCACCGAACACTTTATCAATGGTAAATAATTGTACCTTTGGAAATTTAGCACTGTATTTAGCTGCGATTTTTTCATTACGTGGTCTAAAATTATATTTAGCTGCTAATTCCTGGCCCAAAGGTGAATACAGATAGTTAAGATATCCTTTTGCGAGATTACGATTCCCATTTCTATCTACGGTTTTATCTACGATGGCAACAGAAGGCTCAGCTAGGATTGAAATGGATGGATAAATAATTTCAAATTTATCTTGCCCCAAACCTTGCGTCGCTAAGAGCGCTTCATTTTCCCAAGACAGTAAAACATCACCAATTCCACGTTCAGCAAAAGTCGTGAGTGATCCACGGGCTCCTGAATCTAACACTTTGACATTTTTGTATAGTCGTTTGACTAACTCACGAGCTTTCGCATCATTTCCGGCAGGCTGTTTAAGCGCATAGCCCCATGCAGATAAATAAATCCAGCGTGGCGCACCACCTGTTTTTGGGTTTGGGGTAATGATCTCAACACCCGGCTTAACTAAATCATTCCAATCTTTGATATTTTTTGGACTGCCCTTTTTTACTAAAAAAACAATTGTAGATGTATAGGGTGCTGAATTATTTGGAAATTCTTTTTGCCAATTTTAATTGATATAACCTGCTTTTACAATTTCTTCAATATCATTTGCAAGTGCCAAGGTCACAACATCTGCTTGTAATCCTGTTGCTACAGCACGTGCTTGTTTCCCAGATCCACCATGAGATTGCTTAAATTGCACATCTTGACCAGTACGTTTTTTCCAAAACTCACCGAAACTTTGGTTATATTCTTGATAAAATTCGCGAGTGGGATCATAAGAAACATTTAAAAATGATGTATTCGCCTGTGCAGTCATACTGAACAACAATGACCCAATACTCATTGGGCCCACTAATTTATGGAAAAAGTGCTTATTCATTAAAATCTCTTTTTTATTACATTTATGAATTGCACTATATTTTTTATTTACTTCAGTCACAATGTATTCAATAGACGAATTAAATCATTGTAAATATTTAAATTTTATATAAATTTTATTCATATGGATTGCATTTTTATCACATAAACTCTCTTTAAATTTTACCCCCTAACATCATATCTTCACCGAATCTCCATATTTTATTGATAAAAAGAGGCAAAATTTATTTCAGCTACAGGTTGAGTAACTTAAGGATTGTTGAATAACAAATTGTAAGAAAGTGTGATGCATTTGTACTTTTGTGAATTTTATGGTTAAAATGTAAACCTAATTACTCTTACAATAAATTCAAAATAGGGGAAAATTGAAATGAATTTGTGCTATTTACAAGCGTTAAGCTTAACTTTATGTGTTTTTGGTATGAGCCAGACACATGCAGCAACGTTACAAAATCCTGCTAAATCACTACAAAACTCTAGTGTTGCTGAAAAGTCTTTAACACCTATCGAACGCGCATTGACTCAACAAAAGCGTGAACGTGCTGAGAACAAACCTTCTTCAGAGATGGATCAGATTAAAGTGATCACCTCTATTAAGAATGCTCCAACGCAAAACTTTCTAGCATCGCAACACCAACAGTTTTCGCGTTTTTTACAAAGTTTATTTCCTCAGCACACATCTTAAGCACCATTTTTCTCAATCTCCCCAATTGAGCCAAATTTAGCCCAGTCCGATTTAATGAATTAATCATTAAGCCACTGGGCTTTTTGCTATAATAAAACCAATTTTTATTTGATAACTTTTTCTGGCTATGACAGTTCGTACTCGTATTGCACCATCTCCTACAGGTTTCCCCCATGTAGGTACTGCTTATATCGCATTATTTAACCTATGCTTTGCTCAACAGCATGGCGGTGAATTTATCTTACGTATTGAAGATACAGACCAACTCCGTTCAACACCTGAATCAGAAAAAATGATTCTCGATTCATTGCGCTGGTTAGGTTTAAATTGGTCAGAAGGTCCAGATGCGGGTGGCCCTCATGCGCCATATCGTCAATCTGAACGTATGGATATTTATAAAAAATATGCGTTAGAACTGGTTGAAAAAGGTCATGCATTCTATTGTTTTGCCACTGCTGAAGAATTAGATCAAATGCGTGCAGAACAACAAGCACGTGGTGAATCTCCTCGTTATGATGGTCGTGGTCTAAAACATACGCCAGAAGAAGTTGAAAGACGTTTAGCGGCTGGCGAACCGCATGTTATTCGCATGAAAGTACCTGAAGAAGGGATTTGTAAATTTAATGACTTACTGCGTGGTGAAGTAGAAATCCCATGGGCACAAGTTGATATGCAAATTCTGCTGAAAACCGATGGCCTACCAACTTACCACTTAGCAAACGTTGTTGATGACCATTTAATGGAAATCACTCACGTGATTCGTGGTGAAGAATGGATTCCATCTGCTCCTAAACACCAATTGCTTTATCAATATTTTGGTTGGGAAATGCCTGTGCTTTGCCACATGCCACTTTTACGTAACCCTGATAAATCAAAACTATCTAAACGTAAAAACCCAACTTCAATCAATTACTACAAAGATATCGGTGTATTACCAGAAGCATTATTAAACTATTTGGGTCGTATGGGTTGGTCAATGCCAGATGAACGCGAAAAGTTCAATTTGGCTGAGATGATCGAGAATTTTGACATCCAACGTGTATCGCTTGGGGGTCCAATTTTCGATGTAGAAAAACTCAATTGGTTAAACGGGCAATGGATCAAAGCACTTAGCCCTACTGAGCTTTTAGACACTTTATTGGCGTGGAAGGCAGATCGTGCCAAGTTAGAAGAAATTGCAGCGGCAATCCAACCACGTATTAACCTATTGTCTGAAGCTGTGAATTGGTCAGCACATTATTTTAATCACTTCCCTACACTGTCTAAAGCACAATTCGAAAGTAAAAAGTTATCTGAAGAGCAAGTTCGTCAAAGCCTACAATTTGCAATTTGGCGCTTAGAAAGCTTATTTACTTGGAGTAATGACACTGTTAGCCAGACGCTAATGGATTTAGCTGCACAAATGGAAATTAAATTACGTGACTTTATGCCTGCGTTCTTTATTGCCATTGCGGGTTCTACTGCTTCAACACCAGTGATGCAAACCATGGTGACCATTGGTCCTGACTTAACTTTTGCTCGCCTGCGTCATGCACTCGAAATCGTTGGCGGTCCAAGTAAAAAAGAGCTTAAAGTGTGGGAAAAATTGAATGAAAGCTTAAAATTGCCGAAAAATGATGCAGTTGATGAAGCTTAATTAAATTTTTTATTGACGCATGAGTGTTATATCCCTAATATAGCGCTCACACAGATTGAGCACTTAGCTTGATACCTAGATTGCTTTTATAGCATTAACTGTGTTGCCTCATAAGTCCCTATCGTCTAGAGGCCTAGGACATCGCCCTTTCACGGCGGTAACCGGGGTTCGAATCCCCGTAGGGACGCCAAATTCTAAAAAACCACTGACCTCGATCAGTGGTTTTTTTTCATCTATACATTTTTGATTTTAGTTTCGATGTTATAGAATTAAGCAAAAGAAATACGGAGCGCTCATGCAGTACCAATGCCCTAAATGTCAAAGTCGTAAAATTCTTCCTTTAGCAAGTGCCAATGCACCTGCTGTACGACCAAATGTTCCTAAAAGCTTAATTATCCTCGTACCCACTCTATTTTTACTCCTATTATTGGTCATTATTAGCGTTGTACTGATGATTTTTAGCAATGGTGCTGGCGAGACACTTCAAATTGCTACTGTGATCGTATTTTTAATTGCAGTGATTGCAGGTGTGATGTTCTGGAAAGATTTACCAGATTTCAAAATTTCGATGCAAGCCTTCATGCAATCTCAAAAGAAATGGAAATGTCGTGAATGTAATCACGAATGGGAAAATTAATTGTTTATTTTCATCAGTCCTAAAAGCTCATTTGAGCTTTTAGGACTTAAAATTAAATAAATTTAAATTTTATATATGAGTAGTAGACAAAACCTTCAAAAGAGCATAATTTAATGAAATAGATCTCATTTTTGCATGGATAAGCAAGGAGAACCATAATGATAATAAAACTATTTCAATCACTATTCTTTGATCTAAAACGTACTCGAACGGCTAATTTATCCAATCTCGAGCCATCCACATCCTTAAACCCTCGAAATCAAATGTGGTTATACCTACGTGATGCATTACGTGGGAATGCTGAAGCACAATATCAATTAGGTCTGAGTTACTTAAATGGTGAACTAGGTTTGGATCGAAATTATCAAATTGCTGAAAAATGGCTGAACCAATCAGCGAATGCTGGAAATGAAAATGCAAAAAGAACTCTACTTCAAGCTTATAGTCTTTTAGCATTTTCATAAAATTAATTCATAAAAAAACCAGCCTGAAGGCTGGTTTTTTTATTAGATGGAATTAACCACCAATTTTGCGATATTTTTGGCGCTTAGCCACTAGATCATCGCCATCGCGTTTACGACGGTATTCTTCGAACTCAGCATAGTTTCCTGTGAAGAATTCTGGTGTTTCACCTTCGAATGACAAGATGTGCGTTGCAATACGGTCTAGGAACCAACGGTCATGCGAGATGACCATTACAGTACCTGGGAATACTAAAATTGCATCCTCAAGCGCACGTAAAGTTTCGATATCCAAGTCGTTCGATGGTTCATCGAGAAGGATAACGTTTGCGCCCATTTGTAGAATTTTCGCAAGTTGTAAACGGTTACGCTCACCACCTGACAATTGACCTACACGCTTCTGCTGATCTTGGCCTTTAAAGTTAAAACGACCAATATATGCACGTGATGCGATTTCATATTCACCAATACGTAAGATATCTAAACCGCCAGAAACTTCTTCCCAAACCGTTTTATTGTTATCTAAGGTGTCACGAATCTGACCCACGTAAGCCACTTTAACTGACTCACCTAGCGTTACCGTACCTGTATCAGGTTGTAATTCACCTGTCATCATACGGAATAGTGTGGTTTTACCCGCACCGTTCTCACCCACGATACCCACGATCGCACAAGGTGGAACAACAAAAGATAAATCTTTGTAAAGCGTACGATCACCAAACGATTTGCTGATACCTTCAACTTCCACAACCTTGTTCCCTAGACGTGGACCAGGTGGAATGTAGATTTCAGACGTTTCGTTACGTTGTTGGAATTCACGAGAGTTAAGCTCTTCAAAGCGTTCCATACGTGCTTTATTTTTCTTTTGCTGACCTTTTGCATTAGAACGAACCCATTCAAGTTCTTTTTTCAATGCTTTAGCAAAAGATTCTTCTTGCTTCTGTTCTTGCTCTAAGCGGGCATTTTTCTGCTCTAACCAAGAAGAATAATTACCTTGATAAGGGATACCCATACCACGGTCAAGCTCAAGAATCCACTCAGCAACGTTATCCAAGAAATAACGGTCATGCGTAATCGCAACGATTGTACCAGGGAAATCTTTTAAGAAACGTTCCAACCATGAAACAGATGATGCATCCAAATGGTTCGTCGGTTCGTCAAGAAGCAACATGTCTGGTTTAGACAAGAGCAAACGGCAAAGTGCCACACGACGGCGCTCACCACCTGACAATTTAGTGACATCAGCATCCCAAGCTGGCAAGTTTAACGCTGCCGCTGCTTGTTCAAGCTGGTTATTTAAGTTATGCGCATCCCAAGTTTGAATAATTGCTTCAAGCTTTTCTTGCTCTTTTGCAAGTGCATCAAAGTCGGCATCTTCAGCTGCATATTCAGCGAAAACTTCATCAAGACGAGCTAATGCATCAAGTGCTTCACGAACGCCATCTTCAACGTTGCCACGAACGTCTTTTGTTTCATCTAATGGCGGCTCTTGCTCAAGGTAGCCGATCTTGATACCTGGTTGTGCACGAGCTTCACCAGAGAAATCTTTATCTACGCCAGCCATAATACGAAGCAAGGTAGATTTACCTGCACCGTTTAAACCAAGAACACCAATTTTAGCGCCCGGGAAAAATGATAAAGAGATGTCTTTAAGGATTTCGCGCTTAGGCGGAACCATCTTAGACACACGGTTCATCGTGTAAATATATTGGGCCACGTAGGACTCCTCTATAAAAAAAACAAAATCCGCTGTAAATACAAATCGCGGACAAATAATTAGGGAGCATTATACGATGAATACGATAAAAACATAAGCCATACGCCCGAACTTGCAAGGAATGTTACAAGTTTATTTTTTCATCAAACTTACCATTCAAAGTGCACAAGAATATGGCTTTTAAATGAGCAACATATGAGAATTTTAGATAACTTTTTCAATATTTTATAAATTTTATAATATGATTAGGGTGCTATATTCTCATTGAACAATTTTTAAACCACAAGAAGATCTCAAAATGACATATAAGGACGAAACCCTCGCCATCCATGCTGGATACTCACCTGAACCAACGACTAAAGCAGTTGCGGTACCCATTTATCAAACGACGTCTTACTCATTTGATAATACGCAACATGGCGCAGACCTATTCGATTTAAAGGTCTCTGGGAATATTTATACACGGATTATGAACCCAACGACTGCTGTGCTTGAACAACGTATTGCAGCACTCGAAGGTGGGATCGGCGCATTAGCACTTGCATCAGGTATGGCAGCCATTACCTATGCCATTCAAACCATTGCTGAAGCTGGGGACAATATCGCTTCTGTATCTACACTTTATGGTGGTACATATAATTTATTTGCACATACGCTACCAAAACAAGGGATCGAAGTGCGCTTCTTCGATTATCAAAATCCAGAAAGTTTGCGAGCACTTGTTGATGAAAAAACTAAATTAGTCTTCGTTGAGTCTATTGGTAATCCACTCGGCAATATTATTGATTTAGAAGCGATTTCTAAGCTTGCACATGAACTTGGCATTCCTGTAATTGTGGACAATACAGTTGCTACACCAGTGCTTCAAAAATCTTTTGAATTTGGTGCAGATATTGTTGTTCACTCTCTAACCAAGTACATCGGCGGACATGGTAATTCGATCGGCGGTATCATTGTTGACAGCGGTAAATTCCCTTGGGGTAAATATCCAGATCGTTTTAAAGCATTAAATACGCCCGATCCAAGCTATCACGGCGTGAACTATGTCGAAGCGCTTGGTGAAGCAGCTTATATTGCACGTGCTCGTGTCGTGCCATTACGCAACACAGGCGCAGCGATTAGCCCACAAAATGTTTTCTTAATCCTGCAAGGTTTAGAAACATTAAGTTTACGTATGGAACGTCATACTGAAAATGCTTTAAAAGTTGCTCAATATTTACAAGCTCATCCAAAAGTAAAATGGGTAAATTACGCAGGACTACCTGATCACCCGCAACATGCTTTAGCTCAGAAATACGTTAAGGGCAAACCTTCAGCAATTCTTTCATTTGGTGTACAGGATGGCTTAGCAGGCGGAACTCGCTTTATTGATGCCTTACAATTATTCACACGATTGGTGAATATCGGTGATGCAAAAAGCTTAGCATGTCACCCAGCAACTACAACGCATCGCCAACTGAATGAAGAAGAGTTAAAAGCTGCTGGCGTTTCTACGGATATGGTTCGCTTATCTATTGGAATCGAACATGCTGACGATTTAATCGCCGACCTAGAACAAGCGCTCGCTCAAGTTTAATCTTGGTAATACATTAGAAATAAAGCCTCATGACTGGGGCTTTATCCTCATTTACCCTATCGTCTTTTTCAATTATTTTATTCGTATTACCACAATAAAAAATTAGAGCATTTACTCTAGTTTTTACAATAAATTCATAAACTTATGCCATGGTTTATTTTCATTTTTCCACTATGCTGATTTGTATGACACGTTTAAAAATACGTGTTCCACAATTCATTGCATTTACAGGGAGAATGAAGTGAATAAAAAATTAGAACAGCGTTTTAAAAAACGTGTCCATGGAAAAAATATTCTGATTACAGGCGCGTCCAGTGGTATCGGTTTAACTGTTGCATATCAATTGGCTGCGGCAGGTGCGCATGTATTATTGGTGGCACGAACTGAGGAAACTTTACAACAAGTAAAATATGAGATTGAGCAAAAAGGGGGAAAAGCTGACATTTTTCCTTGTGATTTGAATGATATGAGTTCAATCGATGCTGTAACGCAACAAATCTTCAATAGCGTCACACATATTGATATTTTAATTAATAATGCAGGTCGTTCGATTCGCCGTGCAGTCCATGAGTCCATCGACCGTTTTCACGATTTTGAACGCACGATGCAACTCAACTATTTTGGTGCTGTTCGCCTCATTTTAAATATCCTTCCACATATGATAGACCGTGAACGTGGACATATTATTAATATTAGTTCAATTGGTGTATTAGCCAATGCTACACGCTTCTCTGCATATGTCGCTTCAAAAGCTGCATTGGATGCATTTAGCCGTTGCCTATCAGCTGAAGTCCATGCGCATAATATCGCTATTACCTCGGTCTACATGCCTTTGGTCAGAACGCCGATGATCGCTCCAACTAAAATATATAAATACGTGCCAGCACTTTCACCGAATCAAGCTGCAGATTTAATCGCTGGTGCTATTGTGAACCGTCCAAAAAAGGTAGCGACTGGTCTTGGAAAACTTGCATCAATTACTTATGCAATTGCGCCTGATATTAATAATAAATTGATGTCGATTGGATTTAATTTATTTCCAAGCTCTACTGCTTCTGTCGGTCGACAAGAGAAATTAAACATTGTACAGCGTGCATATGCCCGACTATTTCCTGGCGAACATTGGTGATCGAACAAGTTAATTTAAGTACTTTGTGAGATGATCTTGTTACATTTTCACTGTGTGATTTTAATTATTCTTTAAGAATTAAATGCCATGATCAAAACATAAAATAGGAGTTTGTCATGGCTCAAATTTATTTTTTTAGATTATTTTTTCTAGCAGTTGCTGTTTTGATTTTTACTCAAATCATGAGCATGATTATTCAGCAACATTACTCATTCGACACCTTATTACAGCTAGGTTTATTTTTAATTTTGCTTGAGCTGGGATTCAACATAAAACCAGCCGATGCTCAAAATAAAACTGAATTGGATCAACAGCAGATGAATCATGCCAAAGCACTAAAGTCTTATGCATATCATTTGTCAAAAATAGGTTTAGGCACTATTGCATTCAGCTTGATCTTACCGAATCTTATTTAGTGCTAATCATGATTGGGTTCAAATCTAGGCGTAAAAAAAATTTTGAGATCATTCGTTAGGCGGCAGAGTTATGTTATAAACCTTGCATCTTATTGATTTTATGCTTTGTACTTATGCGTGGTTTAGCTTTAGTGCTGCAATGTGCAGCCATCGCATTTGCGATATTCCTCATTTATCAAGTTACTCTCGGTTTTTATACTCAAGAATTTAAAGTTTTAGACGTAGTCGCAGATGTAGGAACTATTCTCATCTGTATCGATCTTGCCGTATTCTTGTGGCATAGCCGCCAAACTAAAGCTGCCAACCTACAAGACTATGCACAAAAGATCGAACAATCAGTTCCAAAATTCGTAAAAATTTCACGAAAATTAGGTCATCTCGGGATTTTATTGATCTTAACCAGCTGGATTGTCCCCATGATTAATCGATAAATTAAAAACCTCCCATTTGGGAGGTTTTTAATATCACTTACTGATGAAATGAGATCATTCAAGATAAAAAGTTGACTTGACCAGATTTCACATCATAGATTGCGCCAACAATCCCAATCTCTTTACGCTCAATCATGTCTCTTAACGTGTCACTATTTTTAATAATATAATTAATATTATTTCGCACATTTAACACAGTTACGGCATCAATAAAATTGGTTGTAAGTTGATAATTACTCATATCATTTTTGACTGTTTCCGCCGCCTGCATAATCGGCTTCAAAAAATGCTGAACGTTCGGTGTATCTTTTAGTTGACTCAAATCCACTTTTTGCTCAAATAAATGACAAGCAGATCCTACCGCACCACAGTCCGTATGCCCCAATACCACGATCAGTTTTGAACCTTTGGTTTTACATGCAAACTCTAAAGAGCCCACGACTTTTTGACCAGCAATATTTCCAGCAATACGCAAACTGAATAAATCACCGATTCCTACATCAAAAATGCGCTCTGTCGGTGCTCTAGAATCCATACAACCCAACACTGCAGCAATAGGATGTTGCCCTGCATTTGACGTCACTTGAATTTGGCGAGCAATATTATGGTGTAAACGCTGATGATTAATAAAACGCAAGTTCCCGTCTTTTAGCATCTGTAAAACTTGATCAGGACTGAGCTGTTTTTGGAGTTCTTGCGTACTCACATCAAGATCGAGCTCGTCCTCTTTTATTTCAGGATAATGTGCTTTAAAACCTTGTAAATTAACTTTTATCCCCTGCTTTATCGCCACTTCACTTTGAAAGTCCTTAATAATTTGATAGATATCTGGATCAATATAATAGGTATTGGATGCATCGATTAGCACATTTTCATGCGGTTTAACTTTTTCTAAAGCGGTGACGAGTGCGGCACGATTTAAAAAACTTAAATTCGGTGCTAATTCAATACGGGTAAGTGAACCATGCAAGTGTTTTTCATGGATCACACGTACACCACGGTGTAAATGACTCTGTAAGATAATCAATAAACTGATCACTAGACCAATCATGATGCCTTTCAGTAAATCAGTTGCAATGATTGCAACTACCGTGATAATAAAAGGTAAAAATTGTTTCCAACCTTGCGCATAAATCCGTTTAAATAGGCTTGGTGTTGCCAATTTAAATCCAGTCAAGATTAAGATTGCTGCCAATGAAGATAGCGGTATCGCATTGATTAATGGGGTGAGCGCCACCACTGCAACAATCAGTAAAAAACCATGAAAGATTGCAGAAAATTTGGTTTTAGCTCCACTGGTTGCATTCACTGAACTACGAACAATGACTGAGGTAATCGGCATACCACCGATCAATCCTGACATAGAGTTTCCAACACCCTGTGCAAATAATTCACGATTCGGTGGTGATGAGCGCTTTTGTGGATCCATCTTATCGGCAGCTTCTAAATTCAATAGTGTTTCAAGAGAAGCTACCACCGCTAATGTAATTGCACCCGTATAAATTAAACTATTATTCCAATACGAAAAATCTGGAAACTGGAAAATCGTTTCTGAACCAGAAAAGATATTCGGAAGATTAATCAATTGTTGAGGGTTTACTGCATATGGAGAGCCGATTTTCAACATTATAAAGTTAAGAAGTCCAGCAAATATCACCGCAATCAAGGCTGAAGGCAGCGGCAGCTTTTTTAATTTACTACTATCCCACAGTAGGATTAACGCAATACAACTTAGACCAATTAATCCTGAGCCAATATCAATATGACTCAGTACAGATTGAATTGACCATTGATCAATCAAAGCAAATCCTTTGACGTCCAAACCAATCAATTTAGGTAATTGACTGATAATCAGTAACAGACCAATCGCGGCAAGCAATCCCAAAATCACATTGGTGGGTACGAAATTTGAGAAAACACCTAACCTAAAAATACCAAATAATATTTGTAAAATTCCAGCTAAAAACAATGTGAACAAAAAGGCTTGATAATTACCTTGTAGTAATTCAATTTGGGTCAATACAATCGCCACTAAGCCTGCAGCGGGACCAGATACACTGATATGTGAGCCACTAAAAAAACCAACAACGATTCCACCAATCACGCCAGCAATAATGCCTGAAATGAGTGGTGCACCTGATGCATGAGCTATGCCCAAACAAAGCGGAAGTGCAACAAGGAAAACAACCAGACCTGAGAGCAAATCACGACTATAAAATCGAGGTTTCAGCCCTTTATTTTGAGATATACTCATGTTTAATTTCTCTTAATTATATGACTTATAAAGTTAAAAATAATTTTGAAGTGATTAATTGATTATTAAGTTTTTCTTGTTGTTTTATACCATCTTAAAGTTTACATTTAAAATAAATCACCTTGATGTTCTTCATTTATTTAAAAACATAAGCATAAAAAAACCTCCCATATGGGAGGTTTTTTACCTGATTAAAGATTACTTCGAACCTTTAACCCCTGCTTGTAATAATAATGCACCTAAACCACCAATCTTCTGTTCTTGTGGTTTCTGCTGCTGAGGTTTTTTCGCATGTTGTGGGCGATCACCGTGTGGACGTGCTTGCTGAGCACGCTTCGCGTGTGGTTTACGCTCACCACGTTGCTCTTGCTGGCCTTGAGTTTCACGGCGTGGCTGGCGCGGTGCCTTCGCAGGTGCTTCAGATCCTGCAGGACGCATCGATAAATTAACACGATTACGTTCCACATCAACTTGTAACACACGCACTTGAACAATTTGCCCTGGTTTCACAAACTTATGTGGATCAGAAATAAATTCATTCGCTAGTTCTGAAATATGAACTAAACCATCTTGATGAACACCAACATCAACAAATGCACCAAAGTTCGTTACATTGGTCACTACACCTTCAAGCTCTAAGCCTTCAGTCAGTTGTGAAACCTCAGTAATGTCATCACGGAACTTCGCTGTACGGAACTCCGGACGTGGATCACGACCTGGTTTTTCAAGCTCCGCCAAAACATCTTGGATCGTTGGTAAACCAAATTTGTCATCAACAAACTCTTCAGGTTTAACCTGACGAATGATTTCAGTATTGCCAATAATATCTTTTACAGTGGTCGCTTTCGCTTCAACAATCTTGTTGACTAAACCATAAGACTCAGGATGAACTGCTGATGCATCCAATGGTTCTGAACCATCTTGAATACGTAAGAAACCTGCAGCTTGCTCAAAAGTACGCTCACCTAAGCGTGGTACTTTTTTCAAATCTTGACGATTATCAAAACGACCATTCTCTTTACGGTAGTCTACAATTTGCTGTGCTATAGATTTGTTTAATCCTGCGATGTAACCCAAAATCGCTGAAGATGCTGTATTTACATCTACACCGACTGAGTTCACACAGTCTTCCACTACAGCTTCGAGCGTTTTTGCCAAGCCTGTTTGATTCACATCATGTTGATATTGACCTACACCAATTGATTTAGGATCAATCTTCACAAGTTCAGCCAATGGATCTTGTAAACGACGCGCAATAGATACTGCACCACGAATCGATACGTCTAAATCTGGTAATTCTTGTGAAGCCAATTCAGATGCTGAATATACTGAAGCACCTGCTTCAGATACAGACACGCGCGTTAATTTAAGATCAGCATGAGCAGCCATCATTTCCGCAACAACAGCTTCTGTTTCACGACTCGCGGTACCGTTACCAATAGCAATTAGCTCAACATTGAATTCACGGCATAAACGTGCCAATTCATTGATCGACCCTTCTTTATCTTCTTTAGGTGCGAATGGATAAATCGTGCTGTGTGCCAATACATCTCCAGATGCATTCACGACAGCCAATTTCACACCTGTACGGATACCAGGATCCACACCTAAAGTAGTACGTGAACCTGCTGGTGCAGATAAAAGTAAATGACGTAAATTTTCTGCAAATACTTGCATTGCTTCTGCTTCAGCAGCCAAACGCTTTTCTGTCAGAAGTGAATGCTCAATTGTAGGCCGGACTTTGCCGAGCCAGAATAATTTTGCAGTTTGCTTCAGAAAATCTTGACGGGCTTGAGGTTGAACTTGATCAAGATTGTATTCAGTTTCAATGCGTGCCAAAGGAGCATCATTTTCACCATCAACTTTTAGACCGAGTACATTCTCTTGACGTCCACGTAACATTGCCAATAAGCGATGTGATGGAACTTTGTTTAAATTTTCAGAAAAATCGAAGTAGTCACGGAATTTTTTACCAACTTCTTTTTTCTCTTCACTAGCAACTAAGCTTTTTAACACTGCTGTTTTTGCAAACATCGCTTTAAGCTCTGTCGTGAGTGCAATATTTTGTGCCCAGTCATCAATGAGAATATGCTGAACAGCGTCTAATTGACTCTCTAAATCAGGATAATCTTCATGATTAAATCCTTCTAAAGCTTCTGCAGGTTCAACATTTTCATTATAGATTTTTTCAGCGATTGGGCCTAAACCAGCCTCTTTTGCTTTAAATGATTTACTCGTACGTTTTGGACGATACGGTGCGTAAATTTCTTCTAATGCATTTTTTGTTTCAACGGCATTGACGCGAGCTAACAAATCATCCGTGAGTTTATTTTGTTCTTTCAGTGATTCAATGACCTTTTCACGGCGTTCAAATAAATCACGAAGGTAAGTTAATCGGGTATCCAGTTGACGTAACTGCGTATCGTCTAAGCCTTGAGTTACTTCTTTACGGTAACGTGCAATAAATGGAACACTAGAACCTTCATCAATCAGCTTAATGGCAGCTTCTACTTGGTTTGGACGTACGGCAAGTTCACTTGCCAACTGCTGAACTAAGTCAGTCATCGTGTTAAATTCCACAAGGATAAGGACTAAAAGTTAGTGATTATAAAGACCGAGACTATAAAATCCACAATTGTTTTGAATATTTGCAATGAAATTTTAAATAAAAGTCTCAATTTTTCTAGTTTTATCTCCCAGAGAAAAAGCTTCTAGTGAGATCTCTGATCAATTATTTGAGTGTAATGCGTCATTGTGTCATCACTTTGACAATGAACTAAAACATTTAACTCTTTATAATCACTTTATTTTTCTGATTTTGATGTAAATTTTTTGCTTTCAATACCACTTCAAATTAGCTTCATATTGAATAGCGATTTTATTTTAAATTATTTGCTTAAAAACAGGTCAATACATGTTGTGATTTGGTTTCAGAACACACTTAAAATTGTAATTTTGAGCAATTTGATACATAGTCTTAACAAGAACTTAGGCATTATACTGAGACAAATGACTATTTATAAATACAACTTTTAAGGGAGTGCATCATGAGTTTAGTTGTACCTGCTGAAAATACTGATGTAGTACACAATGACACTGACAGAGTTGAACGCATTCTGGTCGTCGACGATGATGTGCGTCTTCGTACCCTTTTACAACGGTTTTTAGAAGATAAAGGTTTTGTGGTTAAAACCGCACATGATGCCACGCAAATGGATCGGTTATTACAACGTGAACTTTTCTCGCTCATCGTTTTAGATTTTATGCTTCCTGTAGAAGATGGTTTGAGCATTTGTCGTCGTTTAAGGCAGTCTAACATTGACACGCCTATTATTATGCTCACTGCACGTGGTAGCGACTCTGATCGTATTGCAGGGCTTGAAGCAGGTGCTGATGACTATCTACCAAAACCATTCAACCCAAATGAATTGTTAGCTCGTATCCGAGCTGTACTACGTCGACAAGTGCGTGAGGTTCCTGGGGCACCAAGCCAGAATGTTGAAGTGGTTTCATTTGGTCCTTGGTCACTCGATCTATCGACTCGAACACTGACTCGTGAGGGTCAAGTGGTGACCTTAACTACTGGTGAATTCGCAGTACTCAAAGCATTGGTGCAACATCCTCGTGAACCGTTGACACGTGATAAATTAATGAATTTGGCACGTGGTCGTGAATGGGGAGCAATGGAACGCTCTATTGATGTTCAAGTCTCTCGTTTACGTCGTTTAATCGAGGAAAATCCGGCTCGTGCACGCTATATTCAAACGGTGTGGGGTGTGGGATACGTATTCGTACCAGATGGTGCAGAATAATTTTTTAAACAATGGACTCCGCCATCAATGATGTCGGGGTCTTTATTTTATGTATTAAACAATTACATGCACTTATTCTTTTTAAGCCCAAACTCTCAGGTTAGACCGTGAAACTTGATCCTATTGACCCACAAAAATTTAATGAATTTGTTGCGTATTCAGAGCGAAAACGAACGAAATGGGAACGCTTTCTTGACAAAATCAAGCCGCGCTCCGCTGCAATGCGAACAACAGTTTTGGTTGTTTTTGTGGTGTTCTTTAGTCTGTTTATGTCACTTTGGTTTTTTTGGAAAACCCTCTATTTACCAGAGATTCAACAGCATGCACGCTACCTTGCGGTTGAACTCGAAATTATCAACAACCCCGACCTTCGAATTTTTCATGGTGACACTGAACTTGATGTTGACACATGGTTAAAACAGCGTGTTGGAATTGAATACGTTACAGACCCTGCTGCGTTCCCCAACCAGCGCGATAAAGTCATTGCTGAATTCTTTACGAACCAAGTTGAAAAACGTTTGGCCAAAGAGCTCGACGTGCCTGAGGTCACCGTCTATTTCCAATTTAAACCTAGCCCACGTATTTGGATTCAAACCCCAGAAATGAACGGGAATTGGGTTCAAGAACCGTTAAAAACTTATGCAAATTATAGCCCCGAATTGATTTTGGCATGGTTTCTTGGCGTACCGCTGATTTCAGCCATGATTATCTTAACTTTAGTGAGACAGCTCAATCGCCCACTACGCCGACTTCAAAATGCAGCAAATAGCTATAGTAAAACTGGAAAA
Organism: Acinetobacter sp. ANC_7503; assembly: GCF_056780035.1. NCBI lineage: Bacteria > Pseudomonadati > Pseudomonadota > Gammaproteobacteria > Moraxellales > Moraxellaceae > Acinetobacter > Acinetobacter sp. ANC_7503. The sequence goes on along the minus strand of NZ_JBWYJA010000006.1, from coordinate 76,741 downwards.
GCCCCCTATCTTGAGACGAACCACGGACCTTTGGAAATCCGCCAAGTCAACCAAGCCTTTAATCATATGATTTATACATTGGAGCTCACTGAACGTGATCGTCAAATTATGTTGGCTGGTATTTCACATGATTTAAGAACCCCGCTCACTCGAATTCGACTGAGTGCTGAAATGATGTCAGATGATGACTTCTTGAAAGAAGGCTTAATCTTTGATGTGGATGATATGGATGCCATTCTTAATCAGTTTATTTCTTACATGCGTGATGGTTCAGATGAAGACCTAAAAGAAACCAATATCAATACCCTTTTGCAAGAATTGGTTATTCAGTTTAAACCCCTGGATATTCGCTTTGAACCAGAAGAACTCCCACTGATTACTGCTCGTTCGCTTTCCCTCAAGCGCTTAATTGGTAACTTAATTAATAATTCTAAGCGTTATGGTGCTGAACCCATTGAGCTAAGTGCGAAAGTCGAGGGAGATCATCTAAAAATTTGTGTTGCTGATCACGGTGATGGAATCCCAGAAGATCAAATTGCAGACCTTATGCAACCTTTTGTACGTGGCAATGAAGCACGTACCATCCAAGGGAGTGGTCTTGGTTTAGCCATTGTAAAACGAATTGTCGATATTCATGAAGGTGAATTAAAAATTCATAATCGTCCTGAAGGAGGTCTTGAAGCTATCATTCTACTGCCCCTTTCAACACCTCAAGTTGCTGATATTTCAACCAATAGCACCTTAGATAAAATCAGGCAAACCATCACCGAACGATTTTGATGAATGGTGAATAGTTGAACGGTTGAATTGGTTTAATTATTCACCACAATGAAAATTAAAAATAAAAAACAATATCTTACAAACCATAATATATCTTTATATCCGCATTTTTTGAAAAAATTAGACCTTAGCCTAACAGGTATGCAAAATGGCTCGCTTGATCGGTACAATCGGTGCCAGATCCAGAATATCAAGAGAAGAGTAAACCATGTCTTTAGATCGCATTCGTTTAGAGTCACTTCATGAAAAAGTCATTTCAGCTGAACAAGCTTCAACGTTTATTGAAGATGGCATGACCGTAGGTATGAGTGGTTTCACGCGTGCTGGTGAAGCTAAAGCAGTTCCATTGGCATTGGTAAAACGCGCTCATACAAACCCTTTAAAGATCACTTTAATCACTGGTGCGTCTTTGGGTAATGACTTAGATAAACAGTTAACTGAAGCTGGCGTATTGGCTCGTCGTCTACCTTTCCAAGTCGATAATACTTTGCGTAAGGCGATCAATAAAGGCGAAGTAATGTTTATTGATCAGCATTTGTCAGAAACTGTTGAACAAATGCGTAATAAACAATTGAAAAAGCCTGATATTGCTGTAATCGAAGCTGTAGCAATTACTGAAGATGGTGGCATCATTCCAACGACTTCAGTAGGTAACTCAGCAAGCTTTGCAATCTTTGCAGAAAAAGTAATTGTTGAAATTAACACAAATTTAAGCCCAGCATTCGAAGGCTTGCACGATATTTATATCCCATCTTATCGTCCGACACGTCAGCCGATTCCACTCACTCAAGTCGATGAGCGTATTGGTACACATGCAATTAATATCGATCCTGCTAAAATTGTTGGCATCGTATTTAACAGCGAATTCCATGATTCTCCATCAACAGTCACTGCACCAGATGATGAGACTCAAGCAATTGCAAACCACTTAATCGAATTCTTTGAAAAAGAAGTGGCTGAAGAACGTCTTCCTAAAAATTTAGGTCCATTACAAGCAGGTATTGGTTCAATTGCGAATGCAGTATTAACGGGTCTTAAAGAATCGAATTTTGAAGATCTCATCATGTACTCAGAAGTACTTCAAGACTGTACTTTTGAATTAATTGATGCTGGTAAAATGAAATTCGCTTCTGGCTCATCAATTACACTTTCTGCACGTTATGGTGAAAAAGTATTCAATAATCTTGAGCAATACAAAGACAAACTTGTATTACGCCCTCAAGAAATTTCAAACCACCCAGAATTGGTACGCCGTTTAGGGATTATCGGGATCAATACTGCGCTTGAATTTGACATCTACGGCAATGTGAACTCTACGCACGTATGTGGTTCAAAAATGATGAATGGTATTGGTGGTTCAGGTGACTTCGCACGTAATGCGCATATCGCAATCTTCGTGACTAAATCAATCGCTAAAGGCGGTGACATTTCATCTGTAGTGCCGATGGCATCTCACGTAGATCACACAGGTCATGACGTAGACGTTCTTGTTACTGAACAAGGTCTTGCTGATTTACGTGGTCTTGCACCGCGTGAACGTGCACGTGCAATCATCGATAACTGTGTTCACCCATTGTATAAAGATGCATTAAACGACTATTTCGATCGTGCATGTGCTAAAGGTGGACAAACTCCTCACCTACTTACAGAAGCGCTCTCTTGGCATTCTAATTTCGAAGAAACAGGTCATATGTTATCTGCACCTGCTGAAGCAAAATCTGCATAAGTATGACTTAAAAAAGCCCTGAATATCAGGGCTTTTTTTATTTCGAAAGATTCTAAAATACTTTTAGATCATCATAATAGTTGACATAAACTAATGAAATAGGCAGGATTGGGCAGGACACTAAAGTGTGATAAAGTTTACATTTTACAAATATTAAATTACACAAAATCACACTTTTGCAGCTGAACTTTACACATAATTTGAATATTATTATTTCATAGCAAGATTATGAGTGAACAAATAATAATAACAGCGTACTGTTTCATCAGTTTTCCTTCCTAGATTTCCCCCAAAATCTAGGAATTTTTTTGTCTATATGTTTTACAGAACTCAAGTTTAGTGTCCGCATAAAAAAACCTCGATATTCGAGGTTTTTGTGTATTATATGAATTCTATTTTAATGATTACCTTGAACTTTTTCTTCAATCTCTTCCACACTGGTGTGTCGTACGTCATAGCCTTTAGCCATATAAATCACTTGTTCAGAAATATTTCGCGCATGGTCACCAATACGCTCCAAAGAACGCAGCACCCACATGACATTCAGAACACGAGAAATATGACGAGGATCCTCAATCATGTAGGTCATTAATGTACGTGTAGCAGATTGATATTCACGATCGATATCTGCGTCAGCCAACAATACTTTAAGTGCTTGCTCTGCATCAACACGTGCAAATGCATCCAATGCATCATGAATCATTACTCGCACTTGATTACCGATATGACGTGTTTCCATATAACCACGAGGTGATTCACCTTCTTCACATAGATTTTGGGCTATACGTGCAATTTTAGCTGCTTCATCACCAATACGTTCTAAATCGGTATTGGCCTTGCTCATTGCAATCACCATACGCAGATCACTTGCAGCAGGATGGCGACGCACTAAAATCAAAGTCAAACCTTCATCAATTTCACGCTCATAGCGATTTACCGTATTATCCTGAAATTGGACATCTACAGCTAAATTCACATTGGTGTCTAAAAGAGCATGAATGGCATTAGCAACTTGTTGCTCAACCAAACCACCCATCGCCATAAATTTGGTATGGACATCTTGCAAATCTTCGTTAAATTGAGAAGAAATATGGTGGCTAAGTACAGGATTATTAGAGCTCAAAGTCTTATTACTCCACACAGCGTGAATGGATTGAAATTTTTGCCATATTAAAGCATATCAATTGTGAATATTTGATGACAAAACAATCAATTTATTCTATTTTTCAACTAACCATGCATTCATTTGACGAAGCTCATTTTCATTCAATTGACCCACAGAAGCCTTCAACCTCAACACATTCAACACATAATCATATTGAGCATTCACAAAATCTAATCGCGTTGCAAAAGCATTTCTTTGCGCAAGCAACACATCAACCATACTTTTAAGCCCTTCATCATACTGAGCTTGGGATGCTTTCGCGACTAATGCTGAAGAATCCATGGCAGCTTTGCGCGCTTGCAATGTAGCACTATCCATATCAATTTGTAGGTAAGATTTTTTAGCATCTGTGGTTGCTTTACGTATCGCAGCTTCTAATTGGCGTTCCGACTTTTCAACATTTTTTGTCGCTTTATCAATATTAATTTTAGTTCGCCCACCGGTATAGGCATTCCAGTTCATTTCTACACCCACCTGATCGAACTGTCCATCACTCGATATAGCTGTTTGTGGTGACTGTTCACTATATCCATAAGTGGCTACGGCTTCGACTTGAGGATAAAGCGCCGCTTGCTCTACACGTCGCTGATCATTGGCATATTGACGTTGCAAACGCGCTTGTAGAATTTCAAGATTCTGTTCTTGAGCTAATTTAGTCCATTCACTCATGATATTCGGTACAGGCTTTTGATACTCGAAATCATCACTTAAAACAGCGAGCTTTTCTTGGTAAGGTCCAATCAACTGAGCAAGTTGCTCTTGTGCCAAGATTAATTGAACACCTGTCGCAATTCGATTTGCTCGCGCATTTTGATATTGTGCATTCGCTTCGCTCACATCGCTTTCAGCAACTAAACCTTCTTTGAGTTTGGCATTCATCATATTGAGCTGCTCGAATAATGCTTTTTCTTCTTGAGCGTTAGTGAGCGTTAAAGCCTGTTGACGTAGTACATTAAAATAAGCTTCAGAGACATTTAATATATGTTGTTGCTGTTGCTGTTTTAAAGTGACTTCACTCAGTTGAACTGAGGTTTTTACCTGTTTATATCCCTGCCAAGCATCCATTCTGAAAATGGGTTGTCGTGCAGTAATCGCAATTTGACGAGTGGTCGATGTCGATGCCAACAGGTCAGAACTATTAAAAAAAGGATTCGATTCTGTACTTGAACGATTTACATCTTGGTTTTTACGCGTCACATTTCCTGAAACGGTTACTGTCGGCAGCAAATTACCTTTTGCTAAACCTATATTTAACTGATCAGCCTCATACTGCAACACGTTGGCTTGCCAATTTGGATCGGTTTGCTTTGCTCGCTCATAGGCTTCAACGAGGTTCAATGCAAAGCTCATCGGGCTAAGTGCAATTAAACTGACTGCAAGTAGAGTTTTTTTCATGATAATGACTTCACAGCACCTTAAGCATTTGAATAACAAGTAATTAGAATAGGATGTTGCAAATATAATCTTTAATCGAGCTTTTTACGTATCAATTTTATTATTTTTTCATTTAATCCGGAGAATTATTTTGAATTATGCACATTGATGTATGTTTTTCATACATTATTTTAACGCTTGATTGCGAAGCAACTACAATAAATTTCACTGTACGGTTTTAAAATAAGTGAAAATCTATTTGCGCCTCATTTCACACTTTAACTGTATTTTGATATCTCAATGAAGTCATTTTTGCACACGTTTAAGCCTATTCGTCAATTATTGACTCTTATGGTCGTAAGTCTTGGCTTAACTGCGTGTCAAAAACCGATTTCCGAAGAAATACCTACTGAATCTCCAAACCCAACCCAAAACCAGAACACCACACCTGATCTCAACCTTATTTGTCAAAAACTCAAAAAAGAAATGCTCGGGATAACTGCTCAACGGACTACATTCGCCATTGAGCAAATCAATCAAGATATTCGACTTTGTCTTCCCTTAATGCCCTTTCAGGAACAGAAAGAATTGATCGGTTTGGCAGACATCATGTATAGAAATTTCTTAAGTATAGATCGATCAGCTGATCAGCAAAAAGCTTTTGATTTATATGCTCATGACCAGTCGCAATTTCCGACGATTCAACAATCACAAATTGAAAAATTACATCCACGAGATCAATATTTACTTCGGCATAAAGGTCAAGCGTATATTGATCTCGTCGATATTAACCACCAAGCAACCTATCAAAGAAACCCATATTATTTAGCACGAGTATTTGCCCCCTATTTCCCTGAGGCAGAACAAGCATTTATGCAAGAACTTGCTGAACAAAATCAGCAAGCACAATTTGAAGATCCTCATTTTCATCTTGAAGCAAAAGAGATTTCTAGACGTGCCCAGTATTGGGAAAATTATCTAAAAAAATATCCTCAAAGCAGTTTCCGTTTAGATGCAGAGTACCTTTATCATTTTTATTCAAATCTATTATTTAAAGGTCTCAACCATGATCCTGTTTCTCATGATTTTGAAGGACGTGTTGAAATTGCACCCGATGCTTTAGCTGAAATCGAACAACTCGCAAATATGAAAAATAGTCGTTTAGCAGATCAAGCGAGACTTTTCTTAAAATTTATCGAACTGGATTCACAACAAAAAAGTAAATTAACTTCAAATCAGACTGATCAAAATCCGCAAGTTCTTATACAGCTAAGTCACTATTTAAACTTAAAAACTGTTGATCTTGAAAATCGTCGTAATTGCTTTAAAGACGCAATTTGTTATGCATCATAGTCTGATGACTTTAATCGGACTTTATATGTTAATATTTTGGCATCGCTTGACGGAGCGCGAGTAATAACTCGCTGAGATCACCTAAAACATTGTTTTGATGGTGAGTACCGTTGAACCTGATCAGGTTAATACCTGCGTAGGAATCAAGCCATCTAAAAACTTTGTTCTAGGTTATTCATTCAGGATAATTCCGCCACCGTTTTTGGTCGTGCTTGATTCGTTGATGTCATTCATAAGGATCATTGCAATGAACCAATTAACGAATCTTTCAAATACAGATCTCTCTGCTCAACATGAGCAAGATGCTCAAGATCTCATCCGCATTTTACCAGCGTCAAAAAAAGTCTATGTTCAAGGTTCTCGTCCAGATATTCGCGTACCCATGCGTGAAATTGCACTCTCCGATACACCAACGGGCTTAGGCGGTGAGTATAATCCTGCCATTTTGGTGTATGACACTTCAGGTGTTTATACCGACCCTGAGATTCAAATTGATTTAAATCGAGGCCTACCAAACCTCAGAGATACATGGCTTGAAGAGCGCGCAGATACAGAACAACTCGCGACATTAAGCTCAAAATTTGGGCGAGAACGTCTTCAAGATATTCGTACAGCTGGCATTCGTTTCGCACATATCCAGAAACCTCGTCGAGCTAAACCAGGACATAACGTTACGCAAATGCATTATGCTAAGCAGGGTATTATCACGCCTGAAATGGAATACATTGCGATTCGAGAAAACCAAAAACAGCGCGAAGGTGTGGATACTCGCCAACATGTTGGTCAAAACTTTGGTGCAAAAAATTTATTAGAAATTACACCCGAATTTGTACGCCAAGAAGTCGCTGCAGGTCGTGCCATTATTCCTGCCAATATCAATCATCCTGAACTCGAACCGATGATTATCGGACGAAATTTCCTAGTGAAAATCAATGCCAATATTGGCAACTCAGCACTGGGTTCATCCATTGATGAAGAAGTGGCAAAAATGACATGGGCAACACGTTGGGGTGCTGACACCATCATGGATTTATCTACGGGTAAAAATATTCACGAAACACGCGAGTGGATTATTCGAAACTCCCCTGTACCTATTGGAACTGTTCCGATTTATCAAGCATTAGAAAAGGTGGATGGAATAGCAGAAGATCTTACATGGGAAATTTTTAAAGACACTTTAATCGAACAAGCTGAGCAAGGGGTTGATTACTTCACGATTCATGCTGGTGTTTTATTACGCTATGTTCCTCTCACAGCCAATCGCTTAACGGGCATCGTTTCACGCGGCGGTTCAATCATGGCACAGTGGTGTCTTGCACATCATAAAGAAAATTTCTTATACACCCATTTTGATGAAATCTGCGAGATCATGAAAGCCTATGATGTCTCATTCAGCTTAGGTGATGGTTTACGCCCTGGGTGCATTCAAGATGCCAATGACGAAGCCCAATTTTCCGAACTGCGTACATTAGGAGAATTAACCCATCGAGCTTGGGAACACGATGTGCAAGTCATGATTGAAGGTCCTGGTCATGTTCCTATGCATATGATTAAAGAAAATATGGATTTACAACTTGAGGTTTGCAAAGAAGCACCTTTTTATACATTAGGACCATTAACAACAGATATTGCACCTGGTTATGATCATATTACTTCAGCAATTGGTGCAGCCATGATCGGTTGGTATGGAACAGCGATGCTTTGTTACGTAACACCTAAAGAGCATTTAGGTCTACCCAATAAAAAGGACGTCAAAGATGGCATTATCACCTATAAAATTGCAGCACATGCTGCAGACCTCGCCAAAGGACACCCAGGTGCTCAAGTCCGTGATAATGCGCTTTCAAAAGCACGTTTTGAGTTTCGTTGGGAAGATCAATTTAATTTAAGTTTAGATCCTGATACGGCACGTAGTATGCATGATGAAACCATGCCGAAAGAGGCACATAAATCAGCGCATTTCTGTTCGATGTGTGGACCTAAATTTTGCTCAATGAAGATTACCCAAAATGTGCGTGAATACGCTCAAAATCAGCAGTCTGACAACCTAGATCTCAAGTTAAATCAAGAGATTGAATCAGGTCTCAACACCATGAAAAATGAGTATCATAAGCAAGGACAAAAGTTGTATCAGAAGCTGTAAAAATTAAAAAATCTGTTTTTCTTTAATGCAATCTCAGTTAGGATGAAATAAATTTTTGTCCTAACGTATACGAATGAAAATTCTTGAAAAAGCTACTTACAATAATAAAGATTTTAAGGTCCATTCTCGCGAATCCCTTTATCAAGGATTCATTCGTATAGAGAAAGTGAGCATCACACATCGTTTATTTGGTGAGAATACTTATACCCCAACAATTCATCGTGAATTAGTGCATCGAAAAGAAGCTGCTGGTGTACTCATCTACAATGATGCACTCAAGCGCTTTGCACTGATTGAACAATTCCGAATTGGTGCAATCGATGATCCTATCTCCCCATGGCAACTAGAAATCATTGCAGGCGTATTAGATGGCGATGAATCACCTGAAACATGCATTCAGCGTGAGAGTTTAGAAGAATCTGGTTGTGAAATTCGTAATCTGGAACATTTATTTACCTTCTACCCTTCTGCTGGTGCGTGCGATGAAGTTTTTCATTTGTATGTTGCAGAAGCAGATCTTCCTGAGCTAGGCGGTATTCATGGTATGCCAGATGAAGGTGAGAATATCCAACTGCATATCTTAGCTTATTCAGATCTTGAACCATTATTGGCATCCAAACGATTGTGTAATGCACCTGTCATCATGGCTCTGCAATGGCTCAAACAGCACATTGCCACTACCTCTATAGCGCTGAGGTAATTTATGACGCCTTTAATCAAACAGAATAAAAATGATCAGCTCATTATCCAAATTACCGATACTCATCTCATGGATCATCCTGACACGCCGTTTGTTCAGATAAATCCTGAACAAAGTTTTCATGCAGTGATCAATGATATTTTAAATCGCTATCAAGACATTGATGCGATTATTCATACAGGTGACTTGGCACAGGTACCACATGAGGCAACTTATCAGCGATATTTGAGTTTCATGAAAAATTTGAATATTCCGTTTTATCAAATTCCAGGGAATCATGATGATGCCGAATATTTTCCTTTTGCAGCGCCTGATCCTATACCGGCCGTGTTAACTTTCGAAACGTGGAAAATCGTCCTATTAAATAGTGCTGTGCCCCACAAAGTAGATGGTTGGATTAAAGCAGAACAATTGAATCATTTATCAATGATTCTTCAGGAAACACAGCAGCACCCAGTCATTTTGGCGTGTCATCATCACCCACTTGAAATGAATTCCAAGTGGATTGATCGACACATCTTAAAAAATTCAGATCAATTGACACAGATCATGGCAGAGTATCAACAGATTCAAGCAGTGATCTTTGGACATGTGCACCAAGATTCGTTGAATGTCTGGAAAAATATTCAATTTTTATCAACGCCTTCCACCTCTGTTCAGTTTAAACCAAAGACTGAAGATTTTGCCTTTGATGACCTTGCACCAGGCTATCGCAGCCTGCTATTGAAAGCTGATGGTAGCTTTGAAACACGTGTTCATCGCCTACAAAATTTTGCGCAAAATATTAATAAAGAAATTTCAGGTTATTAGCTTTTCTTTTAAAGTGTTTTGGATTAAGTTATCTGTCCGAATGGAATCTGAACAGTCCAAAACAGATATTCATAGCTTTCATCTTTGATAAAAAATCTATATGATGACGCCCCCGATAGCAACAATCTATCGGAAGCGATAAAAACACTTGCATATCACCATATTTTTTGCGTACGCAAACACGCATATGATGAGGAATGCCCTTTATGGCGAATGACAACCAAAATCAAGTCTTGGAAGAAAACAACGTAGTTGCTGAAAAAGTAAAACGCGTGCGTAAGACCAAGCCAAAGACTTCCGAAGGCGGTACTACAGCGAGTCTATTTGGCATCGAGCCTTATCAGCCGAAAAAAAATGAAGAATACATGTCTGAAGGTCAACTTGAGCATTTCCGTCAAATTTTATTGGCATGGAAAGACGAGTTAATGTCAGAAGTGGATCGAACATTAAATACAATGCAAGATGAAAATACTGCATTGCCTGATGTAAATGACCGTGCAACGCAAGAAGAAGAGTTTGCGATTGAGCTTCGTACTCGTGACCGTGAACGCAAGTTAATTCGCAAAATTGAACAATCTATCGAAGCAATCAAAAATGATGACTATGGTTTCTGTGAAACCTGTGGGATCGAAATTGGCTTACGTCGTTTAGAGGCTCGTCCAACAGCGACGCTTTGCATTGATTGCAAAACTTTAGCTGAAATTAAAGAGAAACAAAATAACGGTTAATCATGTTATTTAATAATCCTTCCCTAACCCCTCCTTTGATAAAGGAGGGGGACAACAGGATGGCTTATGTGGGTCGGTTTGCGCCATCGCCAACCGGCCCTCTTCATTTTGGATCACTCATTACAGCTGTTGCAAGCTATTGTGAAGCAAGATCTCATGCAGGCAAATGGGTTGTACGAATTGAAGATACAGACATCCCTCGCATATATCCTGGTAGTGAAGAACATATCTTGTCATGTATTGAAGCTTTCGGTTTCGAGTTTGATGACGAAATTATCTTTCAAAAAGACCGTTTAAACATCTATGAATCTGTCTTAAATGATCTTCAGCAACGTGACCTCACCTATGCCTGCCAATGTACACGCAAAATCTTAGGCTCTAATCATATCTATAGCGGTACTTGCCGCGATTTAAAACTACCACACGATCAACAAGCCATTCGGGTTAAAACATCAGACGAGTTGATTTGTTTTGAGGATCTTTTACAAGGTCAGCATTGCTCTAATTTGACCAATGAATTAGGAGATTTTGTTCTTAAACGTCGCGACGGTATTATTAATTATCAGCTCGCCGTGGTTGTGGATGATTATCTACAAGGAATGACTCATGTTGTGCGTGGTGCTGATTTGCTGGATAACACTGAACGACAAATTTGGTTAGGGCGATTATTGGGCTACCCTGAACTTCAGTATATGCATTTGCCCCTAGCAATGAATAAAGATGGTACAAAGCTTTCTAAGCAAAATTTAGCTGTAGCACTTGATCTCACCCAAGCCCCCCAACTCTTGAACAAAGCTATTCATGCATTAGGACAAGATCCAGTTGATCTAGATCAACCAAATCGCATGCTTCTACAGGCAATTCAACAATGGGATCGTAAGAAAATTCCAGTTGGCACCACCATACAAGGTGTTTTTGAATAGTGTCCATACAGAATCATGCTTGTTATTCAGCTGAAAATGTTTTTGAATTCCATTTAAATAGATTAATCAGGAGTTCATTATGTTTTTTATTTTTGGGGTAGGACCTAAAACCATCAAAACGGAAAAGGGGCAATTTCTATGCCCAGTCTGTCGTACACATAGCAATTATGAAATTAAACAACAACGCAATTATTTTTCTTTATTTTTTATTCCATTGATTCCACTATCAAAACCCAAATCTGGTCAAATCACCTGTTTAAACTGTGGCACACATATGCCAACAATGGTGTTGCAGCAAAATAGTACTCCACCATCATCAGATTTGAATGCTTAAGATACAATCGTGTATTTTAAAAGCTAGATACTTCCTTAGCCTGATTCTTTTCTTGGGTTGTTGCTTCAATTTTCAGCATTAAACTGACCATGACAGCACACATAATCAGAGATGAACCACCATAACTAATAAATGGTAAAGTTAAACCTTTTGTTGGGAGCAGCCCCATATTCATGCCAGCATTTACCATAATTTGCAGAACAAAAATAATGCTAATCCCGTAAGCCAAATAACCCGCTCTCAAGAATTGATGTTGAATGGCACGATGCCCAATTCGAATACACGCACCCACCATAAGAAATGACAGTGCGAGAACAACCGTAATGCCCATGAAACCGAACTCTTCTGCCAAAATAGCCAACATAAAGTCCGTATGCGCCTCAGGGAGATAAGACATTTTTTGAATACTATGGCCTAAGCCTACCCCTAACCATTCACCACGCCCAAAGGCCATAAGCGCATTTGAAAGCTGATAACCAGAACCTAAAGGATCTGCCCATGGATTGGTAAAAGACATTAAACGCTCGAAACGATAAGGCTCGAACACAACCAGCACTACAAATGCCATGATAATGGCACCCAATGCAATACCAAACTGGATTAGTGGCGCACCTGCAAGAAAGAACACCCCTAACATCGTTAAGGCAACCACTACCGTTGCACCTAAGTCAGGTTCAGCAATAATCAAACCAACTGTACATAGCATTACTGTTGCTAATCGTGCCAGCCCTTTCACATTATTTCGCACTTCTTCTGCCCGACGGACAACATAATCTGCAGTAAAAATAGCCATCATCACTTTCGCAGCTTCAGTAGGCTGGAAGGTAAATCCTGCGATTCGAATCCAACGCGTCGAACCGTTCACTTCCGAACCGACTAATAGCACCGCGACAAGCAATGCCATAGTCATCATCCATAACGGAAATGTGTTATTAAACCAGGTATTTAACGAAACACGATAAACCAAAATTGCTGCGACAAACGCAACCACGATGGATATGGCATGGCGGATGACATAGTGGAATGGATTTTCATGCAATCTTTCTGCGTAAGGCATAGAAGCTGAACCAACCATCACCGTTCCAATACAGAGCAGTGCAATCACACAAAAAATTAGAACATTCCTTGATGTAATTTCACTTGGAATACGTGGTAACCAACGTTGGTAAATTTTATTCACTTTATCAATCGTTGTCTGAGCTGACTCAGCCATATCTTCGTCCTTATTGTTCTTCGTGCAGCGCATTCACACAAGCAACAAATTGATGTCCGCGTTGTGGATAGCCAGTAAACATATCAAAACTTGCACATGCCGGCGAAAGCAATACCACATCATGTTGCTGTGTATTTGCTTGGCATAATTTTACTGCTTCTTCTAATGATGTAGCGTGAAGAATTGTGGTTGTGCCTTGAATTGCTTGTTCAATCACTGGCGCATCTTCACCAATGAGTACCGCGAGTTTTGCAAATTCCGTTAATGATTTTCTTAAAGCAGTAAAATCTTGCCCTTTACCTTGACCACCTAAAATGATGGCAACTTTAGCTTTCTGTACTGCGATCGCCGCACCTAAGCCGTCTAATGCTGCTAAGGTTGCCCCAATATTTGTACCTTTTGAGTCGTTATAATAACGAACACCTTGCACTTCTTTGACAAATTCGCAGCGATGTTCCAACCCCTTGAAGGTTTTCAAAGTTTCCAGCATGACCTCTAATGGTAGACCTATCGCTTCACCTAAAGCTAAACACGCAAGTGCATTTGCGACATTGTGTGTCCCTTGAATATACATCTCAGAACTTTTCAATAAACGTTCACGCCCCCTTGCTAACCACATCGTGCCATCAGTATCTCTGAGTACACCATACTGATTCATATCTGGTGCATTGAGCCCAAAACTCTGCATTGGCGTTGCATCAGGTACTAAAGGACGTGTCAAAGAGTCATCCCGATTGAAGACCACTTTCTTGACACCTTGGAAAATACGATGTTTGGCAGTGTGATATCCCATCATATCGCCATGACGATCGAGATGGTCTTCGCTCATATTTAAGACGACAGCAACTTCAGCATTTAAGTTCGATGTAGTTTCTAATTGGAAACTGGATAGTTCTAAGATATATAGCTCTGGATCATCTTTGGTTAAATCTAAGGCTGGACGTCCTAAATTCCCCCCTACAGCGACTTTTTTGCCTGCATATTTCGCCATTAAGCCGATCAAGGTGGTCACTGTACTTTTTGCATTAGAACCTGTTATTGCAACAATAGGCTTTTCAGTCGCACGTCGTAAAATTTGAATTTCACTGACAACAGGAATGCCTTGTGCAAGTGCTGTTTGAATCACTGGCAGTTTAAGATCAAGCCCTGGACTGATAATAATTTCCTCAGCAGACAACAACATTTCTTCGTCAAATTTCCCAAAGCTAGTTTGGACTTCAGGTGGAATTTGATCATGTCCAGGTGGAGAGGTCCTCGAATCTGTTACTGCAACGTGATAGCCTTTTTCATGTAGAAAATTTACCGCAGCAACACCCGAAATTCCGAGTCCTGCGACAACTTTTAATCCACCACGCTGTATTAACATTTCTGCCCCATATTTTAGTCTAATTAGAAACTGCCGAAATGTTAGCACTTTGCTGCTTTGAATGCTTTTTTTGATTTCATAATCTTGACATTATTTTGTGTCCATGCGTAAAAAAACCGCCAATTTAGGCGGTTTTTTTATTGAAGTAAACTACTTCCATTTCACAGCTTGAGGGTTTAACTTGGGTGTTTCCTTGTCTGAAACAGGACAAGCGCAATTTCCGCCACATCCAGCAGTCATTTTGGGTTTAAGCCACTTTGATAGTGCCTTCCACCCTTTTCTTTCAGTAGCATCTGACAGTTTCATAAAGACTGAATTTGACGTCTGTGGAAAAACCTTTTTGAATACGACCAATGCACTCCAAAGGACCAATGCCGTAATAATTAGAATTTCAATCATCTCAGTCTCCTCAACTCTTCAGATTTAAGCTAACACGCTGGTCGCGACTTGATAGGTCAAGAACGACATAAAGTACGCTAAACCAAATAAATAGACGGTCATAAAGCCAACTGTCTTCCAAGAACCTGTTTCGCGTCTCACTGTCGCTAATGTCGCCAAACAATGTGGTGCATAAATGAACCAGACCAAAAGTGATAATCCTGTTGCTAAAGACCAGCCCAAATCCCCACCACTACTAATCAGTGATGCCAAGCCTTCCGACATCGCATCCTCATCAACAGCAGACAAAGCATACACCGTGCCTAAAGCAGCAACGACAACTTCACGCGCAGCCATGGCTGGAATTAAGGCAATACAAATCTGCCAATTAAAGCCTAATGGCGAAAAGATTGGTTGCATCAAATGACCTAACATCCCCGCAAATGAATAATCAATCGCAGGTAATGTTGCACCCTCAGGTGGTTGTGGGAATGTGCACAAGAACCATAATAAAATAGAAAGCGCAAAGATGATTCCACCGACTCGCTTTAAAAAGATTTTTGCTCGATCAAGCAAACCAATCCACACATTTTTCAAATCTGGAAAACGATAGCTTGGAAGTTCCATCAATAGCATATGTTGAGATTTATCTTTTTGGAAAAACTTCAACACAAACGATACGATCAGTGCACTCACAATCCCTGCCATATATAGACCGAACAGCACTAAACCTTGAAGGTTAAATAGTCCCCAAACCATTTGAGAAGGAACAAAAGCTGCAATCAACAACGCATAGACGGGTAAACGAGCTGAACAAGTCATCAATGGTGCAACAAAGATCGTGGTCAAACGGTCTCTTGGATCACTAATAGTCCGTGATGCCATGATTCCAGGAATTGCACAGGCAAAACTTGACAGTAATGGAATAAATGCACGTCCCGAAAGACCTGCTTTATACATCAACTTATCAAGTAAGAATGCCGCTCGGGGTAAATAACCTGATTCTTCAAGCACCAAGATAAAGAAGAATAAGATGAGAATCTGAGGCAAAAAGACAACTACACCACCAGCACCCGCGATAATTCCATCAACCACTAAACTATTGAGTAATGGATGGGCAATATTCTCGCCAACAACTTCACCCAACCAGCCAAAGAACGTCTCAATACCATCCATGAAGGGTGCCGCCCAAGCAAAAACTGCTTGGAAAATGACGAACATCATCACCGCTAAACTGAATAGACCAAATACAGGGTGCAGAAAGATTTTATCGAGAAAAACTGAACGTTTATCATCAAATTCAACAAATTGAACGGCATCTTTGACAATCGCTTCAACTTTGTCGTGATCAGATCCTTTCAAACCTGTCAGCTCAGTTTGAGGAACAGCATATTTGCCATGATCTAGCGCATTCATCAGGTTTTCAATACCTGAGCGACGTACAGCAACCGTTTCTACAACTGGAATGCCTAAGCGCTCAGAAAGCTTCTGGGTATTGATTTGCATTCCACGACGACGAGCTTCATCCATCATGTTAAGCACGAGTAGCATTGGACGACCCAATTGGATCAACTCCAAAACTAAACCAAGGTGCAACTTAAGATTGGTTGCATCTACAACGCATAAAAATGCATCTTGACGACCTTCTTCCGCAATTTTCCCATAAACAACATCACGGGTGATTTCTTCATCTGGACTAGTTGCGTCTAAACTATACGTTCCTGGCAAGTCTAAAACACGAACCACTTTACCTGAGTTTAGCGTGAAATGACCAATTTTTCGCTCAACGGTTACACCTGCATAGTTACCTACTTTTTGGCGTGTTCCAGTCAAATGATTGAATAATGAAGTTTTACCACAGTTAGGATTACCAACAAGGGCAACACGCAACGCATCGCTCATGCCGACACTCCTTCTATTTCAATTTTTTCTGCTTCATTTTTTCTTAAGGCAAAGCGAGTAAAACCCACTTGAATGAGAATTGGTTCGCCACCAAACAGTCCTTTCGTAATGACTTGTACTTTAGTTCCGGCAACAAATCCTAGCGTTTCTAAACGACTTGCCACCATGTCTGTAGAAGTACCATCTACAGTGCGATGCACTTGCGTAATGATGGCAGATTGTTTGACTTTCAAATCAGATAAACGCACCGTACCTAACCCTAAAAAATTTTGAACAGTATACATACAAATGAGAATTATTACCGCACTCTCATCAAGAATGATTCGCATCTTCTTATAACACATCGACATGCATAGAAAATTACACTACATTAGATAATCTCAATTAAATCAATCGAATTTCTCAATCGAATATCCATATGATTAATAAGAAACCTCGAATTCCTACCCCCATTCAAATTCCAGAACAACTTTCGTTCTTACACGGATTTCGGGATTATTTAATCGCTCAGTCTGTTAGTCCGCACACCCGAAATGCTTATCTCACAGATTTAGTCCAATGCAGTACTCTGTTAACCAGCCCCATGACCTTATGGTCACATGATGATATTTCAGATGTACTGATTGAGCTCACCAAACAAGGGAAAAGTCCTCGATCAATTGCTCGCACTTTATCGGCACTTCGGTCTTTTTATAAATTTTTAAGAGAGCAAAATTTAAGAACAGATAATCCTATAGCAGCGCACAAAACACCCAAGTTAGGACGAGCGTTACCTAAAGATTTATCTGAGCAAGATGTTGAATCACTCATTCAAGCACCAGATACAAACACAGCGTTAGGCTTGCGTGATCGCACGATGTTTGAAGTCCTTTATGCTTGTGGTTTACGCGTGAGCGAACTGATTAATTTAAGAATAGATCACATCAATCTCAATCAGGGTTTTTTGCGAATTTTGGGCAAAGGAAATAAAGAGCGTTTAGTTCCTTTGGGGCAAATTGCTGTGGAATGGATTGAAAAATACTTAGCAGAAGCTCGCCCCCAACTCCATAAAAGTGCTACAGATTACTTATTCCTGACCCAACATGGCGGGATTATGAGCCGTCAAAACTTTTGGTATGCCATCAAACGTTATGCCCTCCAAGCAGGTATAGCTACAGAGCTATCCCCCCATACATTAAGACATGCTTTTGCAACTCACCTGCTCAATCATGGTGCAGATCTCCGAGTGGTACAAATGCTCTTAGGGCATAGTGATTTATCGACAACCCAAATTTATACGCATGTTGCACAAATTCGCATGCAACAACTTCATGCTCAGCATCATCCCCGTGGCTAAGTCATCGATCTGAATTTTGTAGCACTGAGCTATAATTTAGGATTTGAGAATATTTTTTGTTATGCTTAGCGCAGTAAAAATAATGCTGAAAACTTTAAAAGGGTTGTTTATGTTATTTACCCGTTCGAAAATTTTATTCGTTTCTACCCTTGCAACGACGCTTTTTATGTATGCATGCTCCAAGTCTGAAGACACACAAAAATCAGATGGTACTTTAACGGCAACTGCTCCAGCAACCGGCCAAGCATCAAATTTAACTGAGCGAAATGCGCAACAACGCTTGATTCAAAAGTTAGAGAAAAATTTTAAAACCGCAAATATCAATGCCAAAATTATAGACATTAAACCAACCGAAGTACCAAATCTTTACTGGGTCAATTTAGAGGGTATGACTGCGGTATACACTACTGCAGATGGTCAATATATTTTCCAAGGTGATTTACTACGTTTAGGTAATAAAAAAGTTGAAGATATTGGACAATCCTTCCAGTCGGCATTGAGTAAAGGGTTACTAAGCCAGTTAAAAGCTGAAGATCTCATTATTTATCCAGCTAAATCTAAAACCAAACATATCGTTTACGTTTTTACAGATATCAGCTGCCCTTACTGCCATAAATTGCATGAACATATGGATGAAATCAATTCTAAAGGAATTGAAGTTCGTTATATCGCGTGGCCACGTGGAGAACAATATTTCCCAGCAATGGAAAGTGTCTGGTGTAGTAAAGATCGTAGAACCGCATTTGATCAAGCTATTGCAGGTCAACAATTGGACAATGCCAACTGTGAAAATCCTGTTAAAGATCAATACCAAATGGGCTTAAAAATGGGTGTAAATGGAACGCCTGCAATTTACAGTTCAGAAGGTGTTTATCTTGGTGGATACATGACAGTAGATGAAATACTACGTAGCTTAAATAACTAATATTTATGAGATAAATTACTGCTTTTTATACATCAATATTTAACTCGATTGACCCTAGAGTCTGCCTCTTTTTTTAGCTATGATCTAGGTTCAATAAAATTTTACATATTTTTTGGAGTGTGACGTGAAACCAGTTCGTCTGGCAATACTCGGTCTAGGAACCGTAGGTGGTGGTGCCCTTAAACTATTACAAGAAAACGCTGCTGAAATTAGACGTCGCACCGGTCGTGAAATTCAAATTACTTATGTGGGTACTCGTCGCCCTCGCCCAGATTTAAATCTTCCAGACTCAGTTAAACAAAGTGCCGACCTTCTTGATATCGTTCGTCAACCTGATGTTGATGTTGTTGTTGAAGTCATGGGTGGTATTCACCCTGCTTATGAAGTCATCAAAGAAGCAATTGTTCATGGCAAACAAGTTGTCACTGCCAATAAGGCGCTTTTAGCTGAACATGGTAACGAATTATTTAAACTTGCTGAAGACAATGCTGTGCAGATCGCCTATGAAGCAGCTGTTGCCGGCGGTATTCCAATTATCAAAGTAATTCGTGAAGGCTTAGCTGCCAATAAAATCGATTGGCTTGCAGGCATCATTAATGGTACAGGCAACTTTATCCTAAGTGAAATGCGTGAAAAAGGACGTGCTTTTGCGGACGTTTTGAAAGAAGCGCAAGAACTTGGCTATGCTGAAGCAGATCCAACCTTTGATGTAGAAGGGATTGATGCTGCTCACAAGTTAACCATTCTTGCATCTTGTGCATTTGGTATTCCACTTCAATTTGATAAAGTTTTTACTGAAGGAATTGGTAAAGTTACTGCTCAAGATGTGAAGTATGCTGAAGATCTTGGCTTCCGTATTAAGCATTTAGGTATTGCACGTCGTACAGAAAAAGGCATTGAACTACGTGTTCACCCAACGCTCATTCCAGATGATCAGTTGATCGCAAATGTAAACGGCGTTAAAAATGCTGTTCTCGTACAAGCGAACGCAGTCGGCCCAACTCTATATTATGGTGCTGGTGCTGGTGCTGGTCCAACTGCTTCTGCCGTAGTCGCTGACGTTGTCGATATCGTTCGTGACATTTCTTATACTGAAGACGGTGCAGGAACTATTCCACAATTAGCATTTGAAGCACTCACAGACTTACCAATTCTAAGTCGTGAAGAAATGACAACGGGTTACTACATCCGCATTAATGCTGAAGATCAAACAGGTGTACTTGCTGAAGTTACTACGATCTTGAGTCGTGCAGGAATCAGTATTGATGCCATTATGCAGCAACCTCGCTTAAAAGACCTTATTCCTATCGTGATTCTGACAGATCCTATTGTTGAATCAAAAATGGATGAAGCGCTTTCACAAATTCAAGCATTACCCGTCATCCATGGCGAAATTGTACGAATTCGTTTAGAATCGCTTGATAATTAATCATCTCGGGTAGAGGGTACTGCTGCCCTCTCCAGCTCTACACACAATTGGAACATCATCATGTCTAATGCCAATCGTTACACTGGTTTAGTTGACCGTTATCGCGACCGTTTACCAGTGTCTGCAACTACTCGTGCAATCTCCCTAGGCGAAGGTAATACACCACTGATTAAGCTTGCGAATATTCCACGTTTAATTGGCAAAAATGTTGAAATTTATGTGAAGTACGAAGGCTTAAACCCGACTGGTTCATTTAAAGACCGTGGTATGACCATGGCAGTCACTAAAGCGGTTGAAGAAGGCTCTAAAGCGATTATCTGTGCATCTACAGGTAATACCTCTGCTGCCGCTGCTGCTTATGCTGCTCGCGCTGGTATTAAAGCATTCGTTTTAATTCCAGAAGGCAAAATTGCAATGGGTAAAATGGCTCAAGCAATGATGTATGGTGCGATCACAATGCAAATTCGTGGTAACTTCGATGACGGTATGCGCCTTGTTAAAGAAGTTGCTGACCAAGCCCCTGTAACTATCGTAAACTCAATCAACCCTTACCGTTTGCAAGGCCAAAAAACGATTGCATACGAAATCGTTGATGAATTAGGTCGTGCACCTGACTATCACTGCTTACCAGTAGGCAACGCAGGTAACATCACTGCACACTGGATGGGTTATACAGAAGCTGTTGCAAACCAACCTGCGGATCAATTTGAGCAAGTAATTTATGATGTTGAAACTGATCAATTCACTGGTCCTAAACCTGAAGGTTTACCGACGATGGTTGGCTATCAAGCTTCTGGCGCAGCACCATTCTTACGTGGTGCACCTGTTCAAAACCCTGAAACTGTTGCAACAGCAATCCGTATTGGTAACCCACAAAGCTGGAACCATGCGAAAGCGGTAGTACGTGACTCTCAAGGTTGGTTTGATGAATTAACAGATGCTGAAATCTTAGAAGCTCAACGTTTGCTTTCTATGTATGAAGGTGTATTTGTTGAGCCTGCTTCTGCAGCTTCGATTGGTGGTGCAATCCGCGATATTAAAGCGGGCAAAATTGCTGAAGGTTCAGTCATTGTTTGTACTGTAACAGGTAATGGTCTTAAAGATCCTGATACTGCAATCAAACAGTGTTCTGATGCAGTCATGCTTTCAATTGATGCAACCATGGATCAAGTACGCGATTCAATTTTGTCTAATATGTAAGATTGCATCATAAAAAACCCTGCATCTGCAGGGTTTTTTATTTATGGTCTAGATCGCACGTGGTAACTGACTGGTCCAACGCATTAAGCGAACAGCATCATCATTACGAGCTTGAGTATTGCTTGCTCCTAAAAGCACAACTACAGCTGGACGATTATTCAAAGTCGTATGCATCACCACACAACGCCCAGCCTCATTAATAAATCCCGTCTTTGAAATGTTAATATTCCAGCCACCGTTACGAACGAGAGAGTTCGTATTGTTCGATTTCAACACACGATAACCGAGGTTAAAATCATAAGTTGGCGTCGTAGAAAATTGACGAATAAGACCGTACTGTGATGCGGTACTCACCAAGATGCCCAAGTCCCGCGCAGAAGCAACATTACGAGGATCTAGACCTGTAGACTCAGTAAATTTAGATGAATGCATCCCTAAGGCACGTGCTTTATTATTCATAGCAGAGACGAAAGCCGCACGACCTCCTGGATACGTACGAGCCAAAGCCGCAGCTGCAGGGTTTTCAGATTTCATTAAAGCGAATAATAAGGCTTCAGCACGATTCATTGTGTCACCTACACGCAATGTCGAGCTTGAGTTTTTACCACCCGCACCTGCAAAATCAATGCTTTGCAGCGTAATATTTTCAGACATATTTAATTGTGCATCTGCGATCACAACAGCTGTCATTAATTTTGTAACAGACGCAATCGGTAGAGCAGTATTCGTGTTCTTACTAAATAAGACCTCACCCGTATTTGCATCCATGACCAATGCTGCACGCGCGTTCACAGAAGGTTGATTACTATAGCGACTGTTATCAAGAATCTGAGAGGTTGGTGATGTTGAGGTCGCAGGGCCTGTAGATTTACGAATTGTTGTTGTAATCGTGGTTGTTGCTTGAGGTGTATACTCTTCTGAAGAGGAAGTAGAAGCTTTGAGACTATCATTATTTAAGAATTGGCTTGCATCTTCAGATGACCAACTGATGCTCGCCTGCCCCGGTGCAGAATTAGCATGATTAATTAATTCTGCAAAGCTCAATGAGCTCATAGAGAGTAGTACTGATGTAGTCAGCACATGCATTAGCGTTAATTTCTGTTTTTTCACGATAACTTACTCATCTTACGGAGGCATTTTGCATCATTGCTAATCACCTCAAATATGACTTACATTTAGGTACAAACGTGATTAATATTAAACCACGTGATTATGCACAGTATTTTAGTAAAGATTAGGAATAGCATTGCTATTTTTGTTAGTCCAATGCAAGCAATTTTTGCATCATGTAACAAAAAAGTAAGAATAGATTTCAGAGGAGGTGTTTGTGATCACGGTATTAGTGGTAGATGACCATGAGTTAGTTCGTACAGGTATTTGTCGTATGCTTGAAGATCAAGCAGATATTCAAGTCATTGGTCAAGCAGAGTCCGGTGAAGAAGCCATTAGTCTTGTTCGTCAACACCACCCTAATGTCGTCTTGCTCGATGTGAACATGCCTGGTATCGGTGGCGTAGAAACCACTCGCCGTTTATTACAAACAGCGCCTGACACCAAAGTTCTCGCCGTCAGTGGTCTAGCGGAAGAACCCTATCCATCACTACTGTTAAAAGCCGGGGCTCGTGGTTATATCACGAAGGGAGCTCCGATCACAGAAATGGTGCGTGCAATTAATAAAGTCATGCAAGGTGGTAAATACTTCAGTGCAGATATTGCTGAACAGCTTGCGAGTTCTTATTTATCTGATACACAAACCTCTCCTTTTGATGCACTTTCTGAACGTGAAATGCAAGTCGCGATGATGGTTGTGAATTGTATTAGTGCCCAAGAAATTTCAGACAAACTTTTTGTTAGCGTAAAAACAGTGAATACTTATCGCTATCGTATATTTGAAAAATTAGGAATCGATAGTGATGTCAAACTGACTCATTTGGCAATTCGTTATGGTTTGATTAAGCCTTAATTTGATCTGAGTATTCCAATGACGTCTGCTGCTTCAATTTCTATTTATCAAACGATCTACCGTCTTGGAACACTATATTCAAGTTATCGTGTCATTATCGCCTTAAGCTTAACACTCATATTCCTACTGACGATTGATTCTGAACGTTATTTTTATCAATATGAATCAATCTATTTTTACGCTTTACTCCTTTATGTTGCAAGTAGCATCGTACAAACGATCGTTTTAAAATACTTACCACAAGCTATTTCTAAACAAATTATCACCTTATTTGCAGTTGACCTGCTCTTTCTAAATACCCTTACTTTTGCACTCGGTGGTCCCAATATCGCAATTGGGTTATTGTTTGTCATTTCCGTCTTTGCAGCAAACTTTTTACTCAGTAAAAACCAAGCCTTATTCATCACATTAGTCGCGGTGATTGGGGTCGTATATCAACAGTTTTTTGGCAGTTTATTCTCCATTGAAAGTCTAAATAATATTGGTGACAGTGCCTTTCTTGCTTTTTTATTTTTTGTGGTTCATGGCATTGGTCAAGTATCAATACAACGGTTTCAAGTACTCGAATCCGTCAATACACATCAAGCCAATGAACTCTTTAAACTACAAAATATTAATCGCTATATTCTTGAGCAAATCGAAGTCGGTTATCTGGTCTTAGATGATCACTGTAAAATTATCGTCTGCAATCCTGCTGCATATTCCTTACTTGGTATTTCGCCCCTGTACGCTCATGAACAATATAATCTTGCCAACTTCCAACCAGATCTCTATGAAATTCTAAAAAACACATTGGTTGCTCATGGAGAGCGCTTTCAGTTTGAATCTCATCAATCATCCTATACAGTTGATATTCGTGTTCAAAAACTGGTTACGCCTCAACAAGCGCTCACGCTATTAATTTTGGAAGATGCGCAAAAACTTAATCAGAAAGTTCAACAAATGAAATTAGCTTCTCTTGGTCAATTATCAGCCAGTATTGCACATGAAATACGTAATCCTTTAGCAGCAATCGTACAAGCCAATGAACTTAATGATGATTCGGATGAAGAACAAAAACGTATGCTCAATCAAATGATTGCTAAGCAAGCAAAACGTATTGATAAAATCATCAAAGACACATTGGATATGGCAAAGAATAAAAAAACTGCCGGTGTACTGATTCATTTTGAGCAGTTTATGCATGATCTTATTCAACAAGATTTAGCAGATATCAGTTCTCATATCCAATTACAGCTTGAAGCCAATATTGAAGTTTATTTTGATGAAATCCAACTGCGACAAGTTCTGATTAATTTAATTCGCAATGCTATTCGTCATAATGATCCGACCGCAGAGTACATTTTTGTCAGAAGCAGTTGTTCAGAAAATCAAATTTTTATTGATGTTATCGATTTTGGCAAAGGCATCCAACAACATGATTTATCTCAATTATTTCAACCATTTTTTAGTACTGAAACCAATGGAACTGGTTTAGGATTATATTTATCACAAAGTATTTGTGAAGCTAACCAAGCAAAATTGAGTTATATCGAACAAGAACAGCAAGGTGCATGTTTTCGTATTACATGCCATAAGACAGACGTTTAGATGGATAAGATCAGGTTATGGTAAAGCAACAACCTTTAGTACTTTTAGTCGATGATGAACCTGATTTATGTATGTTGATGCAAATGACCCTTTCTCGGATGGGCATTAAAACGCATATGGCACATCATTTGAAACAAGCGCTACATTTTCTAAGCGAATATAAATACGATGCGTGTATCACCGATTTCAATTTACCAGATGGCAATGGCATCGATTTAGTTAAATACGTCACCCAGCACTATCCGAAGACGCCCATCGCGGTACTGACCGCCTATGCCAATATGGAGTTGGCAATCTCCGCTTTAAAAGCAGGCGCTTTCGATTTCGTCAGTAAGCCCATTAATCAACAACATTTGCATCAATTGCTTAAGAAAGCATTACATACCCCTGCAGTGGATGATGATCTCAATCAGCTTCCACTTGAGGAACAACTGCTGATTGGTGTCTCAGAACAAACTCAACAGCTTCGTACAGCAATCAAAAAAATAGCTCGATCACAAGCACCTGTCTTTATTACAGGTGAATCAGGGACTGGTAAAGAAATCGTTGCAAATCTTATTCATCAACTCAGTAATCGTCATGATCATGCCTTTGTCGCGATCAATTGTGGTGCGATGAATGAAGACCTGATGGAAAGTGAATTATTTGGTCATATCAAAGGCAGTTTTGTGGGTGCTGACCAAGACAAACAAGGGTTAATTCAAACTGCTGATGGTGGAACATTATTTTTAGATGAAATTGCAGAGCTTTCACTCGCCATGCAAGCTAAATTGCTACGAGCAGTTCAAGAAAAGAAAATACGTCCGATTGGCAGTGATAAAGAGCTTGATGTTGATTTTAGAATTGTCAGTGCAAGCCATCAAAATCTTGAGCAATTGGTTCAGCAAGGCAAATTTAGACAAGATCTATTTTTTAGAATTCATGTGATGGATTTACGTCTTACCCCACTCCGCGATAGACCCAAAGATATTCCCGTTCTAGCTCAACATTTTATTGATAAAATCAGTAGTGAATGGCGTATTGAAGCCCCTCAACTATCTCAAGACGCGATACAATTCCTTAAACAACAACCATTTACGGGGAATGTACGCGAACTTAAAAATATCATCGAGCGTGCACTTACACTTTGCGATGATAAGCTCATAGCCGTCGAGCATGTTAAAAGCCCTTCATTAGGCTTAACATCCCAACCTTTAGCACAACAACCAAATAGTCAAATTGAAGCAACTACTGATTTAACGTCTCAAATACCCAAAGGTTTGCCCGAAGAGGGATTAGAACAATACCTTGAGAAAGTAGAAAAAGAAGTTTTAATTAATGCGTTAAACTCAACGCATTGGAACAGAACCCTAGCCGCCAAAAAATTAGGAATGACATTCCGCTCATTACGATATCGTTTAAAAAAATTTGGTTTAGATACTGAAGATGAATAACTTAGCATCACCCCGATATTGATGATATTTAACGGCTTCTTAACAACAAATCGGCTGCGTGTTGGAGGTAAACCTCCTCCTTCATATCCTGCGGCCAAGGATATTCGATATTAGGGGCTATGCCTTGCCCATCAATCTCGACACCATTCGGTGTTAAGTAATGAGATACTGTCATTTGTAGTGCCGCACCATTTTCAAGTGGAAAGAGTTTTTGCACAACACCTTTACCATAACTCTTTTCACCAATGATTACGGCGCGTTGATGATCTTTCATTGCTGCCGTAAATACTTCTGCTGCAGAAGCCGAACGTTGATTAATCAATACTCCGACTTTAAGCCCTGTAAATTCATGTCCAGGTAAAGCTTGGAATTGTTGATCACCTTCTGAACGGCTACGTGTAGATACAATCAAACCCTGATTTAAAAATAAATCTGCCGTTTCCACAGCAGAAGATAATAATCCACCCGGATTATTTCTTAGATCTATTAAAACAGCTTTGAGTTGTTGGCTATGATGCTCATCGATATAACGTTTTATTTCATTCGCAGTATCTTGCTGAAAAACTTTCACCTTTAATAGTAAAACTTGATTACTCAGCATATGTGCTTGTATATCGGCAACATCTAGTTTTTGATTTCTCACTAAAATAATTGGAGATGAGTTCGGTGATCTTTGTAAACTGATGGTTGATCCAATCGAGCCGCTGAGCAAGTCTTTGACTTGATCTTGGTTTAACAATCTAAGCTCTTGTCCATCAATTTTGTAAAGTGTAACGCCGTTGGCCAATCCTAATTTTGCCGAGTCACTATCGGGATCTAAATTTTCGATCTGCCATAAACCTCGTGAGGTATCAAAGCTAAGATCAAAATCGATACTCGCTAAATCCTCCTCGGTATATTTGAGGAGTTGGCGATAATCTTCTGGAGATAAATAGCGAGAGTAACGATCTAGCCCACTCACCAAACCTTGGATCGCTTGTAAAAATAACTGATCGTCAGTGACTTCAGTGACATAGTTTTCTTTTACTGTACCGTAAATCTGAACAAACTGCTGTATAGATTCAATCGGAACTTCTGAACTGTTAGATGACCAGTCTTCTTCTAAAGGATCAACTGCTGGACCCTTAGATCCAGCAGCGAAAGCATGAACCCCATTCAAACTTAAAGCTAGACCTAACATGAGTTTGAATAACAATGGATTCATACTGAATTCCTTCTTATTTTTAAACTAAAGTCACTAAATTGCGACCTTTCATTTCAGCAGGAACAGGCAACTGCATTAAATTCAATAATGTCGGTGCAACGTCTGCAAGCACCCCACCCTCTGCAATTTTTGCTTGAGTTGGACCTACATAAATAAATGGCACATGCTCAGTTGTATGTTGAGTATGGACTTGACCACTTTCATAGTCCTGCATTTGTTCAACATTACCGTGATCCGCAGTGATCAACATATGACCTTTCTTCGCCATCACTGCATCATAGACACGACCTAAGCTGACATCCACTGCTTCTACTGCTTTAACGGCAGCATCGAATACCCCAGTATGTCCAACCATATCGCCATTTGCATAGTTCACAACGAGTAAGTCAAATTCACCTGAATTAATTGCATTCACTAACTCATCAGTGACTTCATAAGCACTCATTTCTGGTTTTAAATCATAGGTTGCAACATTTGGTGATGGAATCAAAATACGTTTTTCACCTGGATACTCATCTTCACGACCACCACTGAAGAAGAAAGTCACATGGGCATATTTCTCAGTTTCCGCGATACGTAATTGAGTTTTACCTAAATTAGACAGGTATTCACCAATTGAATTGACCAACGGTTCTGGCATATATGCCACCGGCGCATTAATTGTCGCTTGATAGCGCGTTAACATGACAAATTTCGCAAGCTGAGGCACAACTTTACGCTCGAAACCATCGAAGCCTTGTTCAACAAATGCTTTTGTCAATTCGCGAGCACGATCTGCACGGAAATTCATAAAAACAACAGCATCACCATCTTGTACTGCGGCTACATCCCCAATACGTGTTGCTTTCACAAACTCATCTGACTCTTCAGCAGCATACGCTTGTTCGAGACCTTCCACAGCAGACTCAACTACGCGAACAGCCTCACCTTCTGTTAATAAACGATATGCTTGTTCAACACGATCCCAACGATTGTCACGATCCATTGCGAAATAACGACCGATCATCGTTGCAATTCGACCCTGACCTGGATATTGGGCAAATAATGCATCTAATTTCTCTAAAGATGGTTGTGCACTTTTTGGGGGAGTATCACGACCATCTAAGAAAGCATGTAAATAGACTTGAGCACCTCTTTTTAGTGCCAACTCTGCCATAGCAACTATATGGTCTTCATGAGAGTGAACACCACCTTCAGACAACAATCCAAAAATATGTACTGCTTTTTGATTTTCTTTTGCTTTTTCTACAGCATCAACCAATACTTCATGTTTATAGAAATCACCAGTACGGATATCTTTGGTAATACGAGTGAAATCTTGATACAACACGCGTCCAGCACCAAGATTCATATGACCAACTTCTGAATTCCCCATTTGGCCATCTGGAAGACCAACATCTTCACCTGAACCTGAAATCAGACCATGTGGATGATTCTGTTTCATTGCAGTTAAATTAGGTGTTTTCGCTGCAAGAAAAGCATTATCTTCGACCGCTTCACGATGACCCACACCATCCATAATGACTAAAACGTGAGGGATTTTGCCAGCAGTTGCATCCGTCATGATATACACTCTTTTCTGTTTACAAATTAATCAACGTATCTTAACGAATTTTTCATTAAGACTCTATCTGAACACGATGGCTTTGATTGATCTAGACCATCTATTTTTCAATTTAAAAATTCTCTAGCGTGCTCGATATAGCAAATAGCTACCTACCGCAAAGATAAGCACAATTGGCAGAAAAACAAACCAAGCGGGAGATGGTGAATACACCAAACTCGCGTACCCTAAGAAGTCTTGCAGGTAGTAAAAACCAAGCCCTACAAATAACGCAATTACTAAACGGAATCCCATGGATTGTTGACGTAAAGGGCCAAAAATAAATGAGCAAGCAATCAGTACAAGTGCCAACAATGCAAATGGCGAAGCCACTTTTTGCCAGAATGCAAGTAAATACGTTTTAGGAACTTGACTATATTCATCCATATAGCGCATAAAACTGATCAATTGACTTGGAGCTAAATCTTCAGGATCAATCGTCACCATATGAACATATTTAGGTTGAAGCGCTAAAGCAACATCCTGCTGAGGAGTTTGAATCAGTCTCGAATAGCCTTCAGGAAAAATATCCATCTGACTGGCTTCAATTAAAGACCATTGTCCATTTTGTACAAATTGACCTTGATTCGCAGTCAAGACTGACTTCAGACGATAATCTTGATCAAAGTCCATCATCTCAACTTGACGTAACTGCCCTTGCGCATTTGCATAGTCAATATAAATAAATCGTTGACCTTCTCTAGTCCAATACCCTTTGACTTCGCCAAGCTCAGCAACAGAACGACGGTCTTTAATACTTTCCGCCCGCTCATTGGTGTAAGGAATAACATATTCACTGAGTAAAAATGAAAGCAATACCAAGAGCATTGCTGAGCGCATGACCCAACTCACAATACGCCACAGGCTAATCCCTGAAGCGCGCATGACAATCAGCTCACTATTTGAAGCCATTGAACCCAAACCGAGCACTGCACCAATCAATGCTGAAATAGGTAAAATTTCATATAAATATTGCGGTGAAGCCCATAGAACATGAATAAGCGCTTGCCAAGCTCCATATCCTTCTTTCAGGCTGCCTAATTCACCCATATAAGTAAAAAGAATTTGAAGGGCTGATAAAATCGCTGTAGCACCCAACATCGCCAGCGCTGTGGTTTTCGTCACATGTTTTGCGACAATTCGACGTGCCAACATTATGATTTCACCTGCTCAATTCGTTTTTTTAACTTAGGTGCTAGTTTTTGTTTACGCGAGAAAATCGCTGCACCCACTGCATAAACAATCAAGATAGCGGGATAAGCCCAAATACCAATCTCATCTTTACTAATTCTGGTTTTAATCGCCATTAATGCAACAATCAAACTGGCAAAAATTAAGAGTGCAGGAAATAATTTTAAATATCTTCCTTGGCGTGGAGTAACCTCAGACAATGCCGTTGCTAACATCAATGCCACAATCAATGTAAATGGCACAAATATTCTCCAGCCCAATTCACTGGCTACTACAGGATCTTCACGAGTTTCAATTAACTTCGAAATTGGTAACGCTTCTACATCACCACTTTCAAATTTCGCCTCTTTATCACTTTCAAGACGCAAACGATATGAAGCAAATTCAGTATGACTATATTTCGGACTATCTTGATAAATTTCGTAACGGCGACCTTGGGTTAAATCAACAACACTCGCTGTTTCACCGACCATTTCAACACGTGTCGCTTCTTTCGCTAAAATCATGATGTCAGGTTTTTCAGGCTTATCTGCTCGCTGATAGAAGAAAATTTCTTTTAAGTTTTTACGATCTTCTGAAAGTGCACCAGCATAAATGGTATAAGGACCTGAGGAAATAAACTCTTTTGGACGTACCAAATCAAAGCCTGATCGAACCGCTTGGGTCGTCGTAAGCTTTTCAAATTCACGTATACCCCATGGAGACATCCATACCATTAATACTGTTTGAATGGCCAAATAAATGGCTGTGAGAGGTAACAATAAACGAGCCAATTGATTACGACTAACACCACTGCCATTGAGAACCGCCATTTCATGATCTACATACAGTCGGCCAAACACCAACATGAGACCAATGAAAAAACCTAAAGGTAAGATCAATGTCAAAAATTCTGGAAGACGGTAGCCAATGATGCTAAATAAAATACTCGCATCCATTCGACCCTGAGCTGCCACGCCAAAATACTTGATCAAACGCCCACCCAACATGATGAGTGTAAGCAATGAAATCACAACCACAGAGGTAGATACCACTTGTTTGACGAGGTAACGTCTTATAATCAAAGTAATCTTCCAAAATTAGGTTAAATCGGCTAGCGCTAGTTTACCCGAATGTTAAAAATATAAAACCTCATTGAAATTCTATCATTGGTAGTGTTTCAATGGTTTAATGATTTAAACGGTCTCAATAGGCACACAACAAGCATATGAAACTTTCAATTAATACATCATTGGCACAAATTTCAGAAAGCCAACATTTGGTTATTTTAGTCGACTCTGAAAACACCCATGCAGTTAAAAGCAACTATCAAATCAACAATTTAGACAGCCTAACTGAAGCAGCTCAATTCAAAGCAGGTTTCAATGAGTCTTTATCGTTATTGGGTCAAATTGATAATCAACCGAATAGCATTCTACTTGGCTTAGGTAATGCACAAGAAGTTAAAGCTGCAAAATTAGCAAAAATTGCACAAACTATTATCAAAGCTTCACAAAAAAAATTCAAACAAATCAGTGTTGATATTTCAGCTTTGCCGAATGAATTACACTACTTATTTGCACTTAAACTCACTCAATCTGCTTATGCTTTTGACGAGTTTAAGTCGAAAAAAAATGACTTTATACTCGAACAAGTTCATCTAATTGCATCAAACTCTACGCTAACGTCAAATCAACTCAACTTAATTCAAGCAATTGAAAGCGGTCAAAACGTTGCACGTGATTTAGCAAATCGTCCAGGAAATATTTGTTTTCCTGAATATTTAGCGGATCATGCAATTGCATTAGCAGCAGAATTCCCAGATTTATTGAAAGTAACCGTGCTAGATGAACAGCAAATTGCTGATCTTGGCATGAATGCATTTCTTGCAGTCAGCAAAGGCTCAGATCGCCCTGGACGTATCATTACTCTTGAATATCAAGGTCAACTTGAACAAGCTCCTATCGTCCTCGTGGGTAAAGGAATCACTTTCGATACGGGTGGTATTTCATTAAAACCAGGTTTAGGCATGGATGAAATGAAATACGATATGGGTGGTGCAGCTTCAGTTTTAGGAACCATGCGCTCACTCTGTGAAGCTCGCCTTCCGATTCATGTTGTAGGTGCAATTGCGGCGGCTGAGAACATGCCATCAGGTCATGCAACTCGACCAGGTGATATCGTCACCACGATGAGTGGTCAAACTGTTGAAATTCTAAATACAGATGCCGAAGGTCGCTTAGTCCTCTGTGACACGCTGACCTATGTCAAACGCTTTAACCCAGAACTTGTGATTGATATCGCAACATTAACAGGCGCTTGTGTTGTTGCTTTAGGCTCTGTTTTAACAGGTATGTTCACACCAGATGATGAACTGGCACATGAACTTTCTCAAGCTGGTGAACAATCCTTTGACCGTGTATGGCGTATGCCTGTCTATGATGACTACCAAGAACAGCTTGACTCTCCATTTGCTGATATTGCCAATATTGGTGGTCCAAAAGCTGGTGCTGTTACAGCTGCTTGTTTCTTGCAACGCTTCACACGTGAATATCGTTGGGCACATTTAGATGTTGCTGGTACAGCTTGGACATCTGGCGCAGCAAAAGGTGCAACTGGTCGCCCAGTTCCATTATTGGTTCAATTTCTCGCAAATCGCGTAAATTAATGTCTAGAATCAGCTTCTACTTATTTGAAAAGAGTCCAGAACGACAGGTCCAAAGTGCCTGTCGTTTATGTCGAAAAATTCTGCGTCACCCTGCAAAAATATGGATTCATTGTCCAGAATTGAGCATTCAAAACGAACTCGATGATTTACTTTGGAGTTTCGATCCGCAGAGTTTTTTGACACATGGCATTGATGATCAATCAGCAGCTATTTGTATTTCGTCTAAGCTCCCTGAAACTCAGGAATGGATCGTGTTTAATTTTCACATTCATGCACTTGAAGATCCTTCACGTTTCAGTCACATTATCGAAATTATTGAAAACAACGAAGCTGCCAAAGAAATTGGACGAGAGAAATATAAAACCTATCGAAAATTAGGTATCTCACCTCAAACACATAAACTTTAGCGCGTTGTCATTGGAAAAAGGAGAATCACGGTGGCCATTAATGTCGGTCAAGATTTTAAAAAACGTTGGTTGAAAGCGCCAGAAGCGGTTCGCCAAGCTTTTATCGACGACCTTAATCGCATCAGTGATTTACTCGAACCTCAAACTCAACCAGAGCAATGGCTAGACCATGATAATCGTGCCCAGCAAGTGGCTCAATTAAAGGTTGAACAGGCTTATGCGGATGAAAAAGCACGATTAATTGAAGAAGCTCGTATTCGTAAGCAATTGGCTTTAGAAAAATCATTAGCAGAAAAACGTGCACTGCAAGAGGCTTATAATCAAAAGCTTCTACAAGATGAATATCTTAAATTTCAACAACAAACCGATTCGCTCGTACAGTTACGAAAAGTGATTGATGCAGAAATCGATGAATATACTGAAAAATACCAAAAAGTGACTACACCCCATCGGGACTTTTCAGGAAACTCTCCTGCGCATTTATCAATTCATCAAGATTTAGATACGATTCGTTTACGTCTCGAGCTTGAAGCTGAAACCATGATTGAAGATGCCGTACAAATCTTTAAATCAAAACTTCAAGCAGCAGCAAAAGAAGAGATAGAACTTATTTTAAAAAATACATCTCTACCTTCTTAGAGGCTCGAACGGTGGATGCTTAGTGTCATCAAAATGAAACATATTTGTCACACCATGAATGTAATTTAAATGCTCTCTGCGATTTGACGGACATGAGGAAAGTATCACCATGGATCTTTTAAACAACATCTCTGAACGAATCACTCATTTGAAATCTGGCGAACATGTCACGATCAGTGCTCAAGAACTATTGATTAGTCGAGCAGATTTTCAATCGGTTTTAGTGTATTTAAAACATGAGTCGAAAAGAGGCGACTTTTTAATTCAAGATGAAGATTTGGTAGAGAATTGGTTTGATCGCACATCACTCACCATTAATAAAATTTAAAAGAGCCCACTGAGGGCTTTTTTTATCAGGTTTGAAGTATCAATTTAAGCAAAAAAATCTAAAACGGCTGAGAATATATTTCCCATGCCATACCCCATACCTAGTAAAAGTGCGATCCAAATCCAAGCACCAATAATATTGTAAAACATGAAACTGCTATAGCTCATATATCCAGAGCCAGCAGCGAATGGAGCAAAAGAACGTACAAAAGGGATAAAGCGCGCAATTAAAATGGTCTTACCACCATGTTTTTCGAAATAAGCATTCGTTTTGGCAATATACTCAGGTTTTAACCAACGTGAGTGGTCGCTAAAATATTTAATACCAAGCCATCGCCCTGTATAGAAATTGAGAATATAACCAAGGACTGAGGCGATAAATAATAACAATCCCATATAGTGCAAATGAATCAACTCAGTGGTCGAACATAAAGCACCGATGGCGATGAGCAAACTGTCCCCAGGTAAAAAAAACATGAAAACGGAACCATTTTCCGCAAATATCACTAAAAATAAAATTGCGTAAATCCATACGCCATATTGCTCTAATAAACTAGGTAAAAGCTGCTCTAAATGCAGTAAAAAATCAATCATTCTGAAGTTCTCTGAGCATGTTGCTTTCTCCTTTAGATAGATTGTATACCTAATTTATTTAAACAAAAAAACAGCCTAAAAATTTAGGCTGTTTTCTATTTTAATCATTTTTTAACGTAAAAAGCCATTCTGTGCTAAAAATTCCATGCTTAATTTAGACTCAGGTTTATGTTCAGCAGCCTTATCCCCAAGCAATAAACGTTCAATATATCGTGCAAGTACATCGACTTCTAAGTTTACTTTAGTCCCGACTTTCCACGTACTAATATTGGTCCGCTCTGCAGTATGAGGAATAAGATTTAAACTCAACACATTGCCACGTAGATGATTGATTGTAAGACTAATTCCATCAACTGTGATGGAACCTTTCTCCGCTAAATATTTTGCAATTTCAGGCGGGGCCGTTACCTCAAAATAGAGTGAACGTGCATCTTGACGTTGCACCGTAATTTCACCAACTACATCTACATGTCCACTAACAATATGACCACCAAAGCGAGTTGTTGGTAACATCGCTTTTTCTACATTGACGGTTTGCCCAACCTTCCAACTCGATAAAGTTGTACGATGAATACTTTCAAGTGACACATCTGCTTCGTACCATTGATTGCCCCATGCAATAACAGTTAAGCAGATGCCATTAGTCGCAATAGAATCACCCAAGTGAACATCAGACATATCAAGATCAGTCTGTATACGCAAGCGGATATCACCACCTACATTTTGTAAACTTTCGACTTTTCCTAAACTTTCTACAATGCCTGTAAACATAATGGGTACTCTTAAATTTGTTCTATTTTTACCATAAATCCAATTGTTCAGCGACGCCTGTAGTATCAACTCCACCCAATTCAGCATAGTGGTGTAACTGACCAAGTAACTGTCGAATTGGCGGTCCTGATTTTGCGTGCGTGTCGGTAATGACGATAAACTCAAGAACGCGCGCACGCTCAGACTGACGCTGCTTACTCACACGATATCTTGGAACATCTTGAGTCAAAATTGTGACTCGTCCACGCTCTAAATTCGCTTTAAGTAAATCGCCAGCCTCAATATTTCCATCCGTTGAATAGCTGGTCAAAATATAGCGTGCATTAATGGTTTGCAAAAGCTTTTCATACGCTTCTTTGGCATGTTTAGAAGAATTGTATGGGCTTGGTCGTTCTTTACGCCAAGCACGGTCGATTCCACTCTTGAAACCCTTAGTATCTGGACTTGGTAAATCTACCTGATCCCATAAAGTCAAAGCATTCAATACATGATAGTTGCTACTATACGCATGCTGATTATAGGGTGGATCCAAATATGCCACATCGACTTCGAAACCACTCATTTGGTTTGCTAAGTGTTGAGCATCCACACACCACATTTCAGCTGCTGGGCCTGTCAGATTTGAATTTTCACAAAAACGACTTGGGGTCAGCCATAGTAATGATTCAATTCGCTCTAAAGCCGTCTGAGTTTTACCGCCCCAGCCGTGATGGAAACTCTTAAATACGCCTGACGTATTACTCACAAAACTTGCTGAATACAATAAAGGTGCAAGTAAAGCGCTCATTTCCACATCATCAATTGCACCTTGAGCTTGCCAGGTTGCAATTTGTTGACGAATTGCATCAATGCGCATGCCATTTCGACGTTTGAAGAATAAACGGTCTCGTGAAGGATCATAGATCTCATCATTACGAGGACAAAGATTGTGTGTTACCCATCCTTTGACCTCAGGCAAGCGATTAAGATAATCAATTGCTTTCTGATATCCGCCTAATTCTTTAAAAGCAGGAGCTTCAGTACATGATAATATGGCATGATTGAGTGCGTGGCTGTAAGGCTCCCAATCATTAGCTATTACTCGGTAGCCATTTTGACGAGCCAAACGAGAAACCACACCACTCCCAGCAAAAAAGTCCGCAAAGATAGGCGCTCGACCTGAACTCGTATTCAAAGTTCCAGTGCTTTCTAATGCCTCAAGAATCAAATGTAATAAACGACGCTTGTTGCCTAAATAAGGCACAAGTTGATTAAACAAATACTCATCTGTCGTACGTGCTGCATGGCGACGTTTATGATAAACCGTTGACTCTGTACTCATAGCGACTCTTGATCAGGGATTAATTTTAAACGGATGTCATCACCTAACTGAGTTACATCTTGAAGTTTAAAACGGAGTTGTTCTGTCATTTGTTTAAATTCAGCATTAAACATTGGACGAGCTGATTGACCTAATAGTGTAGGCGCAATATAACTAATCAATTCGTCTACCAAATTTTCCTGCAAAAATGCAGTAGATAGGGTTGCACCAGCTTCCACCATCACATCATAGATTTGAAAATCTTTTAAGACTTTTAGCAACTCAACTAAGGGCTGAACTTCGAATTGAATCACGCCAAGTTGTGCAAGCTCTGCTCGAAATGGCCCCATGACCATGACAGTATCAGGATTCTCTAACACTTTAGCATCTAAAGGTAAGCGACCTTGACGATCTAAAATCACACGTTTAGGCTGCACAACTCGTTCTAATTGAATATTCGGTAGAACTCTAACATTCAACTGACAATCATCAGCCAACACTGTTTCAATACCCGTGATCACTGCACCAGAAATTGCACGCCAATGTTGAACATCCTGACGTGCCAATTCACCTGTAATCCACTTCGACTCCCTTGAAGCCATTGCTGTACGACCATCGAGACTCGACGCGACCTTTAAACGTACATAAGGTAATCCCTTAGACATAGCTTTAAAGAAGCCTAAGTTCAAAGGACGCGCTTCCAACTCACAGATCCCGACTTCAACGTCTATACCTGCTTGTTGTAGGATAGCCACACCTTTACCAGCAACCAATGGATTAGGGTCTGAACAAGCCACTATCACTTTTGCAATGCCCGCTTCGACCAAACCTTTAGCACAAGGAGGAGTACGACCATAATGCGCACAAGGTTCTAATGTGACATACGCGGTTGCACCCTGTGCTTGCTCCCCTGCTTGACGAAGTGCAAACACTTCGGCATGTGGTTGCCCAGCTTGGGGGTGAAAACCTTCACCAATGATCTGTCCGTCTTTGACAATGACACAACCCACATTAGGATTTGGTTTTGTCGAATATTGACCTTGCTTCGCCAATGCTATTGCACGACGCATCCACATTTGATCTTGATCGATCTGTTGTTGCGAGAACTCAGACATTCATAACCTTGAAGTTGAATTTGGGGCGAGATTAATGTTCTTGATCTCGGTGTTGCATTTGTTCGATTTGACGGCGAAATGCTTCTACATCTTGGAAATCTTGATATACAGAGGCAAAACGTACGTATGCGACATGATCAAGGGCAAATAAAGCCTTCATTACAATTTCGCCTATAGTACGCGAACGCACATCACGTTCACCTAGTCGACGAATTTGAAGTTGAATATCACTGACCACCGCTTCAATTTGTTCTTGTGTCACAGGACGTTTTTGTAAAGCATGCATG
The DNA here is from genome assembly GCF_056780035.1 of Acinetobacter sp. ANC_7503. Taxonomy (NCBI): domain Bacteria; kingdom Pseudomonadati; phylum Pseudomonadota; class Gammaproteobacteria; order Moraxellales; family Moraxellaceae; genus Acinetobacter; species Acinetobacter sp. ANC_7503. The sequence continues at coordinate 37,885 of NZ_JBWYJA010000006.1, read as the reverse complement.
AGTGAACGACGAAGTTTCGCTTCATCATAAGGTTCGTTTTTACCATCGGACTTGGTGACACGAGGCATCACCACTTCAAAACTTTCAAAAGTAGTAAAACGCTCATTACAACTAATACATTCACGACGACGGCGAATTTGGCAGCCTTCAGCAGCTAAACGTGAATCAATCACCTTACTATCAGCGGCGTTGCAAAATGGACAATGCATAGCAGTTTAATTGAACAAATTCTATTTGCACCAAGTGTATCAAAAAATTCTGCTCATGTTGAGCTTTCATCAATATATAGAAAAAAAACAGCCCCAAAGGGCTGTTTCACACTATATATTGATTATTGTGTTTAATCGTTATTCAACACGCTCACCATGTTGACTTAAATCCAGACCCATACGCTCATCGTCTGACTCAACACGAATACCGATGATTAAATCAATGACTTTTAAGATGATGAATGTCAGGATTGCTGAATAAGCGATTGTTGCAAGAACACCTTCAACTTGTACCCATAATTGGCTTAATACGTTTGTAGGTGCTGCATCGCCCATGATGAATTCACTTGCAAAGAATGCGGTTAGAATTGCGCCAACGATACCACCAACACCGTGAAGTCCAAAGGCATCTAATGAGTCATCCGCTTTCAATGCACGTTTTAATGCTGTAATACCCCAGAAGCATACGACACCACCAATTAAGCCCATCGCTAAAGCACCACCTACTGTCACGAATCCAGCAGCTGGCGTAATCACAACCAGACCAGCTACCGCACCTGATGCCGCACCCAACACTGAAGCTTTGCCACGAACGACTTTTTCAGTGATTAACCATGAAATGGCAGCAGCGGCAGCAGCAACTTGAGTTACCACCAATGCATAACCTGCTGAACCATTTGCACCTAATGCAGAACCACCATTGAAACCAAACCAGCCGACCCAAATTAAACTCGCACCAATGACAGTCAATGTAAGGTTATGTGGTGCCATTGATTCTTTGCCTAGCCCCATACGCTTACCAAGCATATACGCCGCAACTAAACCAGCAACACCTGAGTTAATATGAACAACAGTACCACCTGCAAAATCAAGTGCACCATCGTTACCTAACCAACCACCACCCCATACCCAATGTGTAATAGGAGCATAGACAACCACCACCCAAATTGCGATAAACGCAACAAAAGCACTGAATTTCATACGCTCAGCAATAGAACCACTGATAATGGCAACGGTAATGATTGCAAATGTCATCTGGAAGATGACAAATAAAATTTCTGGAATTGTTCCACTCAATGCTTCTGTAGTGATACCAGACAACATAAATTTATCTAGACTTCCAATAAAGGCATTACCTTCACCAAAAGCAAGTGTGTAACCAACCACCACCCAAGCGATACTGACTACCGCAGCAGCGACAAAGCTGTGTGCCATGGTACTTAAGACATTTTTTTTACGTACCATACCGCCGTAGAACAGCGCTAAACCAGGAATGGTCATGAGTAAAACGAGTGCAGTTGAAACTAAAATCCAGGCAGTGTCACCCGTATCAAGAACTGCCGCTTCTTCAGCAGGAGCTTCTTCTGGAGCTGCTGGTAATGTTTCAACCAAATTAGAATCTGTAGATGAAGCCTCAGTTTCAACAACTGCAACTTCAGTAGAAGTTGGTTCTGACACTGCTTCTTCAGCCCATGCGACAGAACCACCTAAGAGTGCGCCAGACAAGCTCAGCGCCATTAGCATTTTTTTCATTCGTATCCCCCAACCTAGTTTTTGTGAGTTATTCGCTACTCAGCAAACTTCATGCCAAATTAAACTGCGTCAGCACCAGTCTCACCAGTACGGATACGGATAACTTGTTCTAGATTCGTCACGAAAATTTTTCCGTCACCAATTTTGCCAGTACTAGCTACACGTGTAATTGATTCAATCACTGAATCAACCATTTCGTCACTGATTGCGATTTCAATTTTTACTTTAGGTAAAAAATCAACCACATATTCAGCACCACGATAAAGTTCAGTATGACCTTTTTGACGACCAAAACCTTTTACTTCAGTTACGGTGATCCCTTGAACGCCAATTTCAGAGAGTGCTTCACGCACGTCATCTAATTTGAATGGTTTTACAATTGCTGTTACGAGTTTCATGTTGTTTTCCTTCGGCTTTTTTCACCAGTAAGGTTTTATGTTCAAATTTCATGCCAAACTTCATAATGGTTGGGGATATTAATCAGCCAGCATGAACTTATTTATAACCTATTTTATACGCCTACACGGTCTTATGTTCTAAAAATATTGGGAATTTTGATGGATTTTTTTTATGTTCTTATTGGTTTAACCTATGAAATGTAGTTAACACTAGGGTCAATCTAAAACGGATGTTAAACTTCAATGTTGATGACTTATTATTCGGAAGAACTATGATTGAAACTTTATTACAGGCAATCTTAGAACAGGTTGACCAACCCAAAAAAGATTTAGAAAAAAATGTGAGAGCGTTGTTAAACGAAGCGATTAGTAAAATGGATTTGGTTTCTAAAGAAGAAATTGAGCGTCAGAAAACTGCACTAAACAATGCCAATTTGCGTTTAACAGAACTTCAAACGCAATTAAAATCATTAGAAAGCTTAATTTCCGATCAAAAATAAGCAGCATTGCACCAATACAGTGCTTAAACACAAAGTTAGCGATTAAAAATAAAGCAATTCTAAAAATAATATAATAATGGTTCAATTTTATGTCATTTGCCAAAATTTATACCCGAGGTCTTCTTGGTTTACATGCACCACTGATTGAAGTCGAGGTTCATGTCAGCCAAGGATTACCTTCACTCACTATTGTAGGTCTTCCAGAAGCTGCTGTTCGAGAAAGTAAGGATCGTGTCCGTTCTGCAATCATTAATAGCGGTTTTCAATTTCCAACCAAACGGCTGACGATCAATCTAGCCCCAGCTGATTTACCCAAAGATAGTTCAAGGCTTGATTTACCTATTGCTTTGGGGATTTTAATCGCTTCTGGGCAACTACATGATCAAAATATTGACCGTTTTGAATTTATAGGTGAATTAGCACTCGATGGTCTGTTAAGACCTGTAACTGGAACTTTGACTATCGCAATGGCATGTCAAACCGCAGGTCATGAGTTAATGATTCCTGTGAGTAATTTGGATGATGCAGCCCTTCTTCCCAATTTTGAGGTGTATACAGCCAAGTCATTAAAAGATGTTTGCCAACACTTTGATCAATCGAGTCCAATTCAACCCATATTAGCGAATAAAACGATCCAACCTCAAATAAATCGATTTGATCTCGCTGATGTCAAAGGTCAATTACGTCCAAGACGCGCCTTAGAAATTGCAGCAGCTGGTGGACATTCTATTTTATTTAAAGGCCCGCCAGGCACTGGTAAAACACTGCTTGCCTCAAGATTGTCTGGCATCTTGCCCCCATTAACCAATCAAGAACACTTAGAGGTCGCAAGTATTTACTCCATTGCAAATACACCTTATCAATTTGGTCATCGCCCCTTTAGAGCGCCACATCATACGGCATCCGCTGTGGCCTTGGTTGGTGGTGGATCACACCCTCGACCAGGTGAGATCACCTTAGCCCATTTAGGTGTACTTTTTCTCGATGAATTACCTGAGTTTGACCGAAAAGTCTTAGAAGTATTGAGGCAGCCTCTTGAGTCGAAAGAAATCGTCATTTCCAGAGCATCAAGACAAATTACTTTCCCGGCTAATTTTCAATTTGTCGCTGCAATGAATCCATGTCCATGTGGATATGCCTTCAATCAAGACAGTCGTTGTCAATGTTCACCTGAATCAATTAAGCGCTATCAAAATCGAATTTCTGGCCCTTTACTAGATCGGATTGACTTACATATTGATGTGCCACCTTTACCTCCCCAAGACATGCAAAGCACTACACCGATGGAGAATTCTGAAACAGTCAGAAAACGGGTGATTCAGGCCTATGAGTTGCAAATTCAACGACAAGGTGTGACAAATCAAAATCTAAGTTCTCAACAGCTTGATCAAGTGGCTCAACTAGATGATTCTGCAAAAAAGATTATCGCTATGGCTCAGCAACGTTTGAATTTATCAGCACGTTCTTACCACCGAATCTTACGTGTCGCTCGTACAATTGCTGACTTAGCGAGTTCTGAACATATACAAACAGCTCACTTAACCGAAGCACTCTCTTATCGTATACAGGAATAAAAAAAGCGACTCAGTTGAGTCGCTTTTTTTATTTGAGTTGAGTTTAGAAGCTATAACCCAATGCTAATACCATTTTATTCTTTAAATTGTTTCCATAACGATCATCACCACCAATAATATAATTCATGCTTGCTGTGACACCTGTTTCCCCTAAAGCTTTACTTAGACCAATATCAAAGTGACGGAAATTAAAACTTTCTGACTCTGGTGTTTCTGCAACATACTTACCGTCTTTTTCATAAACATATAAACCCAAAGCTGTGTCCAAGCTAAAATCGTTTGGTAGAGGATAACTATATGTAGCTTTTAAATATGTGTCTCCAGCGTTCCCCCAACCTGTATCTTCCAACAAAGTTTGAGCAGTTACTCCAACATCTTTGTAATTCAGACCAAGTAATAATTCAAAGCCATCATAAACTGACGTTTCAACGTCATAATAATAGTAATAAGTTGTACCTACAGTAAAACCAGTGTTTTCATTGATTGAACCGTTGTAACCCACATAAAAATTATTTTCCATTGGATTGGTAGTACCGTAAGCATCTGTACCTAACGTAGATGTCCACCACCCTGCGTACAATCCAGAACTATGGCTATAGTCTAATCCACCTTGTAATGTAGCTTCAGTATTTTCAGGAGCTGCCGTATTACCGCGCAATATATAACTTGATAAAACACTGATATTACCCGATACAGAATGCGGTGAAGTTGGTGCCTCAGCAAAAGAAAATGTTGATGCAGATGCTACAACTGCTAGACCCAATGCTTGAATTGCTAATTTCATATTTATGTTCCCCCCACATCATGATTAGATGCTTTTTCGGTTTATTTGTTGAACTCATATGTGAATTAGCAATAGCTATGCCAAAGTTAAAGGTGTCTAGATACAAAGGAATTAAAACAACGAGATAAAATAATTTAAAGTAATGATTTTATTAATATATTTATTTAAATTTCTTATTTTTAAAAATATTCAAAGAAATTTTTTGTGATGATCCCCTTGAGTTAAATACATATCTTTTTAGATCACACATTCATTTACAAGATGCATCATTTTAAGGCTATTTTTTAAACAAATTTAAAATTGGAGTATCAATTTAGTGCGGCATGAAAAGCCAATGATGTCTGAACCACATTAAAATTAAATGAAAATGAACTGAATAAATATCATTCTTATTTAAAATCCTTTATTCATCCTTATTTACTTCTGATGTTACAAAAAAAAACGTGCCAGATTGACTAAATTAAATAAAAAAAAGAATATCAGGTTAAAAATAAATATATGTTATTAATAGTTAAATTTAATTCTATAATACTTTTAATCTTTAATAATTCACAACTTAGTTCAATTTATATACTTTTTGCTTATGACTTTAGGTGCGAAATTGTGAATAATAGAGCCAATTTTGTTATACATTACGTATACAAATACTAAACATTAACCATAATCATTTTGTATGAGGCTCTCTCCCAATGCAAAAATTCCAAAAACTAAGCTTAGCAGTTCTTATTCAAACTGCTTTAATTTCTACTGCATTTGCGAGTGAGCAAAGTGAATCAAAGGGATTCGTAGAAGATGCTGAAGGATCAGTATTATTCCGTACAGGTTTCTTGCATCGTGATAAAAAGAACGGTGTCGAAGATACCAGCTCAGCAGCTCAAACAGCCATGGTTAAAATTGAGTCTGGTTTCACGAAAGGTATCGTTGGTTTCGGTGTTGGTGTTATTGGTGATGGGTCTTTCAAATTAGGTGATAATGCCCATACCGGTAATGACATGATTCCAGTCGATAATAATGGTCATGCTTATGATCATTGGGCAAGAGGTGGTGCTTTCATCAAAGCTCGTATGTCGAACACCACAGCTACTTATGGGACTCAGATTTTAGATTTACCTGTTCTTGCAAGTAATACAGCTCGTTTGGTACCTGAATATTACACTGGCTTGTTAATCCAAAGTAATGAAATCGATAATTTGACTTTGGTTGCTGGTAAATTTACTGAAAACCAACGTTCTAGTCAAATCAATACCGATGGAAATGAATTAGATCGCGCGGTTGTTTGGGGCGCTAAATATAACTTTGGTGATGCTCTCAATGCGTCTTATTATGGTACAGACATTAAAGATCGTTTAGAACGTCACTATGTGAATGCCAACTATAGTTATGCCGTGGCTAAAGGTAAGTTGACTCACGATTTCAGTGCATATCGTACTGAATGGGATGCTGCACCAAATAATACAGCATATACTTATTCTCATACTTCAAATGATTTCAACAACTTAAGCAATAATATTTGGGCAATTTCAACAACTTACAATACTGGTCCACACAATGTAATGCTTGCTTACCAACAAAATACAGGTAATACAGGTTATGACTATGGTTTGGGCAAAGGTGTTGGTGATGGCCATCAAACGATTTATATGCCTAACTCGTATTTATCTGATTTTATTGGTAATGATGAAAAATCTTTACAGCTACAATATACCTATGATTTTGGCGCATTAAATGTTCCTGGTCTGTCATGGACTTCGGCATTTGTTTATGGATGGGATATTGATGTATCTGCAGGGGGTACTGACCGCTCAGTATTGCTAACCAATGATGCACAGGAACGTGAATTCTTTAATCAAGTGAAATATACAGTCCAATCTGGTTTTGCTAAAGATGCAAGCTTACGTGTTCGTCACTCTTACTACCGTGCAAGTGATGAATATCAAAGTGCTTATATCGGCGACACCAACGAATGGCGTATTTGGTTAGACATTCCCGTGAAATTATTCTAATTTTCAACTAAAAAGATCAATAAAAAAACCTGCACTTTGTGCAGGTTTTTTATAAAAGCTACAAGATCAAAGTTTGTAGCTTTATTTATACATCAGGCAAATTATTTGTTTGCTTCTGCATAAGCAGCAATTGAGCTTAACACTTCTTGTTTAGCAACATCTGCACCTTCCCAACCACTTAACTTGACCCACTTACCTGGCTCTAAGTCTTTGTAGTGTTGGAAGAAATGTTCAATTTGACTAATCAATAAAGGAGGAAGGTCAGTATATTCTTGAACATCTTTATAGATTGGCGTTAATTTATCGTGTGGTACAGCGACAAGTTTCGCATCAACACCACCATCATCTTCCATATTTAATTTACCCACTGGACGGCAACGGATAACCGAACCTGGTTCTACAGGATGTGGAGTAACAACTAATACGTCTAATGGATCGCCATCAAGAGATAATGTATTTGGTACATAACCGTAGTTTGCTGGGTAGAACATTGCAGTACCCATGAAACGATCTACGAAAAGTGCATCTGAATCTTTATCAATTTCATATTTAATTGGTGCTGCATTTGCAGGGATCTCGATAATTACATAGATATCGTTTGGTGCATCTTTACCTGCAGGGATATTACTGTAGCTCATAGCAAACTCTTTACTGTCAGTGTTCATTAAAATGGGGTTGATTATAACGCTTTATTCAGCAATCATCATTCGATTATACAAGCTGAAGATGTATTTTAGGTATGGTGTTAGTCTGTTTTTCTTAGAGCAATCGAATAATTAATAAAAGCAATAAGATCGGACAAAGCATTGATAAGAACCAAACAATTGATCTAAGGGTCGCCCAATTACATAAATAACAAATCCCATAGATGATTCGTAAGACGATATACGCCGAACCTAATAGAATCACCAATTGTTGTTGAACAACCATATACTCAGCCATCAAAACTGCCGCAATAAATAATGGCAAACTTTCAAAGCTATTTTGCTGAGCTGCATTTGCTCGAGCCGCTAAGCCTGTGGTTTTAGACATGAATTCACGCGGATTTTGATTATCCTGCCCTTTAAAACCACCTGCAATTTTAGCAATGACTGTAAATAAATAAGGGAGTAAACAAGCAATTAAAATAAGGTAAATAACACCTTCAATACCGTGCATGGATTTCAGTCCAATGATTTAAGCTGGTTTTATCTTAGCATGATGTTTGTGCGATAATTTTAGTTAAATTATTTTGTTTATTAAAATTCTGAGTAATGGCATGACCAATTCTGACCAAAAAAAGTTATTTGATGTTCTCGAGTTACAAAAGCAACATCAAAAACGTGTCGATCGTGTGCTTTATATCGTTCTTCCGATTATGGCTTTCTTGATCAGCGTAATTTGTGCCAATATGAATTGGCAATCGACTCTCGGCACATTGCTGGTTCTCATCATCGCCTTTATCGCGGTGGGGATTAAACGAGCGAATAAATGGATCTGGCTGAGCATTATTTCAGTATATAGCTTAGTTGATATTTACTTCAGTTATTCAGGACAGTTACCGAGTTCTGCTGTAGGACGTCATTTAGGTACAATGCTGACATTCACATTTATTATTGCAACAGCGCGACCTTATATCGACCGTTGGCTAATGAAAGAATAAATTAAAAAAAGCGCCTTACGGCGCTTTTCTGAATTTGAATTATTTGCGTAAATCTTTACGAAGGATTTTACCGACATTCGATTTTGGCAATTCATCCATGAATTCAACATAACGAGGACGCTTATATCCTGTTAAGTTTTCTTTCGCAAAAGCTAATACTTCTTCTGTTGTTAATGATGGATCTTTCTTCACAACAAACAGCTTAGGCACTTCACCTGATTTTTCATCAGCTACACCAATCGCTGCAACCTCGAGTACTTTAGGATGTGTTGCAATCACTTCCTCGATTTCAGATGGGTATACGTTAAAGCCTGATACCAAGATCATATCTTTCTTACGATCAACAATCTTGAAGTAACCACGAGCATCCATGATACCGATATCACCAGTACGGAAGAAACCATCTGCGGTCATCACCTTAGCTGTTTCATCTGGACGGTTCCAATAGCCTTTCATGACTTGAGGACCACGGATTGAAATTTCACCTTGCTCACCTTGTGGAACTTCATTGCCATCGTCATCCAAGACAGCGACATCCGTTAAAGGTAATGGGATACCAATCGTACCGCTAAACTCTTCAGATGCCGGTGGGTTTGCCGTTGCAATAGGTGAAGTTTCAGAAAGACCATAGCCTTCAATAATATTTGTACCTGTGATTTTTTTCCAAGCTGCAGCAGTTGAAGGCAATACAGCCATACCACCACCCATCGCCATTTTTAATTTGCTATGGTCAAGTTGTTTGAATTCTTCATTATGAACGAGTGCGTTGAATAAAGTATTCACTGCTGGGAAGAAACCAGGCTGATATTTGCGTAGCTCTTTAATGACTGCAGGGAGATCACGAGGGTTAGGAATCAGTACGTTTGCTTGACCCTTGTACATACCATAAAGTGCACAAACCATGAATGCAAAGATATGATATAGCGGTAATGCACAGAAAATGCGATCGTCGCTCGCACCATCTTGAGCACCAAATTTAGATTGGAAAATACCATCTGCTTGCATTAAGTTTGCAACAAGGTTGCGATGTGTTAATTCCGCACCTTTTGATACGCCTGTTGTACCACCTGTATATTGCAATACAGCAGTGTCGCTCAACGTTGTTGCTGGACGCTTATAATGTGCAGTACTGCCTTTAGACATCGCAGTCGTGAATTTCACATGTCCTGGGATACTCCAAGCTGGAATTTGCTTACGCACTTTACGTAAAACAAAATTCACGAGTGTACCTTTTAAGGTACCTAACATATCACCTACTGTCGCCACGATCACATGCTTAACTGGCGTTTTACCAAGAATTGATTGATAAACAGAAGCGAAGTTTTCAATAATCACAAGCGCTTCAGTGCCTGAGTCATTCAGTTGATGCTCAAGTTCACGAGCTGTGTAAAGTGGGTTCACGTTGACAAGAACTAAGCCCGCACGGAATACACCAAGTGCCACTACTGGATATTGCAGTACGTTTGGCATCATGACCGCTACGCGAGAACCTTTTGCTAAACCAAGGCTTTGAAGATAGGCTGCAAATTGACGGCTCGCCGTATCAAGTTCATTGAACGTTAATGTTTTATCCATAAAGATAAAAGCATCACGCGAACCAAATTTCTGGAAGTTTCTCTCAAAAATATCAACAAGAGAGGTATTTTCTGGTGGTAACTCTACTGTTTGTGGAATTCCAGTTTTTTGGTATTCAGCGAACCAAATCTTTTCCATAATGCCATATTCTCCAATTAGTAATACTTGGTTTTAAACTCTTCTTTTCGATAATGTATTGAGCATCTTATTTAATTTATTGCTCAATAAAGCATCCATAGCCATAAATACATTTCATATATAACGTATTTTGTCGACTAGATGCTAGCTTTATCTTTGAATGAAGAGTTTATTTGCTTTTTGATAACCTCGTGGTAATACCTGCCCTTTTGAAGCACGTTTACCGATGTATTTCAGCAGATCATCACCTTTTAATTTCAATTGTTGTTGTCCAGCAACGACCTGAAGCACATCATCCAAGTTAAGTGTTGTCATAGACACAATGCGTTCCTTTGCATCCAACTGCATCAATTTATTACCTTTTCCTTTATTGAGCATTGGTAACTCTGTCAGCTCTGTCAGTAATAATCGTCCAGAACTGCTGAGTACAGCGATATGTGTACCATCAATTTGTTGCAATGGCATTGCGCTTGCATCATCTGCAAGCGTTAAAAACGCTTTACCCGCTTTAGCATTGGTGTCCAATTGTTTCGCTTGTGTTTTAAAACCATATCCTTTGGAGCTGATCGCTAATATTTCCACCTCATCTTCAGCAATCAGAATTTGTTGGAAATTTACTCCATTTGCTGGCGATAATTTCGAGCTTAATGGTTCACCTAAGCCGCGCGCTGAAGGTAATCCTGTAATTGGTAATGCGTAACTTCGACCAGATTGATCTAATACATACACTTTTTGATTAGATTTACCTTGTGCATGACTTAAATATTGATCTCCTGCACGGAAATTGACTTTATCTAGATCGATCTCATGTCCTTTCGCACAACGAATCCAACCCGCTTCCGATAAAATGACAGTGACAGGATCAGCTGGCATCAAATCTTGTTCACTAATCGCGGTCGCTTCTTCACGCTGAACAATTGGAGATCGGCGATCATCACCAAACTTTTTCGCATCTTCTTTTAATTCTGAAATGATCAGATTTTTTAAAGATTCAGGATTCGCCAATTGCTCTCGAATCACGGCTGCTCGAGCTTCAAGCTCTTCTTGTTCACGGCGAATTTCCATTTCTTCGAGACGCGCCAAATGACGTAATTTAAGCTCTAGAATGGCTTCGGCTTGAATTTCATCAATACCGAAATGTGACATTAAGACTTCTTTCGGATGATCTTCCTCACGAATAATGCGAATTACCGTATCAATATCTAAATACGCAATTAAAAGTCCCGCCAGAATATGTAGACGTTTTTCAATTTTATTCAAATGGTATTGCAAACGTCTCGTCACAGTCGTTTTACGAATTTCAATCCATTCCAATAAAATACGACGGATTGATTTTACTTGTGGACGACCATCAGCACCAATCATGTTCATATTGACGCGGTAGCTCGACTCAAGATCGGTCGTGGCAAATAAATGGCTCATGACCGCATCTGCATCGATACGATTTGAACGCAAGACAATTACCAAACGTGTTGGACATTGATGATCTGATTCATCTCGTACATCACTTACCAACGGTAATTTTTTTGCCTGCATTTGATCAGCAATTTGGCTGATAATTTTAGAGCCAGAAACCTGATATGGTAATTCACTGATGACAATTTCATTTTTTTCAACCGAATATACCGCACGCATGCGATAACTGCCGCGCCCAGTGCTTTGTAATTTCAGTAATTCATCAGCAGGTGTAATAATTTCGGCTTGAGTCGGTAAGTCTGGACCAGGAATATATTCAGCAACTTTTTCATCAGACAAATTCGGGTTACGAATCAGTGCAATTGTACCCTTAACAACTTCCCGTAAATTGTGTGGTGGAATATCTGTTGCCATTCCCACCGCAATTCCCGTCGTACCATTTAAAAGAATATTCGGTACGCGTGCTGGTAAATTTACAGGCTCTTTTAATGAACCATCAAAGTTATCTTGCCAGTCGACAGTTCCTTGACCTAACTCAGAGAGCAGGACTTCACTATATTGTGATAGTTTGGCCTCGGTATATCGCATTGCAGCAAACGACTTTGGATCATCTGGTGATCCCCAGTTGCCCTGCCCTTCAATAAATGGATAACGATAACTAAATGGCTGTGCCATTAAGACCATTGCTTCATAACAAGCAGAATCACCATGCGGATGATATTTACCTAAAACATCACCAACTGTACGTGCTGATTTTTTGGGTTTACCACTATGCTTTAGACCAAGCTCGCTCATCGCATATACGATACGGCGTTGTACAGGTTTTAATCCGTCACTAATATGAGGCAATGCACGATCCATAATCACGTACATCGCATAGTTTAGGTAAGCTTGTTCTGTAAATTCTGCTACAGAACGATTCTCTGTCGCTTGGTGCGCAAGGCTTGTCATTGAATCGTGAAATCCTAATGAATGAATAGTTTAAGGGTGTATGCTAGTCTCCCAAACTGCGAAGAACAAGCAAGGTTGGACACTTTGTAAAGATAAAATAACAAAAAAAAGGCCAGTTGGTTTTATTTCATTTTAAATTGGACTTTTTTCTTGTATCCAATTAATTTTATTGAATATACAATAATCAAAACACAACTTTATAACAAATGATTTTACATACGCTCATCGTATGAACGGAACAAACATGCATAATTACATTCCTTATGATCTTCGCTCAAAATTATTTCAAATTGACCCTAATCTAGATGTTCATTGGCAAACGCGTTTAAAAAATATTTTTAATAGTGTTCCCGCACCAATACAAGGTCTGATACAGGAACAATTCCTGACTGCGAAGAATATTTACTGGGATCAACATCGACAATCATTCACTTTTAAGGGCATTGTTGGTCTTCAGGATTTAAGCAGTCATTTAATCTCACCGAAAATGCGAACTTTGGCTGAAAAGATCGCAGCCACTTTAGAAACGCTTAAATCATATCAAGACGTAATTAAAATCGCCGATTACTTAGAAACTGTACAAAATCAAATTGATCGTATTGAAACAGAAGAAGATCAAAGTTTTCTTAGAGACAAACAACTCCTACGAAAAACTTTTTTATATGATGCTGCAAATATCATCAAAACACTCGACTTAAATGTTCCTGATAATTGCCGACATTTAACAGCTGAAGAAATTCGTACTTTTATTCTTGAAGTTCATATTAAACATCAAATTTTAGGCTATTGGTTCAAAACCATCCTCCCGAGACAACTGAAGCAAATTAGCCATCCATTATTCCAAGACTTTATTATTCAAGAACAAAAAATTCGTGATTTTGATGTTATTGAAAGCAGTCAGTATTTATATCTGGTCGCGACCATTCATGACTTTAGACAGAACCCATATTCTATCCGCCGCTTTTTAATGGAAGAAAAGCTAGGTCTTGAAGATCGAGTTTACCTAAATGGCGTGGTGTTGGATAAGAAACGTTTAAATGATCCAAGTTATTTAGAACAATTTAAATGGCAAGTCAGTCGAATTATTACTATTCAACGACAGATCACGACTCCTATTTTGGATCTGATGGAAAAATTTCATAACGTCAATTTTGATCTGTTATTACCGTTACTCAAAAAACCGCTCGATGCCTCTGGATTTTCAGTCGAACAAGTCATTAACGAGCGCCTTTTAGATTTCGAAAAAGCTTTAACTCTTGAGATCTTGCAACCTTTTCAATATGCACTGCGTCATTCAATTCGTCACCCTGATGAGTTTGATTATTGTTTTATCAGTATGCATCGTCTGTTCTCTGATATTGCGAGTTTTTATAAAGACTTTTCAAGTGAACCCATTATCGCCTTCAATACTCAAGCTCAAATTTTCGAATATAAAATTTTATCCTATTTAAAATTGATGGAAAAAAGACGACATACTATTTTTGTGAGTTTAGATGCAGAGTCTTATGCGGCAAGTCATAGCAAATCTCAAGCAGCGATTGAGCAAGTTAAAACAATTATTGCCGATGCTCTAGACCAACATAAAGTCAATCAAATTGCTTTCAATCAGAAGAAAAGAGAACTCGAAAGCCAATCAAACAAAGGATTCTTTCAAAAAATGTTTGATAAAACTGAAAAGTTAAAATCGGATCTTGAAGCGCTTAAATTGGCTGGAATTAATAATCGACGAATTGCATATTTAGATCTCGTGAAAGTGCCCAAAAAACATGATGAAACGACGGTGTACCTTGAGTTTGAAAGTTTGATTTCAATTAATCAGACTGAGCGTCACTATGCTTTTGTCAATGGCGACAATGGGGTATCAGCTTTGCCTATTTTAATTCAACTCCCTGAAGATAAAGAAAAATTCAATCTCCAGCAAGTGTCGAACACATTACATTTTGACTTAACTAAAGCACGTCAAAAATGGGTCTAAAAAAGAGGAGCTTAGCTCCTCTTTTTTCACAGATTTACATCCCCATAGACTCAAGTGTCTTACCTTTGGTTTCCTCACCGAGCACCAAGATCACGGCTGCAACTGCCAATAATACAGCGGTAAACATCATAAATACTTGGCTAAATCCATTTGAAGCCACCATCATATGGGTAACCACTAAAGGTGCAACAATCCCACCAATACGCCCAATTGCTGCTGCCCATCCTGATCCGAAAGCACGAATATTTGCAGGATATTGTTCAGGCGTGTAGGTATATAAAACGCCCCATGCACCAAGATTAAAGAATGACATCAAGCATCCCCAGAACATGATCATCGCTACGGTATCAGCCTGCCCAAAGAAATATGCTGATACTGCACACATTGCAATAAAGCCTGAAAGCGTCGCTTTACGCCCTAACTTTTCAACGAGCCATGCCGCGACAATATAACCTGGCAATTGTGCTAAAATCATCCCGAGAACATATTCAAAAGACTGCACAATGGTATATCCCTCTTTGACTAAAAGACTTGGTAACCACGTAAAAATACCGTAATACGAATAAACAATCCCAAACCAAATTAACCACAGCATTAAACTGCGCTTAGCGAAACCGCTTGACCATAACTGACCAAAACTGACATTTGAATGTGTTGAAACTGGTTTCACTTCAATTTTTTCGATGACTTCGACACCACACTGTCGCTCGATTTTTTGCACAATCGCGTGCGCTTCATTAATACGACCTCGATTGATCAAGTAAGGAACAGATTCCGGAACTTTTTTTAGAATGACGAAGACATAAAGTGCAGGCAAACCACCCAATAAAAATGCAACATGCCAGTCAAATTTAGGGATGACAAAATAAGAAACCAGTGCAGCACATAACCATCCTAGCCCCCAGAAGCTTTCAAGTAACACAATAAAGCGACCACGAACATGGGCTGGAATGTATTCACTCACTAAAGTCACGGCAACTGGTAACTGTCCGCCTAAGCCTAAACCTACAATAAATCTAAAGATTAATAACCATGTTAAATTTGGTGCGAAAGCACAAAGAGCTGTTGCTATACTATAGATGACCAATGTCGTAGCAAATACTGCTTTACGTCCGATTCGATCCGCCAGTCCACCAGAGAATACTGCACCTATCGCCATTCCCACAAAGCCGATGGATACAACCCAACCTTTTTCAGCAGGCGTCATTTGCCAGTCTTCAGCCATCTTCGCCAAGATAAAGGAAATTAGTCCAGTATCCATTGCATCAAACATCCAGCCTAATCCAATCACCCACAACAAGGTGTAGTGAAATTTACCAATAGGTAAACGCTGTATTCGTGAGATTAAATCCATAGCATGCTCTCTGTGAGGAGTGATTTAAATACAACCAATGACAATCGCTGTTTTCTCAACACTGCTTTTTTTTATTTTCTAAAGAACCATATAAAAATGACCGATCACATTATCGGCCATTTTGAAAGATGAGTGTAAAAAGTTTAATTTACATCTTTTGATGACGCCGACTGTTCATCATCATCTTTATAAATAAATTTTGGCATTTCAAGGCCAAAGTAAATTGCGATACAACGCAATGTGAAACCAAAAACAAGAGTAGAAATAATGGTGATATCTTGTGAAAAACCGACTTCGATACAGCCCCAATAGAAAATGACCGCAACAAAAGAAATACTGGCATAAAGTTCGCGACGGAAGACTAAAGGCACATCGTTACATAAGATATCTCGTAAAATACCCCCTGAAACGCCTGTCAATACACCTGCCACTGCACAAACCACGAAACCCTGCTCCATTTGAATCGCAATTTGACAACCAATAATGGTAAAACCTATCAGACCTAAGGCATCTAGAAGTAAGAATACCGAACGTAGATGTCGCATCCATTTTGCGATAAAAATCGTAAATAATGCTGCACAACATGTAAGTACTAGATATTCAGGATGTTTCACCCAAGTTAAAGGATAGTGCCCTAGCAAAACATCACGAACTGATCCTCCGCCCAAAGCAGTCACACAGGCAATAATAATGACACCAAACCAATCCATACTTCGTCGACCTGCAGACAAGGCGCCTGTCATCGCTTCCGCAGTAATCGCAATAATATAAATAACGGTGAGTAACATTGCCCTACTTCCAAATGAGGGTTTTTAATGCGCAATATTCTAAGTTAATTAAAAATTAATTCTAGAGAAATCGCGCACAACATTGCTTAAATTTTTTTCCTGATCCACAAATACAAGGCTGCTTCATCGTCACAGTTTGATCTGTCGTTGGGTCTAAAAAATACCACTGTCTATTGATGAATACGAAATTTGAGGTTTCATGATGGACATGTACCTGATCGACATGTTGGTAATGTGCTTTGAATTCAACTTGAGCATGGGTTTTATCCAGACGAGGTAAATGCTGAATAACCTCTAATTTTAACCACTGATTGCTCATCGCCCAATCCCGAATGGCAGCAATGTCTAAATGACTTTGCTGACCTGATGCTGTGGTACTCACAATATAGTCGATTTCATGTTTAGCAAATGCACTATAGCGAGAACGCATGAGCTGTTCAGCACTTTCTGCAACGCGCTGACCACGATGTAAAGGTTCACAACAGTGTGTATAAATTCCATGCCCGCAAGGACAATTGAGTTCGGACATCAATATTCCAAAAAATAGCACCTAATCAGATGCTATTTTAACTGAGTTTAAATCATTCTGATGGGTCTTGTTTTACGATGGGTACAATATGTACTTTTTCGATTTTATGACCATCCATTGTAACCACCTCAAATAGATACCCTTCTGCTTCAAAGGTTTCTCCATTTTCAGGTAAATGTCCTAAATGGAATAAGATATAACCAGACAGCGTAGAATACTGTTCTGACTCATCAACTAAATCACGATCAAGCAATAATGAAATATGACGAATATCAGTTGAACCCTCGAGCATGAGTGAACCATCCTCTAAGCTTTCAACTGCAGTTTCTATTTCATTTTCGTTCGGGAATTCACCCGCAATCGCTTCTAAAATATCAATCGGTGTTGCAATACCCTCAATGGAACCATATTCATTGAGAACAATCGCCATTTGTAAGGGTGCCTGACGCAATTGATCCATCACCATTAAGACTTGAGCGCTTTCATGGACAATGACAGGCTCTCGAATGTGTTTTTCGAAATTAAAATCGCCTGATTCAATATAGTCATTCAAAACGTTATGCGTGAGCACCACCCCAGCAATATTGTCTAGCTCGCCATGTGCAACGATCAAACGTGAATGTTTCATAGAAAGCACTTGATGTTTAATACTTTCAGGATCGTCATCTAAATCGATCCATTCGAGTTCTGGACGTGGGGTCATTAATGATTTGACTGGTCGCTCAGATAAACCTAATACACCTTGCAACATCACGCTTTGGTATACCGCATTCTCATCCGAGAACATTTCCTCTACCAACGCTTGGGTAGCCAAAACATCATCCGTATTTGCCGATTGAGCATCTGCCGTTTTTGACTTACCACCAAGCATACGAATGACGGCAGAAGCTGTTTTGAAACGTAAATCAGTCGTTGTCACCGTTTTTTCTTGGTTACGGCGCATCAATTGATTTAAAAACTCAATCAGGACAGAGAAACCAATTGCAGCGTATAGATAACCCTTCGGAATGTGGAAGCCTAGGCCTTCGACAACTAATGAGAAACCGATCATCATCAAGAAACATAGACACAGAATCACCACAGTTGGATGCTTATTCACAAAGTCCATGAGGGCTTTAGAGGCCCATAGCATGATTCCTATCGCAATAATTACGGCGATCATCATGACCGAAAGATCTTTGACCATACCGACTGCTGTAATCACACTGTCGAGTGAGAACACTGCATCCAATACCACGATCTGTACAATGACCATCCAAAATGCAGCATGAACAGGATTTTCTTCTTTAACATGAACTTTACTTTCTAGACGTTCATGTAGTTCTAAAGTTCCCTTCATTAACAAGAAAATACCGCCAAAAATCAAAATAAGATCTCGGGCTGAAAACGGATGATCAAAGATATGGAATAATGGATTCGTTAACGTGATAATCCAAGCGATTGACGCCAAAAGGATTAGGCGCATGCCAAGCGCGAGCGTTAAGCCTAAAATTCTGGCTTTATTGCGTTGCTCAGGCGGCAGTTTTTCCGCCAAAATCGCGATAAAGACGAGATTATCAATCCCGAGAACAATTTCTAAAATAATTAAAGTTAAGAGTCCCACCCATGCGGAAGGATCAGACATCCATTCAAAAATCATGAGTTACACTCCCACGTTTCAGGAAGATGGGATTCATTTAAACCAAAGTGATGAGGCAAAGTTATAAATGCAGTATTTAAATTTAGAAAATAAATAATATTTTGTTCTATTGAGCGATGTCGATCACTACTCATATTGATGTATTGGTTGCCGAACAGATTTTCAGTATAGAAAAGATTTTATTGCAATTCACTATTTTTTCGGTGAATCAAGATTGGCTTTATCAATCATTTTAGAATGAAACTACAAAATATTTCAAAAAATTCTTATTTATCTATACAGTTGTCACCTTTCTTGCTTAGATTAAACTGCATGATAAAGTTCATTTAAAAAAGGTGAGTAAATAAATATGAATACAAGCGTTCTTAATAACACCTTAGAGACCGATACATCAGTTAAATCAAAAGCAACTCAATGCCTTATTGCACTTTATTGTGGTTCTCGTTTTGGCAATAACCCTATTTACCAACAAAAAGCCATTGCTTTGGCTGAAAAAATTGCAAGGCAAGGATTTGACATCGTATATGGCGGTGCAAGTATCGGATTAATGGGACAAGTCGCAGATACAGTCATTGAAAACCATGGTGAAGTTGTTGGTGTTATTCCTGAATTTATGCTTGATTATGAAGTTGCCCATAATCAGTTAACAGAACTTCACGTGGTAAGAACAATGCATGAACGCAAAGCCATGATGGCTGAACGTGCTAGTGCTTTTGTTGCGCTCCCGGGAGGTTTAGGTACATTTGAAGAAATCTTAGAAATCGCAACTTGGGGACAGTTAAATCAACACCAAAAACCAATGATTATTTATAACGTCAATAGATTCTATAATGCCTTGATTGCACAACTCGATCATGCAGTAGAAGAAGGTTTTCTACCTGCTCAACATCGTGCAAAAATCATCGTATGCGAGCATTCACATCAAATCATCAATGCCATCGCAAACATGAAATGCCCTGAACAATTCGTGGTCTAAATTCAACAAGACTTTAGAGTATTACGAATGACGAGTAAAAAATAAAAGAGCCATATGGCTCTTTTATCATACATCTACACGATCAGGCTCTATTTCAACGTGATCTGATACGTTGCTGTAGTACCACTGACTTCATTCCCTACAATCAGTAAAGGCATACCCGTTGGAGATTCTTTTGCGGAAACAAAGGTTAATCCTTCAGGACCTAAGTCTCCTGCCTGACCTGTCTCGATATCGGCAGTGGTTGCATCAAGTTTTCGCGAATGAATATATTGCACAAATTGGGGTTGGGCAGGATTGGAGATGTCATATACCATCACGCCTCCAACTCGTTCTAAACCAATAAATGCATAAGTTTTCTGACCGATTTGACCGATCACCACGCCTTCTGGTTCTGGTCCCTTATTGTCACTACGATTATCGTCCCCTGCTTCTTCATGGTTTGCATTAAAGATCTCAGGATGGTGCTGAGCAATATATTGTTCAAAATCATCACCCGAATCCCAAACCAGCTCTAATCCTGTTTGTGCATCATTTTCTGTCCAAATACTGACAGATCGTGCCCCGAAGCTATATAAATGATCATAAACCAAATTGCCTCGAGCATTGAGTTTAGGTGTGCCATCAGTATTCTTTTGATAACCTTCAGTCCAAGTGATATTCAAACGACCAAACATCTTGTCTTCACGGCATCCTTTAGCATCGCCATCGATCGCTCCACAATATGCAAAATGCAGAGGATTCAATTCAGCACCTTTCGCCAGTGCTCTTAATTGTGGTGGCAGATCTTCCCCTTGCCGTCTGTCGAAACCATCTTTATGGAATAGATGCTTCGCACGCCATTCTTCAACAAAACCGTTTTTAATATTACCTTGAGCATTCGGATTATCCTTCAATCTCTCTCCCCAATATTCAGGATCATCTTCACCCCAAGCACGAGCATCCCCTTCATTGGCAGTGACAATATACGTTTTACCATTGACTTCGTAACTTGAGATCGCATCAGGCATATATAAGCCACGAACATGCTGCCAAGTTTGAATATTGATCTTCGCAAGACCATTTTCACCATCGGCATCACTGACATCTAAACCATGACCTTGTAAGCCATGATCTTTAAAACCGAGCGGATAAACAGCCATGACTTTGGCATTTAAAACATCCACCTTAGCTAAGGCATTATTTTCCTGTAATGCGACCCATGCAATTTTGCCATCTGCGCTGAGTGTGATGTATTCAGGTTCAAAATCTTGCGCTACTGTTGCATTTGGACCATAAATTCGCACACCTTGATTACGTAATAGCTGTGCTTGACTGTTAAAGGCTTTGAAGTCAGCTGTTTTTGCAACTGGTTTGTTCAAATTTGAGAGATCAATGATTGAAATCGAACCTTCGGGATCAATCGCATAATCATGAGATGGCTCTCCTTCATTCGCCACCAATAAGGTTTTACCATCTGCACTAAAGGTCAGCATATCGGGTAGAGAACCCACTGGAACTTGGGCAATAAAGCTCGAATCATTGGCATTAAAAAGTGCCACGATTCCTGGATCTGTTTTATCTTTGGCTTGTACAGCCAAGGCAACAATTCCATTTTTTACAGCAACACTATTTACTTCTGAGTCTGTTAAATAAGATTTAGCATCTAAAGAGCCAATCCATTTAGGTTGCTGAGGTTGGCGATAATCAAAAATATCAACCACGCCTTCTTTTGCGTTTACAACAAACAATCTTTGGCTTTGTGCATCATAGGCAGGTATCTCTGCTGCGCTGACCGCAAAACCACGACTTTCTGTACGACTGAGATAGTTGAGTTCAATCGATTCAGGCGTAATATTTGGTACTGATGTGATATTGTTAGTGTCATCATTACATGCCCCTAGCCCCAATGCACACATTGCGATCACAAGTGCGTTAGACTTTAGCTTCATTTTTTTAATCTTCTTATGATGTTGTTGGCAACAACTCTATGACCATGCGATGACAATGCTGTGACCATTAGATTGCAATTTTGTTGCAAATCCTTCGTAAATAAACCACAAGTGATACTGAGAAACTGTTTTAAAATATTAACTTACTAATATGATCCTACAAGATGAGCAGCACAGCACACCAACCCTTACAGCCTGAGTTTAGATTATTGGTGTTTTTGGTCTCGATCGGCTTTTTTATGCAAGGTCTAGACACAACTATCATCAATACTGCGATTCCTGCAATCGCTCATCACCTCAATGAAGATCCTCTACACATGCATAGTGTCGTGGTGGCTTATGTATTGTCAGTCGCAGCCTGTATTCCACTCAGTGGTTGGCTGGCTGACCGATTTGGTGTCCGAAATGTTTATTTTTCTGCAATTATCATTTTCACTTTGGCATCGCTCGGATGTGCATTTTCTTCTAATTTAAATGAGCTTTTATTTTTCCGAGTGATTCAAGGGATTGGAGGTGCTTTACTGCTTCCAGTTGGGCGTCTTGCAATGTTGAAAATCATTCCTAGAACGCAATTCCTTGCAGCCATGTCTCTGATGAGTCTTGCAGGTCTGATTGGCCCCTTAATCGGTCCTACTCTTGGCGGATGGCTAGTGGAGTACGTGACTTGGGAGTGGATTTTCTTAATTAATATTCCTATTGGACTCATTGGAGTTTTTCTCACATTTAAAGCCATGCCAAATGTGACCGAGACCCATGTTGCTAAATTTGATTTTTTTGGCTTCTTATTATTAGTGATCGCGATGGTTGGCTTAAGTTTAGGGATTGAAAATTTTGCTAGCCCCTATCTTCCACTATGGTGGAGTATTGTTCTTATTGTGTTTGGTTTATCTGCAAGTGCTTGGTACATGGTGCATGCCCATACCCACCAAAATGCTCTATTTCGTGGGAAACTATTCAAAAATCAAATTTTCGCGATTGGTATTGTAGGCAACTTTTTTGCCCGCTTAGGCGGCAATGCGATGCCTTTTCTTATCCCCTTAATGCTACAAGTTGCTTTTGGTTTTGAACCATTTATTACCGGTTTACTTATGATTCCAACGGTATTGGGTTCACTGGCATCAAAACCGATCATTCGCCAAATTATTCAACGATTTGGGTATCGTCGGGTGTTATTAGTCAATACCTGCCTTATTGGCTTATGTATTGCAAGTTTTGCCCTCACCTCAGCCGAAACACCTTTATGGCTAAGAACATTACATTTCTTCATTTTTGGTATGTTGAACTCACTGCAATTTGTTTCTATGAATACGCTAACCTTAAAGGATTTGCCTCAACAAGATGCTAGTAGTGGTAACAGTTTTCTCTCGATGATTATGATGGTATCCATGAGTATTGGTGTAGCGCTTGCAGGTACACTGGTCAATGTATTCACCGCTTATCTTGGTACTGCACAAATGCAACAAGCCTTCCAATGGACATTAATTTTAATGGGCTCAATTAATATTATTACCATGTTTATTTTTTGGAAAATTCCGAAAGAAATGGATGATGACTAATGAATATGGATTCTAGATACTGTCGCTACCATTTACGTTTATTCGCGTTATGATATTAATCATATTTCGCACCAATCTTTAAGTGCTCATGAATTCAAAAAATAAGCAGCATATCTATTCGCAGAAGATTATCTTGTGGACTTCCCTTTTAGGTGCAGCCCTGATCGCACTCATGGTCGGATTATTGAGCTTTTTCTTTTTGCCGTTTCAACCAGCAACAGCTCAAGAATATCCAATCAAAGGATTTGATGTCTCACATCATCAAAAAGAAATTCGCTGGTCACAAATTCCCAAAAAGGAATATCAATTTGTCTACCTCAAAGCGACAGAAGGTGGCGACTTTAAAGATCGAAAATTTCAGGATCATTGGCTCAAAGCACGCGAGCATGGTTTTAAAGTCGGAGCGTATCATTTCTATCGACTTTGCCGTGATGGTAAAGTTCAGGCATTAAATTTCATTGATTCTGTGCCACGTAAAGAAGATGCCCTTCCCCCAGTCATTGATTTGGAATACGACAGCAATTGCATCAATACCTATAGCAAAGAACAACTGTTACATGAAATCGATGTTATGCACGATTTGCTGCATCAACATTATGGCAAACAACCTATCTTTTATGTTTCTAAAGCCTTCTATAACATCGTACTTGCTGGCGCTTTTACAGATACCCCACTCTGGGTACGTGAATACACCACTCAACCTGAATTAAAAGACAATCCAGATTGGATCTTTTGGCAATACACCAATAAAGGCAAAATTAAGGGTATTTCTACACCAGTGGATTTGAATGTATTTAATGGCGATCAAAACGACTGGATAAAATTTCTAAAATTAAATCAAATTGAGCCATAAATCTTAAGGAGTCAGTACGTTACAACTAAAGAGATCTAACAAAAAAATAGAGTGCAGCTGGGCTCAAGCAAGCGAGTTACGCTTTATAAGGATGACATGATGTCGCTTAAAAAAGGGATTTTAACAGTGGTTGGTCTTTTGGCTGTCTCGCTCATGGCTGCGTTTTTTTATTTATGGCAACCATCAGGAAAGCTCTCCGAATTTAATCAATGGAAGGCTAAAATAGACCAACCCGTCAGTGAACAAAAATTAAATGTTCGCTTTTTTGGCGTTTCCACATTGCTATTTGATGATGGTAATTCACAAATTCTAATTGATGGTTTTTTTAGTCGACCATCTCTCATGAACATTGCTTTACAACGCCTCTCCAGTGATCAAGCACTGCTTCACAATATGATTCAGGACCATGAGCTTAAACGCCTCAAAGCCATATTGGTGACCCACAGTCACTATGATCATGCTTTGGATATTTCAGTGCTCGGAAGTTCACTCCCAAAAACTCACATCATTGGTTCGTTGAGTACACTAAATATAGCACGAGGCGGCAAAGTGCCTGAGCATCAATTGAAACTGGCTGTGCCTTTTCAAGCACTACAATTGGGTGCATTTCGTATTACGCCTATTCCCTCACAACATACGCCACCTACAGCAGTGAACAATGATTTAGGTGAAGAGATTCTGCATCCACTGCCTCAGCCAGCACGTTTTTATGAGTTTAAAGAAGGCGGTAGCTTTGACTACTTGATTGAGCACAATAATCACAAAATTTTAGTTAAAGCCAGCACAGGTGCGCTTCCTAATCAATTTCAAAAGTTAAATGTAGATGTCTTGTTTTTAGGAATTGCTCAGCTTTCAAAACAATCACCCGAGTTTCAACAACAGTATCTCGCTGAAACCATTGATCAGTTACAACCGAAAGAAGTCATTCCAATTCATTGGGACAATTTCTTTAAACCACTTTCACAGCCTTTAGAGTTTCTACCACGAATAGCAGATCATTCTCCGAAAAGCCTACAACTCGTGATTGATCATGCACAGCATCAAGGTCGAAAGGTGACTTTACTGACGGAGCCTTACGCATACCCAATAATCAGCTCAACGATGCCTTAATTATGGGTTAAAATTAAGGCATCTCATGATTGATTGAACATTTTGCGAAAGATAATTCATATCGATATGGATGCTTTTTACGCTTCTGTGGAGCTTAGAGAGCGTCCAGAATTACAACACTTACCTGTGGTCATTGCATCTCATCACCCACGAGCCGTCGTTGCAGCAGCATCATACCCAGCTCGTGAGTATGGCTTACGTTCGGCCATGTCGATGACACAAGCCAAAAAACTTTGCCCACAAGTGATCGTCATTGAGCCAAATTTTTCTAAATACCAACATGTGTCAGCCCAAATTCATAAGATATTTCAAAAACATACCAGCATCATCGAACCCTTATCGCTGGATGAAGCATATCTAGATGTCACTGAAAATTTACAGCAGATCCCAAGCGCTACTGAAGTTGCGATGCATATTCGTGATGAAATATTTCAGCTTACTGGATTGACCGCCTCAGCAGGCGTTGCACCAAATAAGTTTTTAGCCAAAATTGCATCTGATTGGAATAAACCGAATGGCATTTGTGTGATCAAACCCAATCAGGTGCAACAGTTCATCTATGATCTTCCACTCAAAAAAATCCCCGGTGTAGGTAAGGTCACACAGGAAAAATTAAAAGCTTTGCAACTCGAAACACTTGGGGATTTACAGCAGGTCGAAGAAAACTTTCTCACTCATCATTTCGGAAAATATGGCAAACAATTATTTCTCTATGCTCAAGGGATCGATGAGCGACCTGTTCAAAGCGAACGCCAAAGACAGCAAATTTCTAAAGAAACCACGTTTGATGAAGATCTTTTTTTAAACCAATGTGATCAATTTTGGACTTCACTGCTTTCTCGTGTTTGGCAAAATCTTCAAAACAAGGAAATGATCGCTAGAGGTATCAGCGTCAAACTCAAACTTAAAAATTTTCAAGTTTTACAACACTCTAAAAGCTTTAAACAACCTTTCAATCACATAGAGGATTTGCAACTTGCACTCAAATTATTGTTAATGGAAATGAATATTCCTGATGAATATCAGTTTAGACTCATTGGTGTTGGGGTGTATCAACTTTCAGAAAAACAACAAGACACGCAACTCAATTTATTCGGATTGTAAATTTCGTCTAGTTTTCATGCAAAAGAATAAAATTAAGTCAATTTTTTTCGCCTTTTTTTCCTTTTTAGAGTAATCTAATCGCGCAATACATTTACCCATGTGTCTGCTGAGATGTTGTTAGAAGACCTATATCTAACACATTTGTCCTGTGATTGGCGTGACAATCCATCCGAATATTACAGGGCACTCTAATCTGAATGGGTACAATGTCTTTTTCCTCCAAATATTTCTGATCTCCTCCCATAAAAATAAACTTTCAGAGATACAGCAATTAAACCGAATTCATAGTTCCACTTACCCTATACTTTCTAAATCCTATACGGCATTTCATAATCTATATTTATATCTATAAGGGATGAGCTTTATGTCTGTTCAACGTTTACACGTTCAAAAACGTTTTTCTGAGGTTGCTATTTTTGGTCACTTCGTTCATCTGGCAGGTCAGTTAGCAGAAGATACGTCTCTCGACATTCGTGGACAGTCACAACAAACCTTTGACATTATTGACCGTTTATTGGCTGAAGCAGGTACAGATAAAAGCCATATCATGTCTGTGACAATTTATCTAAAAGATATTGACAAAGATTATGCAGCATTCAATGAAGTTTGGGATGCATGGGTTTCTGATATTCAAGCTCTACCGCGTACATGCGTAGAGGCTAAACTGTATCATCCCGATGTTCTTGTTGAGCTAACGGTAATTGCCGCGAAACCTTGATAAAAAAAAGCATGCCTGAGCATGCTTTTTTATTTCAAAGATGATTAGCTAAATGCGCGAATATCTGCCAATCGCCCAGCACTATACTTTTCTAATTTATGCTCAATCACGGATTCATCTCCCCATTCAATTGGCATATCCTCAGTGTATTCATCCAAAAAATCACGTCTTAACTGCACATATTCTGGGACAGCATGGTAAGAGATCACTTTGTATCCCGCGGTTTCAAGTAATGCATTTTGAAACTGTAAAGTATGTCCACGTTTGAATGAAAATTTATCTTCTAAACTGACAATGGCAAGAACTTTACAATCCTTATTCATCACCACAAAATCAGCAAACATTGACTCATATTTACGGCGTGTACGCGGTAACTTTGTGGTCAGTAAGGCGTCAAAAGAGACATGTGCCAAAATATGCGCATTTGGCATGATTTCTTTAAGACGATTGAAAGTTACTTGCTGATAGGGGCTAAACACTGCTCTTTGACGGAGCATGCTATCAGAGGGTTGTTGATGCTTTAATCCTTTATAAGCAATGAACAACACCACAGCGAGTATGATCACACTCGCGATGATCATGATATCCATGACTAGTATCCTTATTTGAATTCTTATCGTTAATTTCTTTTTTAAACTACTTCAAAAACACAACTTTTATTATTGTTTCATTATGCTGATGTTATACATCGCATAGTCCAAGTGAAAAGCGCTTCAGACCAAGCTTATATTAAACATGTTCTGCACTTATTGGCTATAGTTTAAAACATGAACCACATCACACTATTACATAATTGTTGGACAATGATGAAAATTTCATTTGAAGATAATACAATATCACCTGAAATGAAAAACTCAAAACCTCACTAAACTACTAATTTAAATGATTATTTTAAAATAAAAAAGAGACTTACCCAAATCAAGCCCAATATTCCGATAAAATGAGCATCATCAAAAATATTGTATAGAAAATGTTCAAAAAAGGACGCCGCAGCGTCCTTTTGAAAGAAATTATCATTTATGCACGAGACTTGGGTTTGGATTTACCCTTAGGTTTCCCCTCGCCAAAAGGTTTTTTGCGATCTCCAGTCTCACGTGGTGGCAAACCAGTGTGCTGTGTCAAGATTTGGCCTTTCTTCGGACGATTATTTTGTCCTTGTGATTGACCACGATTAGCGGTTTGACCCGTACGTTTTTGTGAATCACCTGCAACAGTTGAATTTTTCTTACGTGCAGATTGATATTGACCATCCGTGCCCTGAGGCTGATACGTCGGAATCAAATGTTGCTTAGAATTACCAATTAAGTCCTGACGACCCATTTCTTTCAAAGCTTCACGCAGTAAAGGCCAGTTATTTGGATCATGGTAACGTAAGAAAGCTTTATGTAAACGGCGGCGTTTTTCACCTTTTACAATGTCGACATCTTCAGTATAACGTGCCACTTTCGCAAGCGGATTTTTACCGGTGTAGTACATGGTGGTCGCAGTTGCCATTGGTGATGGATAGAAGGTTTGTACTTGGTCAGCACGGAAACCATTCTTTTTCAACCAAATTGCAAGGTTCATCATGTCGTAATCGGTTGTACCCGGATGCGCCGCAATAAAGTAAGGAATAAGATATTGTTCCTTACCTGCTTCTTTACTAAAACGATCAAACATTTGCTTAAAGCGGTCATACGTCCCAATACCCGGCTTCATCATTTTATTGAGCGGGCCTTTTTCGGTATGTTCAGGTGCAATCTTTAAGTAGCCACCGACATGATGCGTGACTAATTCTTTGACATATTCAGGGTTCAATACTGCAAGGTCATAACGTAGACCCGAACCGATCAAAATCTTTTTAATACCTGGTAAAGCACGAGCTTTACGATATAACTGCGTAAGAGGTGCGTGATCAGTATGCAAGTTTTGACAAACACCTGGGAACACGCACGATGGCTTACGACAGTTCTTTTCAATTTCTGGATCTTTACATGCCAAACGATACATATTGGCTGTCGGACCACCTAAGTCCGAAATAATACCTGTAAAGCCTGGCGCCGTATCACGAATCTTTTCAACTTCACGTAAGATCGATTCTTCAGAACGGTTTTGAATAATTCGACCTTCATGCTCCGTAATCGAACAGAAGGTACAACCACCAAAACAACCACGCATGATGTTCACGGAGAATTTGATCATGTCAAACGCTGGGAAACGCGCATCTCCATAAGATGGATGTGGTAGACGTGCATAAGGCAAGTCGAACACATAATCCATTTCTTCTGTGGTTAGTGGGATTGGCGGTGGATTAATCCAGACATCACGCTCACCATGCTTCTGCACGAGTGCGCGCGCATTCCCTGGATTGGTTTCTAGATGCAAAATACGGTTTGCATGGGCATATAGCACTGGATCATTGGCAACTTCTTCAAAAGAAGGCAGACGAATCACAGCCAATTCACGTGGTGGCAATTTATGTTTAATCGCCTTAGATGATGGCTGTAACTGCACGATTTGCGTATCTGCATCCAAATTGTCGCCTTCACGAACAATCGGATTGCTAACCACTTCTTTTTGGAAATTCTGATACTGCGTTAAGCTGTTGCCTTTGTCTTTCTCAATTTCACAGCCATCAATATCTTCGGTCATCACATATGGATTGATGATTGGATCAACACGGCCTATGGTATCGACATCATTTGATGCGATCTCAACAAATTTAGCTTTCGCTGCACGGTTATGCTTATTAATAATAAATGCAGTACCACGAACATCAGTAATGTCTGTAATTTTTTCGCCTTTGGCTAGACGGTGCATCACTTCAATGATTGAGCGTTCACCATTACCATACATCAATAGATCTGCTTTTGAATCCATTAAAATAGAACGACGAACTTTGTCAGACCAATAGTCATAATGCGCAATACGACGTAATGAGCCTTCGATACCGCCTAGCAGAACAGGAACATCAGGGAACGCTTCACGACAACGTTGACAATAGACTGTTGCTGCACGGTCAGGACGTTTATTCGGTTGGTTATCTGGAGAATAAGCATCATCTGAACGGATCTTACGGTCAGCCGTATAACGGTTGATCATAGAGTCCATGTTACCTGCCGATACGCCCCAAGCAATATTTGGTTTACCAAGTACACGGAATGCTTCAACATTCGTCCAGTCTGGTTGGGCAATAATACCAACACGGAAACCTTGCGCTTCAAGCACACGGCCAATGATACCGGTTACAAATGATGGATGATCGATATAAGCATCACCACAAACAAAAATAAAGTCACAACTATCCCAACCGAGTTGGTCCATTTCCTCGCGTGACATCGGCAAAAAAGGCGCGGGTTCAAAACAAGACGCCCAATATTTGTCGTAATCAAACAACGCTTTTGGCGCAGTCTGAGCGGTATAAGCAGTAGACATGGCTAGCAATTCTCGGCTGGCAGATGGAAGATCAAAAATTAGATCAAAGATGAAAGCCGATCATTTTACCATGAATTCAACTCAACTTGCTTGATTAAAAAACAATCAAATACAACTGCTTAAATTTTCTATTCATCACTGATGACCTAAGACCTAGTTGTGTACACTTAACATACAACCAAATCTAAACAAAAAATAATATGCATTTAATTTCAGTAACTTGAGCTTAGCAATTGACTCGATTCCTTTACGACTGATGATTTGGGTAATAAACAAAGTTGCTTTTCATTTTTATAGTGTTTGAAAAAAACGAAAGGCGTTTAATCGTGCTCAAAATAATACTCACAACCGTTGCCACCATGATGGCTTTATTAATTTCCAATTTGGCTTGGACTCAAACTAAAATTCCACAGTCTTACCAGCAACAAGCAGCTTGGCAACAATTACAACAAAGACTCCCTTCGAAGTTTCGTATCAATGACCAAAACAAAGCACATGAGTACTACTGGAGTTGGAATGATTACCGTGTACATGTCGATGCTTATCCCAATACTAAAGCGCCAGCCAAAGTCATTTTATTACATGGCGTAGGTACAAATGGTCGTCAGATGAGTTTAATTCTTGGGCGTCCACTTGCCCAAAAAGGGTATGAAACCTTCGCATTGGATTTACCCGGTTATGGTCTGACACAATATCCTTCAAAAAAAGAAATTCGTTATGATCATTGGGTGAAATTGGTCAATGATTTTGTGAACGAACAAGCGCAAAAAGATGATCGTCCTATTTTCCTTTATGGACTCTCAGCAGGTGGAATGCTCACGCTACATGTGGCCATGCAGAATCAACATGTCGATGGCATCATCGGAATGACGTTTCTCGATCAAGAATTTAAAGACGTTCAAAAAGGAACTATGCGTTTTAGTGCTCTAAGCCCTATTCTTTTGCCAAGTATGAAAGCAGTAGCGCATACCCCTTTGAAGCAAATCACCTTACCTATGTCCTTGGTTTCAAAGATGTCAAAACTCACCAATGACCCTGAAGCCTTACGCATCATGTTGGCAGACAAAACATCTGCAGGTAATAGCATGAGCGTTGAATTTTTAAACAGCTATATGCATTACCAAAAACCATATCCTTTGACTCAGTTTAATCAAGCACCTGTGTTACTGACTCAACCTGAACAGGATCAATGGACTCCTTTAAAATTGAGCCAACCTGTTTTGAAACAGTTGAAAGTACCTTATCGTGTGATGAGTTTACAAAATGGCGGGCACTACCCTGTTGAGCAACCTGCATTAGATCAGCTGGTAAAATACAGTGATCAATTCATTCGTGAAAATTTACAACGCTAAATTGATCTATTGAACGATAAATGAATCACTTAGATTGTTTTGTAAGCATTTTCCTACAATCATCTCTTCCATTGTCGGCTATGCATATCAACGACACTGCACTATTCTTAAACCATCAGGAAACAGGAAGTTTCCCAAACAAAAAACAACAATAATAAGTTTGAGCATCAGGACGTGAGGTACGACAGGAGTTATACCTAAAAGCAGCCGATACGAAGAAAAGCCCATCAGGAAGATGGGCTTTTCTTTTTCTTAGACGTAGAATTTTTTAAGCACACTACACGTTGTCACGCTTGTAAAACAATTATTCATCATGCTTTTTCGCTTTCACAACACTTTCATGCATTCCATTTGTTAGTTTTAAAGTGTGTCACGCAACAACTCTGACTGTAATTTCCAAAGTGCAAGCAACTTATGCTGTTCCTACAATACGGAATAGCCTAGTGCAAACGGCTTGCATACAAAATTTTAAAGATTGAGGATGTGAACATGGCAAAAGCTTTATTTATTACTGCAAATTTTGGTGTTGAAAAAGATGAATTAATCAAACCCTTAGCATTTTTAAAATCAAAAGGGATTGAAACCTATCATGCTGCTGAAGAAAAGAAATCTGTTCAGACTGTGGTTGGGGATCAAGAGCCTTCTGATCAAGTTCAACCTGATTTAAGCTTCGATGAAGTCATCGCAAATGACTATGACATCCTGATTATTCCTGGGGGAACGGTGAATGCGGATAACTTGCGAATTCATCCACAGGTTCAAAAAATGATTCAAATTTTTGCTGACCATCAAAAACCAATCGCAGCTATTTGTCATGCACCTTGGACATTAATTGATGCGCAACGTATCAAAGATAAAAATCTGACGTCTTATAAGTCAGTAAAAATTGATTTAGAAAATGCAGGCGGTAAATGGGTCGATGAAGAGGTGCATCGTTGTAATACTGGCGGTTGGCCGCTCATTACTTCACGTTGTCCTGATGATATTCCTGCATTTAATGAAGCCATTTATAAAGAATTGACGCTGTCTTAAACGATTAAAACCCCTTTTTAGGGGTTTTATTTTGTATGTTTTACAGACTTTTTAAGTAATCTACGATTTCTTGCTCGCCTGCCATTTCAGCGAGTTCTAATGCAGTAAATTGACCTTTGTAAGCAACATTTGCACCTTTTGCGACTAGCAGTTGTACTACATCTAAGTACCCATTCTCTGCGGCTGCTTGAAGTGCGCTATAACCTTCATCATCAATTTGGTTTACATCAGCTCCGTTGTTTAAAGCTGTTTCAACTTCTGTGATTTCGCCTAATGAAGCCCAATAGATGAGTTCAGGAAGATGAAGTTCATCATCATCTTCAGGGATTGGGGAGATAGAGTTGAATTGCATATTTATCTTCCAAGATTTTTTAAATCTTCTATAGCTTTGTTAAGAATATATCAGACTTTTATCAATTTCTTTTAGGTAACATAAATTCATATCCAGTAATTTCCGAAGATATTTCATCGATAAATTGAGAAGATGAACATGTAATAAACTCCGATAGAAGCCAGTTGTGCTGACAATCAAAATGCTTTGATAATTTATCTGGGCTATAACGCGCTAGTTCAGATAGTCTATGCATTGCTGCAAAAGTTAGAGTTATATTTCCTCTACTTATAAAATTATTAACATTTGTTCTTTTTATATACCATAAACGATTAACTCCATTAATATACATTACATGTTTCCTAATCTTCGGGTGATATGTATTTATATATCTTGCAAGACTTCCATCTTTTTGTGCCTTGCCACTTGTTTTCCATCTAAATCTATTCTTGAATCTAATAATAGATTTATTAGGCATAGATATCTCTTTTTCAAAGAATTGTGACAATTTCTTATAGGTATGGGCATTATTATAATTATCGGATAGCTCACAGCAAAACCACGCTTCAGAAGTACTAGTCGACTTCACTATCCTAGGATTAAAAATAGGAATAAACAATTCAGTTTGAGACGGAAAAGTATGATTATATGCTCTGTGAATAAATGGCAAATTATAAAGAATATCCTTCAGACTGTACTCGCATCGAGTATTTGATTCACCAAGATGAGAGGATAAAGCTGGTAGTATTCCACCTAATTTAAATTTTACTATTTCATTACTTAAAGCAGTATGTCCTGATCTAGAATAGCCAGTAACACCATGGGAAT
Organism: Acinetobacter sp. ANC_7503; assembly: GCF_056780035.1. Lineage (NCBI taxonomy): Bacteria > Pseudomonadati > Pseudomonadota > Gammaproteobacteria > Moraxellales > Moraxellaceae > Acinetobacter > Acinetobacter sp. ANC_7503. The sequence goes on along the minus strand of NZ_JBWYJA010000006.1, from coordinate 3,672 downwards.
CACTAAATCCTACTCCCTTACTTAATAATAATGCTTTGGAAGCATTTAAAAAACAATAATAAGCTGTAAGTGGTGAAGATGTTGAAGGCAAATTTAATGTTGCATAATAGAAATTTTTTGCTTGATTCCAGAAAAATCTTGCATCTTTTTTATTATGTCTATTCAACCACAAATCCACAAACTCCCATGTATCAGTAACTAGTACTGATTTGCTATCAAAATTTGGATTCTTAACTGCTTTATGTACAGTTAAGTTTTTTTGTTTATATTTTATTTCCTTAAAACTCATGTATTTCCCACAATTTTATTTCACTATTTTTTTAACTGATGCTTAAGACTATAAGAAATTGAGATAATTTAAAAATAAAATAAAAATTACAAAGCCCCCTTACGGAGGCTTTTAAATCATTCAATTATTTAAGCTTTGGCAATACTTGGCTGACTTGAACCAATCTTTTCAGCTTCACTTTCATTCATAATCAGAGCCACTGCAATTGCGGTAATCAACACAGGTAAACCTACTGCCATAAAGTTAAAATGCGCTGGTAAGTTCATCCCTAGTAAGCCACCAATCAAGATCGGACCTACAATTGCTCCCATACGACCAATCGCAGATGACCAGCCAATCCCTGTTGAACGAACTGCCAATGGATAGTACTGAGCTACGTAGCTATATAACAACATCTGTGAACCAATCGATGCAGCACCTGCCAAGAACACCAAGATGTAAAGTAACAGCATATTCGACTGGAAGCCCATTAAGCTCATCACAATCGCACCCATTAAACCTAAGAACATCAATACAGGTTTTAAATGGTAACGGTCTGCCAAGATACCACCGCCAACGATCCCCACTACCGCACCAACATTCATGACCATCATGAACATCAAGCTATTATCCATTGAGTAGCCCGCAGCCATCATCAATTTCGGTAACCAGCTGCTGAGAGCGTACATGGTTAATAAGCATGTAAAGAATGCAACCCAGAACAACAATGTATTTACAGCGCGACCACGACGGAACAAGCTGACAACAGTTGCCGATTCAGGCTCATCTACTTGATCAAGCTCGAAAGTTGTATCTTTCTCAACTTTTACTTTAGGTTCAATCTTCGCCACAATTTGACGAGCTTCTTCCTGACGATTTTCTTTTACGATGAAAGTTAAAGATTCAGGTAAGAATTTCCAAATAATTGGAAGTAAAAGTAATGGAATACCTGCGATAAAGAACATGATTTCCCAACCAAAACTTGGTGTAAACCATGAACCTAATAATGCAGCCATCACACCACCTACCGCATAACCACTAAACATAGTAGTTACCAAGGTGCTACGCATTTTTTGAGGTGCATATTCTGAGGTCAAAGCCACGAGGTTTGGCATAACACCACCAATCCCTAAACCTGCCAAGAAACGCAAAATACCGAACTCAGTTGGATTGGATGCAAAACCACCCGCAAAGGTTAATCCACTGAATAAAATAATACAGATCATAATGACTTTTTTACGGCCAATCTTATCTGCTAAAGAACCAAAAATCATTGCGCCAAACATCATCCCTGCAAGTGCAGTACTTGCGAGCATGCCTGCTTGAACAGCACTTAAACCCCATTCATCCATCAATAATGGTAAAACTACGCCATTAATTGCTAAGTCATAACCATCAAACAGGATAATGAGTAAACACCAAGCGACAACATTGAAGTGAAATGGTGTGAATTTAGCATGGTCAATAATTTTATTGACGTTCATTGCTTGCTGTGACATTCCTCACCTCCTGTGAGAGATCGTATTTCAATAATCTTTAAGCACGATCCAACCAACTTTGAATTTAATTGTTGTGAGCGACGCATCAAAATCGTGTGCTTAAAGTCTGTGAGGTAAATTTCACATAATTCTGTGTTAATAAAAATTGAACGTTAGTCTAAAATCCAATCAAAATTAGGCTTTTTATCTAAATATCGCATTAGACCAAAGTTAGTTTGACTTATGAAAATCAGTGTTTCCATCATTTTATTGGTGAGTAATGATGATATCTCGCTCAAATACGAATTTATTAAAGTACTTATTTCATTATGATATTTTTCACTTAATTTAATAAAAAACCTCATAGATCAAAATCCATGAGGTCTCGAACAATTAATATAACTTTTTGTCTAATTTAATCTGAATAATTTCATTATCATCTGCAAGTTTTGCATTACGTCCACTCGAACCAGGGAAATTATTGTCATTCAACACTGTGATTAAATCAGGTCCTTCAATCACAATATCTTCAATGGTAAAGAATGGAAAACCGAAACGCTCACCCGTCATAATATCGCCCTCACGTGGCGTACCATATAATAGATTTGGATTCGCAATATCCATTAAATTGACCAAGTCAGTCTTATTAACCAACTGCTTCGGTTCATTCAGTTGTATGCGAACTAATTTCTTGAAACCACCAATATTATTTTCAGAATCATCGCGCTCAATCACAACACCTTCATTTTGACTAAATAACTGGAAATCACCAATTGCTGTTGCTTTAGGGTCGAGCTCAAAATAGTAATGGTCATTTGTATATGCTTTTTTAGCAATATCAAATTTTGAAATTAATAAATGTCTTTGCACATTCTTGCTTAATGGTTTTTCCAGCATTGGATATAAATATTGACCATCTGGAGAAATAGCCATGCCTTCAAATCCACCACTTCTTTGCACGAGCGCATTTTCTATTTCAGCCGCACTTTGATGAAGTTGATTTTGTGGAGATCGAAGCTCCTCTCCTTCTTTTTCAGGATGAGGCAATGCAATCGGAGCACTCTTTAAAACACCATCAGCACTAAAATGCAGTAAAAATGGACCGAATTCATCTCCTATCCAAATATCGCCATTTTTATCACGCTGTATAGATTCCGGATCAAAATCAGCACCTGTTAAAAGGCGTTCTGGCGTACTCTCATTGACAATTTTGAACGGTACTAACTTATTCGGATCACGAAGCTGTATATGAGACAGTACTTTAACGTTATTTGAGTTGGTCTTAGCAGTTCTAAAATCTACTGAAATATTATAAAGACGTAATAGGTAGTCTGCTGAGTTATCTTGTGCCCCAAATCCATTATCAGACATTACAAGATACGTTCCATCAGCATTTTTTAATGCCCCAGAAAATCCTTGAACTGGCTGACCTTTAAATGGTGGATAAATACCATTTGCACCTTTAACATAAAGTCCCGAATCTGGTCCATCGGCATAGGTAGCTACATCAAGCTTTGCAAATGAAACAAGTGTAGGTTCCTTTATCTGATTTTGTTGATCTGAGGTGATCTTATCATCAGAATCATTACAACCGCTAAGGGCTAAAAATGACAATAGTACTGTGCTTAAAAGTGTCTTGTTCATAAATCCATATGTATCACTTAATTAAGGACTCATGATTAAACGGCATGATGGTGTCATTCCTCTGACAGATCAATGAAGATTTGATGAAGGCTTTTATTATTAGTTCCTCACTATATAAAAATCTTTATCAGTGAGTTCTAAAATACATTTCCCTTTATATTTGTATTTATATCTTTATTTCAATTTTTCCACATAAAAAAACACCCCCTTCTATTGAAGGGGGTGTTTAGAATAATGAGCTGGCGATGACTTACTCTCACATGGGTAACCCCACACTACCAT
>NZ_JBWYJA010000005.1:0-174513 GCF_056780035.1 Acinetobacter sp. ANC_7503 | reverse complement strand
TCTTTGTCTGCTCCTTCTGGAAGTGCATCAACTTTCGCTTGTGCATCTTCTTTAGCAGTAAGCGCATCATCACGTGCTTGAGTCAGCTCAGCAAGTTCTGTTGGCGTGATTAAACCATCTGCTTCTGCATCTGCTAGTGCTTGCTCTGCCTCAGCATATGCTGCTTCAGCCGCCTCTACTGCCTCTGTCGCTTCTTCAAGTGTAATATCTTCGCCGTCTGGTACGCCATCACCATCTGCATCATTGACTTCAGGTAAGTCAATATTTACAAGAGCATCTAGACGATCTTGTAAACCATCTTTAATCGCTCCATTTGGCAATACATTTACCTTATCTTGAGCAACTTCTTTTGCATCAAGTGCAGCCTGTACTTTCTGTTCAAGAATACTGAGTTCAAGCGGGTTAATTAAGCCATCTTTTTGAGCCAAAGCTAAATTATTAAGAGCTTCAGCATATTTAGCTTCAGCTTCTTCTACAGCTGACTGCGCTTCCTGAATCGCTTCTGGTAAGCCATCTACAATGCCATCACCATCTGCGTCATTTACTTCAGGCAAACTTATGTCAGTCAGATCATCTAATCGATTTTGAAAGGCATCTTTCTGCTCCTGAACAGATTCAGGTAGAGCATTTACTTTACTTTGAGCAGTTGACTTAGCAATTTGTGCCTGCTCTAAAGCATTCTGTAAAGCATTAAGCTCTGTTGGATTAATTAATCCATCACGATTTGCAACAGTTAAAGCATTTTCAGCAGCTGCATACTTTGCTTCAGCCTCCGCAACAGCCAACTCTGCTTCAATGAGTGCTTCAGCGATATCATCTACGATACCATCATCATTTTCATCATTAATTTCAGGTAGGATGATATCCACTAAATCTTCAAGACGTTCCTGCAAAGCATCTTTTTGAGATTGAACTGATCCTGGTAATAAATTTGTTTTAGTTTCTGCTAAGGCTTTGGCACTCTCGAAAGCCTCTTTAGCTTGATCTAATTCCGCTCTTTCAGCAGGTGTAATCAGGCCGTTTTCATTCTTCTCTAAAATTAAATCTTTTAATGCTTCGTACGCTTGTTCAGCATTGGCTACAGCTTCTTCAGCATCTAGTAAAGCTTGCTCGAGATCATCTGGTACACCATCACCATTTTGATCATTAATTGCTGGCAACTCTTCATCAACCAAATCATCTAGTCGATCTTGTAAATCAGATTTTGCCTCGCCATCTACCAAGTTATCGACTTTATCTTGAGCAGCATCTTTAGCATCCTTCGCATCTTGTAATGCTTCCTCTAATTCAGCTTTTTCCTCGGGAGTAATTAACCCATCATTTAATTTATCTTCAATCAAATCTTTAAGATCTTGATAAGCTTTCTCTGCATCATTAACGAGCTGTTTTGCTTCTTCTAATTCATCGTTAATTGGTGGTTCTGGTTCCGGCGATACAGAATTAGATTTTTTATCAGAATCACTCATATTATCTGCAATAGCAACTACTCCAGCAGCTAATCCCCCTGCAATTAACCATGGAGTTAACCCTGTCAAAGCTGTACTTGAGTTTCCAGCGATAAGTGCTGAAATATCATCAATTGGATAATATTTAATAGTCGAAGCTATTTCATTGGCAGCATCTGTGAACTCAACCCAATAAAGCTGACCATTGTCATTAAATAAAATATTATGACTATTTAAGGGATCGTCAAAATAACTTTCTACAACTAATTGTTCGCCATTTTTAAAATTAATAACTAAAGAATTTCCTTCTTTCTGAAAATTTAAGACCTCTTCGATTGATGCATCAATTTTCACAATTGAGTTCTGGTTTAATACGATTTTATTAGCAGTAGTCTTTTCTAAAACCGCCCCATCGTTTTTTGATAGTATTTCTAAATTTTTCATGACGTCACCCAGTATTATTAAGATATTCTTTAACCCTCTATTTTTTTATCAGATTGAGAATCAATGTAAACGTCATAAAAAGTCAGTTGAAAATCAACAAAAATTCATAGTTAAAAAAAAAATTTTACACCCCATTCGAGATTCTTAAAGCAATGTTTTTATTGAAAATATTAATTTTTGAAAAAAATCACTATTTATAAATTAATTGTGAAAAAAATATCAATATTTATCTTTTTATATAAATTAGACACAAAATTTTTAAATATTGCAAAAAAATACCAGAAACAAAATTACACTATTAATTAATTAAAGTTACATAATAAAACCCAATGAAACAATATTTTATCTCTTGAAACAAATTAAATTTTATTTATTTTCAAACACTTATTTTTACTAATTTATTTTTCCTATATAAAACATAAGGTTGGAATTAATAGTTTATTTCAATTTTTTTATTCTTATTACTTCGAAATAACTTAAAAAATGGCCAAAAACACCATTGCAATGTGGAAGTTAAAATATATTTATAGAAATTTTCCAGCCGTTAAAATATTGTTTTATATTGATAATTTAAAAATCAGTTTTAAGTTATTAAGTTACTTTAAAATCAAAAACCGAGATTTAAATCTCGGTCTTTTAGATTCATTGATATTTTAGTTTGGAATTCTTAGAACCTGTCCCGGGAAAATATCATCGGCATTTTTAAGTAATGGTCGGTTTGCTTCAAAAATTTTGTTGTACTGATTTGCATCACCATAAAACTCTTTAGAAATTTTTGAAAGATTATCCCCTGATTTTACTGTATAGAATTTACTTTCAGGCTCTGGAGATGAAACAGTAAGTTGGTCATCGACTTGAGCAACATGATCAATATTTCCCACAGCCAAGATGATCTTTTCACGATCTGCTTGAGTTTGCACTTGTCCTTTTACAGTCGCTAAATCACTGCTTGCATTATAAGTCACAGACAGTCCTGTTACTGGTAAGCCAAGTGATTTAATATGCCCCAATAATTTATTCGCAACTTCTTGAGCAGATGGCTCTGCTGGCGTTGCTGGTGTAGCTTGTTGCTCAGCTGGTGCGGTATTCTTTTTCCCAATACCTTTCACAAAATCAAAAAGACCCATTGTTATTCTCCTATTGTTATTTCAGTTTGGTGATCAAATAATTTAGATCCCTTAATTTTTATACAGAAGAACTATACCTAACGCCGTTATCTTTCTTAAACTTAAGGTAACTTAATGTAATATTGCAATTTAATCCTTAATAAAAAAAAGCCACCATAAAGGTAGCTTTTAAGTTCGAAAAGAACTGAATCTGATGATTAAGCTAATTTCTTAGTTACATAATCGATAGCAGATTGAACAGTTGTAATTTCGTTAGAGTCTTCATCAGGAATAGTAATGTCGAAATCATTTTCGAAAGACATTACAAGCTCAACTAGATCTAGAGAGTCAGCACCTAAGTCATCCATGAAAGATGCTTCGTTTTTAATCTCTTCAGCTTTTAAGCCAAGTTGTTCAGCTACTGCTTGTTTGATACGTTGTTCGATATCGCTCACAGGAATTCTCCTCATTGCTTGTGGCGGCGTATAATGCCTATAGTTTAATTGAATCTTGATATATTTGAAAGTTTATACATCGCATTACGCCATGTATAAACCGCCATTCACGTGTAATACCGTACCAGTAATGTAACTTGCTTTATCAGAAGCAAGGAAACTTACTGCATTTGCGATATCTTGAGGCTGACCAAAACGGTTCAATGCCACTTGATCACTCATTTTTTTCTGAATTTCATCACTTAACTGTTCAGTCATCTCAGTTGCAATAAATCCAGGCGCGATACTATTGACAGTAATTTGACGACTGCCCATTTCTTTAGCCAAACTCCGGCTAAAAGCTTCAATCCCAGCCTTCGCAGCTGAATAATTTGCTTGACCTGGATTTGCAAAATGCGCAACGACAGAACTAATATTGATAATTCGTCCAAATCTCGCTTTCGTCATACCTTTCAATACACGTTTAGAGAGACGGAACACTGCTTTAAGATGAATATTTTGGATATCATCCCAATCATCTTCAGACATACGAAGCAGTAGATTATCTTTTGTGATACCTGCATTATTCACAAGAACAAGTACAGGACCAAAACTTTGTTCAATATCTGTAATGAGTGCATCAATTGCAGCTCCATCACGAACATCGAGTACTTTTCCTGCACCATGTTCAGCAAATTGTGTAGATAATTTTTCAGCACCAGAATCAGATGTAGCCGTACCTACAACAAAAAAGCCATCTTCGATCAGCTGTTGTGCAATCGCAGCACCAATACCACGGCTTGCACCTGTCACTAACGCGACTTTACGTTCCTGCGTCATGCAATTTTCCCTTCTGCAACTAATACAGTATTTAAAGCATCTTCTAAACGAGATTTAGTATCTAAAGGCAATGCTTTTTCAACATGTGCTAGACGTTTTGCTAAATTTGTTAATACATTCCCAGGACCACATTCAACAACATAGCTCACATCTTGATCAGCCAATACTTGAAGTGTTTTAGTCCATTGGACAGACTGATAAAGTTGTGATGTCAACGCTGTACGCAATTCATCAACACTGTCAGCCACTTGTGCATTGACATTTTGAATCACTGGAATGCGAGGTAATTGAATATCAACATCTGCTAAAGCTTTGGCAAACTCTGCTGCCGCTGGCTTCATTAATGAACAATGTGATGGTACTGATACTGGTAACGCAATTGCTTTTGCACCTTGCTCTTTTACCAAAGCCATTAACGCTTCAACTCGTGCAGTATCACCTGCCACCACAACTTGACCCTGTGCATTATAGTTTGCAGCCTCCACCGAACCCTCACCTTGAGCGGTGACTTGAGCACACAGTTCTACAACCTTAGCATCATCAAGACCAAGAATCGCAGCCATAGCACCTTGACCCTGAGGGACAGCATCTTGCATCAACTTACCGCGTAAGTTCACCAATTTAACTGCATCTTTTAAGCTTAAAGATTCTGCAGCAACCAATGCACTGTATTCACCCAGTGAATGTCCCGCTAAATATTTAGGAACGACACCACCAAGCTCTAACCATACACGCCATAAAGCAATGCTTGCTGTGAGCAGTACTGGTTGTGTAAATTCAGTTTGGTTTAACCCTTCACCACTTTGCGCAATGTGCCATAAATCAAAGCCGAGTGCTTCAGAAGCTTCAGCAAACGTTTCTTGCACACTACTAAACTGTTCTGCAAGCTCCGCTAACATTCCTGCTTTTTGAGAACCCTGTCCAGGAAAAACAAATGCAGTTTTGGTCGCAAGAACGGCTTGCTCGAGGCGTTTAGCAGACATATAAAAATCCTTTATTCAGAGCTTTGACTATTCAATTTTGATTCATTTCGATCATCTTGAACATCAAACTCAAGTCTTAACTGATTTGATGGAGCGAAATTTATCATTAAAAAAAAGCTTTGGTAATTGCCAAATACAACAAAAAATAGAAATAAAAAAAGGGAGCTTACGCTCCCATTTTTTCTACTAAGCTTGACGCTTAATACATCACCAATTATTCAGCATCAGCTGCTTTAGCGAATAATTGACGACCACGGTAGACACCATCTTTAGTTACGTGGTGACGACGGTGAGTTTCACCAGTCGTTTGGTCTACTGTTAATGCATTCTCGGTTAAAGCGTCATGTGAACGGCGCATGTCACGGCGAGAGCGACTTTTACGGTTTTGCTGAACGGCCATGATGGCTCCTTACAAAGATCGAAAAAATGGATCAGAACAAATTCGATTGTCTTATACCTAAGAGTATAACACAAAAATTAGTTAAGTTTACCCTTCAAAGCTGCCAAAACACCAAACGGATTATCTCGTTTTTCTTCAACAACTTCTTCTTGGGCAGGTTGATGCTTATGCTCACAAGACTCATGTCTTGGTGACAAAGGAATCAACAATAACAATTCATCTTCTATGAGAGAAAGTAAATCAGCGGTTGCAGGTGCATCAAATGAACCTTTTGTCGTTGCTTCACTCTCACCTAAGACGATGAAATCAGCATCCTCATCCAAGCGCTCTATCAGTGACTCATCATCGACTAAAGCCAGATGAAAGTCCAATTCGAGAGGTAATTCAACAGTATCCAAACAACGTTGGCATTCCATTGGAACCTTCGTTTCAACACTACCATCAAGCCAAACGATACGATGATACGCATCCATTGATAGCTTACAGTCTATATTGATCAATTGATTATCAATTGACCCAACAGCTTCACGGGATATACGAACAAAGCGCGACAATGGCAGTGTACCTGACCATGTGAAGCCCTGTTCAGCCCATTTAAACGGCTCAATCTGTGCCGGAAAGGTATTTGCTGACATAATTAAGGCGGCAATTCTACAAATTCATAAGTACTCTGTCAAAGATTAAGATACAATTTTGCACTTATTCAGACAGATCATTTAGGTTAATCAAGTCATGCATCAGTTGCAGCCGCAATCTGAAGTCACAACTTCATTACAGTTACACTATCCTTCGACCTCAAATTTGACCGATCACTTAGACCGCGTGCAACTCGCACCTTGGGTAAATCTGCAAACAGAAGCTCAACAGGTAGACTGGCTTATCTTACACTTTAATCATTGGTTTTCCCACTTAAATGTCACATTAGTCAAAGGCGACTTTGAACCTGAATACTTCCCTGCCTCAGACCAACAACCCGCTCGCATCCAATTCGCACATGGATTTTTCAATAGTGCTTTACATGAAATAAGTCATTGGACAATCGCAGGAGATCATCGTCGCACTCTTCCTGATCTTGGCTACTGGTATGCACCAGATGGTCGAACCGCTGAACAACAAGCCCTATTTGAACAAGTCGAAATTAAACCTCAAGCAATTGAATGGATGTTTGCCACAGCCTTTGGTCTAAAATTCCGCGTTTCTCTGGACAATTTAACGGGTGAAGGTGGTGATGGACAGTCTTTTAAAGACAATGTTTATGCTCAAGTACAACGTTATTTTTCAGGTGAAGCTCAGCTTCCTCGAGATGCTCAACACTTTATTCAGTGCATCTGTAAGTGTCTCAGAAGTGGCAAAACATTACATTTGGATGAATTTTCTCGTGCATCGCTAGATTAAGTCTAGTAAATATATATTCATGACATTGAAGTGAATGTCCATGCACGCAATAATACGAAAAAATAATCAGGAGAAAATAAAATGCTTCATTTAAGAGTACATCCTGACAATCCACAATCTCGACTTATTACTCAAGCAGTAGAAAGAATACGTGCAGGCGATGTCGTGGTTTATCCAACAGATGCGGCCTATGCCATCGGATGCCAAATTGGTAATAAGCAAGCAATGGAACGAATTGCTCAAATCCGTGATCTTGGTGCTAAGCATCAATATGCGATCTTATGTGCGGATCTCTCAGATATTGCAACGTATGCAAAAGTGGATAATGCAACTTATCGTCTGCTTAAAAATAATACACCTGCGATTACCACCTTTATTTTGCAAGCGACAAGTGAAGTCCCTCGTCGCTTGATGCACCCCAAAAAGAAAACCATTGGTTTACGTGTACCGAGCAACCCAGTCTGTCAAATGCTTCTTAAAGAGCTGGGGGAACCTTTACTCACCAGCACCCTGATTCTTCCAGGTCAAACTGAGCCTTTGGATGATCCATATGAAATAGAACAACAATTAAGTAAAAGAATTGATGTTTTTATTGATAGTGGACTTGGTACATTAACCACAACAAGTATTGTTGATCTCTCAGGAAGTCAACCTGAAATTATCCGCCGTGGCGTGGGTGATGTGAGTGCTTTTGAGTAAAATGCCTCACCATTCATCTCGCTTTATTTAATTTACGCTGATTTTTCGTTATAAAATGCTTGGAGGGTCTTTATTTGTTGACCCTCTTGCGTAAAGTTGCTTGGTTCAAGCCAAGCTAAATAACTTTCTTTTAAAGTCAGCCACTCTTCATCCAACATTGAAAACCAAAGCGTGTTTCGGTTTCTTCCCTTGACCACTTTATGTTGTCTAAACATTCCTTCATATTGAAAACCGAATCGTAGTGCGGCTTTTTTGGAAGCTAAGTTCAACTCATGACACTTCCACTCTATACGCCTAAATCCTAAAGTAAAACACTCATTCAACAGTAAAAATAATACATCTGTAGCAGCTCTAGACCGTTTTAAATCTGCTGAGAAGTATACATTCCCAATTTCAACCACTCCATCATCCAACCCGATATTCATCAATGCGATCCACCCCCACTGGTTTGTTCGCTATGCGAATAACATAATAAATATTCCCTTGTGTACCAAATTGCGATGAGAGTTTATATGACAAGTCTTCAATCGAAGTTGGCGCTTCGTAAGGCAAATAGGTAAAGCTTGAAATAAACTCGTCTGTAATCTTAATTGGGAATAGATTTCTCGCAAGCTCTTCAATATTTTCAATTAAATTTAAAGGATATAAATTTACATACGTTCCACTCAACGCTTTGAATGAGTCTATAGGGTGAGTATTTGAGTGAACTTTTATACCTACACTTTGTTCATATACATTTTGTTCTACTTTTTGAAAATTATTCATACTCTTTTACTTCTCGTCGAATACACGCTAACAATGAATACCAGTTTACATTTATCAGTTAAAACACTAAATACATCTATATAACCTTAAAAAATACTACCTATTTATTTCAAATTTTTTATCGTAAAACTGCGGATAAAGATATATTCAGCACTCGATTTAATTTAGAATACCCATATTGTTTTTATGCTATTCGAATCACTGTCCTTTTACTGATTTCGATATGTGATCTCCTGAATCGCCCAACATGCTTTTGAAAATTCGCGTGGCTAATAATTGTAATGACTCAAGCTATCCATAATCCCATGGACGCACTTCCACACATCCGTGTTTTAGATGAGTGGCAAGATACGATTCCTGAAGATTTATATATACCGCCTGCAGCATTCGAAATTCTATTAGAACATTTCGAAGGACCACTCGACTTTTTAATTTACCTCATCCAAAAAAACGGTTTCGATCTACTTCAGCTCGATATAGCTCCGATTGCAACGCAATATTTGTCATATATTGACAGTATGAAGTCACTCAATATTGAGTTGACCGCAGATTATATGGTGATGGCGGCTTTATTAGCAGATTTAAAATCACGCTTACTGCTGCCTAAACCTAAATCAATTCAAATTGAAAAAGATCCAAAACAAGAATTAATAGATCGTTTAGAGACATATTTAAGGATCAAGCAAGCTGCTGAGCGTCTCGGTCAAATGCCTATTTTGGACCGTGATACTTTTCTACCCAACGTTAGCCTTGGACAAATTAATACAGTAAATGAAGGTTATGAAGCCTCTCTTCTGCGCGATGCTATGTTTTGTATTTTTAATCGCCCAGAGCCTGTTACACACCAGATTACTCAAGAACCTGTTTTGCTTGAAGAACGTATTGCCTATATTGAACAGATGACAAAATCAGGTGAGGTTTTGAAATTTGATCAACTTTTAAAACCAAGTCAAGGTCGTATGGGGTTAGTGGTGACGTTTATGGCAATATTAGAGCTAACACGTCAGCAAAAAGTTCAAATTATTGCATCAGGTATTGAAGCCCCGCTGGCAATTCAAGGGGTAATGATATGACCATTGATCAATCAAACTCCTTTCAAGTTGATGAGTTACACCACGAAGTGCTCATGCAGCTCGAAGCTATTATTTTTGCCAGTGAAGCGCCTGTTTCTATTGCACGCTTAAAAGAGGCATTTCAAAACCAATTTTCCAAACAACAACTGCGCGCCTATTTACAACAGCTTGCAGTGTTACAACACGGTCGTTCAATTGAGCTGACTGAAACAGCTCAAGGTTTTCGCTTTCAAGTTCGTGCTAAGTATCGACAAGTGATTGCACAAACTTGGCCAGAACGTCCAACTAAATTATCACCATCATTGTTAGAAACTCTAGCAGTGATTGCTTATCATCAGCCCGTTACCCGAGCCGATATTGAGCAAATTCGAGGAGTCACGAATAACAGTCAGCAACTCAGAACGTTATTCGATTGGAACTGGATTAAAGAGTCCGGTTTCCGGGAACTTCCAGGAAGACCCGCGTTGTTGGTTACAACGCCACAATTTTTAAATGCTTTTGGTTTAAGTGATTTAAATCAACTGCCTCCCCTACAGGATGCCAAGGAAGCTTTTATGGCATTGGATGCTCACGCACCCAAGTCGTAAATAGGTGAACTGTTGATGATTATTTCTAAGGTTATGCTGTTATGAGTGAAAAATTGCAAAAGGTATTGGCACGTGTAGGTTTGGGTTCTCGCCGCTATATGGAAGAAGTCATTGCTGCCGGTCGTGTTAGTGTCAACGGTCAAGTTGCTCAAGTAGGTGAACGTATCGAACCAACCGATGAGCTTCGTATCGATGGTCGTAAAGTACAGTTCCAAATTGAAGATGAAATTCGTCGTCGTGTATTGATTTACTACAAACCTGAAGGTGAAATCTGTTCACGTAACGACCCTGAAAATCGCCCAACTGTATTTGATCAATTACCATCAATTCCGGGTGATCGTTGGGTCATGGTTGGTCGTTTAGATATCAACTCAACAGGATTATTACTTTTCACAAACGATGGCGAGCTTGCAAACCGCTTAATGCATCCATCTAGTGAAATTGAACGCGAATATGCTGTACGTGTGATGGGTGAAGTGACCCCTCAACTGAAAAAGAACATGACAGATGGTGTCATGCTCGATGATGGTCCAGCAAAATTTGAGTCATTCTCTGAAATTGGTGGTGAAGGGATTAACCGTTGGTATCAAGTGGTTGTAAAAGAAGGACGTAACCGTGAAGTACGCCGTATCTTTGAATCACAAGGTCTAAAAGTCAGCCGTCTATTACGTACACGTTATGGTACAGTCATTCTGCCACGTGAATTACGTACAGGTCGTTGGATTGAACTTGATAAAAATGATATTGATAACTTAACTAAGTCTGTTGAACTCAAACCACGTCAAGGTACTGGTCTTTTCGGTATGGCGAAACGCCGCAATGAACGTATGCAAGAGAAACCACTTGCAGCACGTCGTGGTGGTTATTTACGCCAACAACGCCGTGACGAAGGCGAGCATCAAGAACCACGCCGTGACTTCCGTCAAGGTGGTGCTGATCAAAGCCGCAGCGATAATCGATTTAACAATCGCGCACCGCGTCAAGAAGGCTTTGAGAATCGATTCAACAATCGTGCCCCTCGCACTGAAAATCAGGATTTCCGCAATAAGCGTCCTGAAAACAAAGGTGAAGTAAACGGCAATTCTGTTGATTACAAACCACGTAATGAAAATAAATTTGGTCAACGCAAACCTTTTGGTATTAACAAAGGCTTTAAGAAGTTCTAATTTTTTAAATCCCTAAAAAAAACCGCTCAATAGAGCGGTTTTTTTCATTTATTCAATAACAGGAATATCAATCCATTTAGCAGATGGAAAATGTTGCGATAAATACTTTTTTAAGTAGGCAGATGTATCACGTGAAATAAGCTCATCGTCAGATTCAGCATTCAAATTATATGCTAGAGCATATAACTCAAGCCCACGATGCTTCAGTGCCTCTAAGCTCAACAAAGTATGGTTGATGCTTCCCAAACGCCCCGAACTCACCAAAATTATGGGATATTTTTTATCCACTAAATAATCAATGGTTAAATATTGTGTTGTTAGAGGGACCATCAAGCCACCCGCCCCTTCAAGCAAAACAACTTCATATGAAGAGGACAACTGTTGAGTCGCTTGTTCAATTTTAGCGAAATCAATACTTCGCCCATCTATACGTGTCGCTAAGTGAGGCGATGCAGGATAACTGAAAATTTCAGGCATAGTGAGTTTTTGAGTATCTTCCTCTAACCAACCACATCCCATAATTTCACGATGTTTTTCAATATCTTCAGAAACATCCACATTACCCGTTTGAATTAATTTCTGAGTAATGACATTCCGCCCTTGTTCACGCCAAATTTTTGCCAAATAACCAGTGACGTATGTTTTTCCAATTCCAGTATCAATACCGCTCACAAAGTAGATTTGAGCACTCATGACTTACTCCGTGCGATAAAAAATATAGGGTGATACGTTAAAGGATATACAAGATTCTCTTGCTCATCAGTCGCAATAAATTGTCGGTAACCTAGATAAAACTGATTCAAACTTTCCTTCGTCCAACGAAACCCCTGTGAGGTTGCCGTCACACCTGTGGCCTGTAAATGTTTTAGGACCAATTTTGGGTGCGCGAAGTGTAATTGAGCCAATTGTTGTTCACAGTGCATCACTTCAAATCCGTTCTGCTCTAGTAAGCTTTTAATTTGGCTTTGATCAAAATATTTTAATCCTTGTCCAGTTAAGGATTTAATTTCTTTTAAGTTCTGAGGCCCATAAGTTGAAAAGCAAAAATAACCATTGGGCTTTAAAGCCGAATAAATTTTCTGTATCAATCTTTCAAACTCAGACATCCACTGTAATGCAGAGCTTGAGGCACATAAATCAAGGTCTTTGGGTAACTCAATTTTTTCGACATCACCAATACGCCACTCGACAGGCTGATGATGACTGATGGTATGCTCAACATCAGCATATAAATCATTCAAAATAACTTGATCCATTTTAAAATGATGAAACATCTCTTGAGTTAGATTTCCAGTTCCACATCCAATTTCAAATACTTTAGCAAGCTCAGAAGATGAAACATAAAGACGCATCAGCTCGCTTAAATGCTTCGCTACATTTTGTTGAATACGTGCCTGATCTGCATAAGTCCAATGCGATTTTGCAAATCGAGTAGCAATCATTTCTTTTTGAATAAATTTGTTCAACATAGAGTCATTCATAATTGTTCTTTCAACCGCTCCAATTCATCTTGATTCAGCTGAGAATTCATACAAATTCTCAAGCGTGAACTTCCTTGTGGAACCGTTGGTGGCCGAACCGGCAAAATATAAAAACCAGATTGTTGTAATTGTTGTGCGCGCTCAAGTGCACGCTGAGAATCACCTAAAATTAAAGGAATAATCTGCGAGCTTGAAGGACATTCGTAACCTTGCTCAAGAATATATTGACGCAGTTGCAGACTCAAATCACTTAAATGAGCACGTTGCTCCTGCATTTTTTTCATTTTATTCCAAATAAAATGCGTCCAAGCCATGTTGATGGGTGGTTGTGCGGTACTAAAAATCAAAGAGCGCATTTTGTTGATTAAATAATCTTTTAAGATTGGATGACACACAATGTATCCACCAACAGATGCGAGTGCTTTCCCAAATGTTCCGACCAAGAAATCGATATCATCTATGACAGCATATTGTTCAGCGCAACCGAGTCCTTGCTTCCCCCGAACACCAATAGCATGTGCTTCATCTACATATAACATGATTTTACTGAACTGATATTTCAGACTCACCAACGCAGTTAAATCAGTTTCATCACCATCCATACTAAAAATTGATTCAGTTACCACAATGATTCTTTGATACAAGGGATCATCATGATATTGCTCGATCAATTGCTTTAAATGAAGCAGATCATTATGTCGATAACGTATCAGCTTCGCTTTACTTAAGCGAATCCCATCAATCATGCTGGCGTGAATCAATTTATCCGAAAGAATTAAAGTTTGACTATCAGCAATCGCAGGCAGAATACCAATATTCATGTGATAGCCACTGTTGAATAACAGAACTGCCCTTTGATTGAATGATTGACTCATGTCATATTCAAATTGCTCATATTCAGGATAATTTCCTGTGAGTAACCTTGAAGATGAAGAGCTCATTCTTTTTGAATCTGCTGAACAGTAATCAAAAAATGCTTCTCTTATTTGTAGATCTGACGCAATCCCTAAATAATCATTACTCGAAAGATTCAACATTCTCTGTTGCTGAAACTCAACCCATTTTCCATACTGAACGATGGATTTAAACTGCCGAAAATTTCCAGTTTGTTTTAATGAGTCTAACTGCTCTGCGTAGTGATCCAACAGATTCATCTCATTTCCTCTGCAAGCTCCATCACAACACTCACCAACTGCGTTAGTAATTCAGTGAGTTCGACATCTGAAATCACAAAAGGCGGCATGACATAAACTAATTTTCCAAAAGGACGAATCCACACGCCTCGTTCTACGAAACGCTGTTGCAGCGTTTTCATATCAACATTTTGTTTAAGTTCAACAACACCGATAGCACCGAGCACACGAACATCTTGAATATGCGCTTGATCATCTAATCTATGTAAATAATGTTTTAGAATTTGCTCTATTCTTTGAATATTGGACTGCCAATCTTGTGACAATAAAAGCTCAGTACTCTTTAAGGCGACAGCACAAGCCAAGGGATTCGCCATAAATGTAGGTCCATGCATAAATACGCCAGCTTCACCAGAGCTGATCACTTCAGCGACATGTCGTGTGGTCAGTGTTGCAGATAAAGTCATATACCCACCGGTCAGCGCCTTACCAATACACATGATGTCTGGTTCAACTTGAGCGTGTTCCCAAGCAAATAATTTACCTGTTCGTCCAAACCCCGTGGCAATTTCATCAAATATCATTAACACCTGATATTGATCGCATAGCCTCTTGGCTTCGCGTAAATATTCAGGATGATAGAAACGCATGCCTCCAGCACCTTGCACAATCGGCTCAATAATCATGGCAGCGATAGTGGCATGATGGTTTTTTAAAGTTTCTGCCAATACAAGAATATCTGCTGGATTCCAATCTTCATCAAATCGAGTCTGCGGTGCAGGAACAAAACAACGAGAAGGTAAACTAGAACCAAAGACCTGATGCATCCCAGTGACTGGATCACATACTGACATTGCATTCCATGTATCACCATGGTAACCAGAACGCGTCGTGATAAAACTGGTTTTATCTTTCTTATTTTGTGCGGTCCAATATTGAACTGCCATCTTTAGTGCGACTTCAACAGCGACAGAACCTGAGTCCGCATAGAATATTTTATCTAATTGAGGTGGTGTAATTTTTAATAATGCCTTCCCTAATTCAATCGCAGGATCATGAGTAAGCCCACCAAACATAATGTGTGACATGTGCTGCAATTGATCCGACACAGCTTGATTAAGTTGAGGATGGTTATATCCGTGAATGGCACACCACCAAGATGACATACCATCAATGAGTTGACGGCCATCTTCAAGTTCAATCATCACCCCTGTAGCCTTTTTTACTTTATATGTCGGCAGTGGGTTTAACATCGAAGTATAAGGGTGCCATAAGTGTGCTAAATCGAATTCGTCAACCATCCTGGAAGAATTTCCTTATTAATCTAGACAGAGCATAACGCGAATTATTTTTGTTATGAATTGCCTGATTAGACAATATTCATCAGGATTTCTCATTCTTTCTTAGATATTGAACGATTTTGTCACTTAGTTGTGTAGCTCTAAAAATTGAAAAGCAGTGAGAGCCTGGGATAATTTCGAATTTAAAAAACTTTGCATCTATCTTTCGGATATTATCTAGAACTTTGTTACTAACTAATCCATCATCATCAGCAAATACATGTAATTGTTTTCCGACATAATTTTTCAATATCTCGACAGTATTAAGATGATATAGTAAATCCAAGCCCTGCTTTTTTAAATCTAGCTCTTCACTCGTAATTGAATTTTGCAAAGATTGCCAATCTTGTTTAGCAGTTTGGCTGCCCTGTGAGACCAGATAACAAAATCGCTTTAAAGTGGTCATGGGGTCATTTTCAAAAGACTCTCTAAAACTTTGAAAAGTAGAAAGCGGCATACCTGTAGACCAGCGTTCATTGGCAACGAAGCAAGGATTCGATGCTAAAGTAATTAACGTTTTTGCCTGACCTGAAAGCTCGAAAACCTTTTGGGTGAGCAATGTTGCTAATTGCCCGCCTAAAGACCACCCTATAATGACATCGACTTTTTTAGCTAACTCAACATGTTTAGATAATTCAACAGGGTCGAGTGCATTAAAGATATTAATCAGATCGATTTGAAATCCTGCCATATCCAAAGCAGTTTTTAAGTTTTCGAGTGGTTTTGTTCCGAGTCCCCAACCGGTAATTAATAAGATTTTACTCATGATTGCCAATCCTTAGCTGATCGTTTTCGGTCAGTATATAAAGCCAAGCACAATAACTCATTGAGCAAATCATTCAATTTCACTTTGATTTTTAGATAATTATTAAAAATGATTCAATTCAGACAAAACTCAGGTATAAAAAAACCCAGCCTTGCTGGGTTTTAACTTACATTTGAGACTGAATATAGTTTTGTAAACCGATCAGTTCAATTAAGCGAAGCTGTTTTTCTAACCAATAGGTATGATCTTCTTCGGTATCCGACATTTGTTGACGCAACATATCACGTGTCACGTAATCGCCTTTTTCCTCGCAAAGCTTTACACCTTGCGCTAATTTTTCACGCACTTCGTACTCAAGCTTTAAATCTGCTTTTAAACATGAAACGACGTCTTCACCTACTTCAATATCATCACGATTCATATTCGGTGTGCCTTCTAGGAATAAGACACGGCGAATAATAGCATCAGCATGTTGTGCTTCTTCTTGCATTTCATGATCGATACGCTCAAAAATCTTAGTGAGACCCCAATCTTCATACATACGTGAATGAATGAGATATTGATCACGAGCAGCCAGTTCACCACCGATCAACATATTTAAGTAATCTACGACTTCTGGATTGCCACGCATTTCAATCACTCCATTCTTTAATAGCAACATTATGAACAATCAGAGCTTATTTTGCAAAAAATATAATGTGTAAGTTTATGATTTTTATATAATTAAAATGAGAAACATACGCATTTGCAGTTTGAATCACTTATTTTTTACTTAAAAAATAACCCCTTGCATACAGTTAAAAAAATTCGAGAGCAGTTTTAAACAAATTTTAGCTCTATTTAATTTTGTAACCAATCGAAGTGACTCTCATTACATTTGAGTTGATGTTGAAAATGATCAAGGACAAATCCTTTTTTTAATTTTAGAATGAATCTATTTGACCATCAGGCAATAACAATGATGACGACTACTGCCCCGATTTTGGTGACAGGTGCAACTGGCTATATTGCTGGTTGGGTAATTAAACAATTATTAGAACAAGGATACACCGTTCACGCCACTGTACGAGACTTAACTAAAAGTTCAAGTTTTCAACATTTAGAACAAATCGCATCTCAAACTTCAGGCGCTTTAAAGTTATTTCAAGCAAATCTCTTAGAAGAAGGTTCGTTTGATGAAGCAATGAAAGACTGTGAAATTGTGATCCATATGGCGTCACCTTTTTTAGTGACTAACTTTAAAGATCCAATCACAGACTTGATTGACCCTGCACTAAAAGGTACGACCAATGTACTGAACAGTGTCAATCATACAGATACAGTAAAACGTGTCGTTGTCACATCTAGTATTGCTTCAACTTATGGCGATGCAGTGGATATTTTGAAAACTGAGCAGAACCAGTTTGAAGAAAGCCATTGGAATACCACCAGTAGTGCCGAACACCAACCTTATTTTTACTCTAAAGTCGCAGCAGAACGCAAAGCATGGGATATGCAAAAGGCACAATCTCGATGGAATTTAGTGTGTATCAATCCCTCATTGGTTGTTGGACCATCACTCACACCTTCTACACAATCTGGAAGTGTTGAAGTCATTCAACAATTTGGAAATGGCATGACATTATTTGGTGTTCCTCCAATGTGGAATGGTTTAGTCGATGTTCGAGATGTCGCTCATGCGCATATCCAAGCAGCACTTCACCCTAAAGCACATGGACGATATATTATTAATGCTAAAACGATGACCCTACTCGAAATGGGTAAAACATTACGACAACATTATGGTGGACGCTATCCTTTCCCACGAATGATTGCTCCCAAGTTTTTATTCAAATTACTCGCTCCTCTGTTTGGCTATACGCGAAAATTCGTTGACTTGAATGTGGGTTACCCCATTTACTTCAATGCTGAGCGTAGTAAGCAAGAATTAGGCATGCAATATCGTGACGTTGAGACAAGTATCGTAGAACATTTTCAACAGCTACTTGACGATGGCATTATCAAAAAACGTGGTTAATATCTAATTACTCGAGAAAAAAGGGCATCTATTGATGCCCTTTGTTATGTGCAAGATACACTTAAGACTCAGGTTCAGTGAGCTGACCATGCTGGATCATAAATGCAATAAACTCAGCTTCATTCATCACCGGAATACCTAATTTTTCTGCTTTTTCAAGTTTGGAACCTGCCTTTTCACCAGCAACCAAGCATTTCGTTTTACTGGATACACTACCACTCACACGTGCACCTAATGCCTGTAAGAGTTGAGTCGCTTCATCTCGCCCCATACTGCTTAAAGTACCAGTCACCACCCAGCTCTCACCATTTAAAGGTTGTCGAGTCGGTGCTATCGGTGCATCCCAATGAATTCCAGCCTCAATTAATCGATTTAATACTTCAATATTATGTTCAGCTTTGAAAAAGTCTAATATCCATTCTGCAGTAATATCACCTACATCAGGGGTTTTCTTTAATGCTTCTAAATCAGCAGATTTCAGCGCATCTAAAGTCTGGAAGGTATTGGCTAACATTCGAGCCGTAGTCTCGCCTACTCCTCGAATGCCTAGTGCGTAAATAAATGCCGCTAATGTTGTTTTTTTACTACTTTCTATTGAGTCTATGAGATTTTGTACAGATTTCTCGCCCATTTTTTCAATAGTCAGCAGCTTTTCACGATGCTCGTGCAAGTGGTAAATGTCTGCAACATCTTTGAGGAGTTCAAGATGTAATAAAGACTCAACCCAACGATCACCCAAACCTTCGATGTCCATTGCTTTACGTGATACAAAATGACGGATCGCCTCTATACGCTGTGCCGCACAATAAAGCCCCCCTGAACATCGTGCTAAAGCTTCGCCTTCGGGCATCACAACTGGAGAAGCACATACAGGACATTGTTCTGGCAATTGAATTTCAGTGGTTTCTAGAGGTCGAAATTCTGGCCAAACCTTTTCAACTTTAGGAATAACATCTCCGCTACGATAGACACTCACCGTATCTCCAACGCGCACGTCCAAGCGATGTATTTCACCAATATTATGTAAAGTCACGTTTGATACTGTGACTCCGCCAACCGATACAGGATTTAATCGCGCTACAGGCGTTAAAGTACCTGTACGCCCTACCTGCCAATCAATATTTTCAACTGTGGTTAGCGCAGCCACTGCAGGGAACTTATATGCTGTTGCCCATCGAGGTTCACGACTTAAAAAGCCTAATTGTTGTTGTTGCTTCAAATCATTGACTTTGATCACCATCCCGTCAATTTCAACTGACAGGTTTGGACGCTCCTGATTTACAGATTCATAAGCCGCTTGAACCTCTTCAATACTGTCACAAACAAAATGTTTTTCCCCAACAGCAAAGCCCAACTGTTCAAGCCAATTTAAGCTCTCTGACATCGTGCTCAGACCATGATGTGGCATGCATTGCGCAATTCCATAAGCATAGAATGCAAGTGGTCGTGATGCTGCTATGGTCGGATCAAGTTGACGCAAACTCCCTGCTGCCGCATTTCTTGGGTTAGCAAAAGTTTTCTCACCTTTGGCCTCATTTTCAGCATTTAACTTTACAAATCCAGCTTTAGGCATTAGTACTTCGCCACGAACTTCTAACAACGCTGGTGGTACACCTTGAGACATCATGAGTACTTTAGGCAAATTACGAATTGTTTTTACATTTTGGGTTATGACTTCTCCTGTTTCACCATCCCCACGTGTAACCGCTCGAATCAACAAACCATGTTCATACCATAGCGAGATCGCAAGCCCATCAAATTTAAGTTCGACGTCGTATTGGATTTTCTGGTTAGGTAAACGCTCTTCAATTCTGCGTGCAAAGGCAAAAAGTTCATCCTGATTAAACACATTACCTAAGGACAGCATTGGCACTGTATGTGTAATATTTTCAAACTTAGATAAAGGTTTATCACCGACTTTATTGGTCGGTGTATCCGTCTGTACTAAATCAGGATATTGTTCTTCTAAGTTTTTTAGTTGATAAAACAATTGATCATATTCACTGTCTTCAATTGTCGGCTGATCCATCACATAATAAGCATGGTTATGCCGAGCCAGTAATTGAATGAGTTGGCGCATTTGCGCAACGACAGCGTTCTGATCCATATTTTCACCATATAAAAGGGCGGAAAATTCCGCCCAATAATTTCAACCTAAACAGTATAAATGACTTTACACAAATTCAGTAAGTCACCTAGGTGATTAAACAGCTTGACCTGATCTATAGTCGATCGCTTTATGGCGCCAGTGTTCTTTTAACTGCGGTGTAAATTCAAGATTATTTTCATCATAGACGGTACCATCTGTTTCACGTGCAATAAGCCCTGCAATACTCACCATACTGTCATAGCCTTTTTGAACATTATGATGCGGTAATGCTAAGAAGAATGCTAAACCTTGGACTTGTTCACCAGATAATGTTTCTAAATCAAAACCTGCAGGACCCTGATCTGTGATTCTGAGTACGGAAAACAGCAATGGGCTGACTGCATCAGGAGTTTCATAACGATGGAAACAGTTCATTTCGCCAAAGCGCAATCCATATTTCATTAACACTTTCAAAGCTTTATCACCAGAAAGTGCTTTTCGAGGGTTCGGATACATATTCAAACTAATAATGTATTCGGCATTTGCTAAAGCACTTTCATCATCAAAACGTTGCTGTTCATGTAAATGCACATCCAAAATGCTGCTTTCTTCTTCAAATTCTTTGATTTCAGCAGTTTGAATATTCGGATTTAATACAAAACTTGGCTCAACTTTTTTCCAGTCTTCAATTGTAGTTTCTACGATTGAATCTTTGGAAATAAGATCTGCACTTTGAGTGTCTGTTACACCATCAATCGACTGAGCTTTACTCTCGACTGTTTCTGTATTTTTTTCTAGTGGGTCAGTCTCAGTGCTGTCCGAGTTTTTACTGGAGTCGAGCAGAGATTTACTTTCTTTCTCTGCAAGGTCTACCGAAGTATTCAGTTGCACTGTATCTACCACTTCTACAGTTTTTTGAATATTTTCAGGCGTCTTTGTAGCATGCTGATCAGCTGTTTGATCCACTCGAGCCACATCACTCGCTTCAATGTCTTTCAAACTTGGTTCTACACGCTCAGAAGAAGCCAATGGTGCGGCTTGCGCCTGTAAAAGACTACGAACATGACGAGGAATGACGGGTTGATTACATTGTTCATTTATATGTAATTCAGCATCTAATGACGGTGCTGCATCACTCGGCTTGCGCAGGATCATAAACAACCCTATGCAACAGATCACGATTGCGATCACAATTCCGATAATGGTACTGATTTCCATATTAAGACTCCGCAGCTAAACCGTATTCTTTCGCTTCTTCTAGATCAACAGTGACTAACTTCGATGTTCCTGGCTCAGGCATTGTTACACCAAGTAAGTCAGTAGCCATCGTCATCGCAACTTTATTGTGTGTAATGTAAATGAATTGGACATGTTCAGAAAGCTCTTTTACTAAATTACAAAAACGTCCAACATTTGCATCATCTAACGGTGCATCAACCTCATCCAATACACAAAATGGTGCTGGATTCAGTCGAAATATAGCAAAAACTAATGCTAGTGCTGTTAGTGCTTTTTCACCGCCTGATAACAATGCTAAAGAACTATTTCGCTTTCCTGGTGGTCGAGCCATTAGCTTTACACCAGATTGCCAATCATCTTCTAAACTTAAACTTGCTTCACCACCATTAAACACCTTTGGGAATAAGTTTTGCAATTCCGTATTTACTTGATCAAAGGTAGTCATGAATAGCTTTTTAGTTTCTTGATCAATGCTTTTCATCGCATCTTTTAATTGTGCGACTGTTTTTTCAAGATCTTCAATTTGATGGCTCAAATCTTCATAGCGCTTTGATACTTCTTCATACTCTTCTGAAGCTGCTAAGTTCACAGCGCCTATTTTGTCAAACTGACGCTGTGCTTGCTCTAACTGCTGTTGGTGCTGAGTCAGATCGATTGGCACATTTTCTAATAATTCAGCATTAAGCTCTTTTAATTGTTCAGCATAATGTTGTAAATCAGATTTAGCCACTTGCCATGCTAAACGCTTCTCTTCTAACTGGGTTCTAAAGTGCTCATCACTTTGCTGATGATTTAATCGTAGCTCCGTCAATTTTTGTTGCTTAGACTGTATTTCATTAAGTTCGACTTGCCATGAGGACCAAGTCTTTTGTAACTTTTCAGTCTGCTGCTTTTGAACCTCATATTGGCTTTGCAAAGTGGGTAATTCTAATTGAATCGGATCCACGAAATTTTTAGCTTGTGTAATTTGAGTGATGATCTGCTGATATTGCGTTTTTAGAAAACTTGCATCTTTTTCCAACAGCTCAATTTGTTGCTGATTTTGCGTATGAGTACGGCGGTTTGTTTCTAACTCTTGTTGTTTTTTGTAGACTAAGTCCTGAAGATGCTCAACCTGATCATTCAATTCTTCAACTTGAAACTCTAAGGTTTTGTAGTGTGGAAGATTGTGTTCAATTTTAAGCATCAATGCATGTAAATCGATTTCCAAATCATCTTTTTGCATCGCATCTTCTTCAAGCTGCGCATCAAGTTGAGCAATTTGTGACTCGATGTGTAGATTTTGCGACTCGAAAGCCTGCTGAGCCATTTGCTGTTTTGCAATCTTCACTTCAACTTGGTGAGCAAGGGCTTGATGATTTTTTAACGCTTTTTGCAACTCCGTACATTCACTATTTTTTTGTTCAAGCTTTAATTGCATCTCAGCGAGTTCGAGCGTCATTGACTCATGCGCTTTCACCATTTGTGTCAACTCTGAATCAATTTCATCTAATCGAATTCGGTGGCTAAGTGCTCCTTGAGCATCTTGACTCGACTCATCAAAGTACAGACCAATCATCCAGTCAGGACCAATATGATAGCCATCCAAACTTAAAATAGACTCACCTTGTTTTAATTGAGGCTGTAATTGAAGCGCCTGCTCAAAATCTTGAGCTATCGCAACGTTTAACCATAATGAGTTTTGGGGGAAATCAATCCAGCTCGCTAATGTGGGTAAACCAAGTACAGTCCCAGATACATCTTGCTGCATAACTTTTAATTGACGGGCAGATTCGGTCTGAAATAAATCTTCACTCTTTAACGTATTCGCATGCAGCCACTTTGACAGAAATTTTTCGACCAATGCTGCAAACGGTTTCGCCTGATCTTTTAGCTTCAAAATTTGCATTAAAGGGTCATTGCTCTTCGATGCATGTCGACTGACTTTCACCACAAGCTGTTGTAATTGTTTTTGTTCAGATTTCAAAATCTGGATGTGTGAATTCAAATCTGTGCATTTACTTTTTTGCTCAGTCAATGAGATTTGATCACGTTTCAATTGAGTTTCTAATTGCTCAATTCTTTCTTCTAGACGAACGATTTCAATCTGTACATCATGTTTTTCATGCAGGAGATTGTCAATATCATCCTGTTCATACTGTGCTTGATTTTGAGATTTTTGTTCGACCAAAGTTTGCTTTTGCTGCTCAATTCGAAGCACATTTTTAGCCAATTGATCACTCTGCGCCAACATTTGTGCACGTTGCTGTTGTTGCTTTTCAACCAATGCTTTTATTTCAGAAAATGATTTTTGCGCTTCAAGTTGCTTTGCCTTCAGCTCATTGAATTGTTGTAAATCAAGCTGTGCATTTGATTCAGTATCACTCAATGTTGTTGCTTGATGTTCTTGCTGGAGGATCAAATCTTCCAACTGAATATCAATCAGTTGCATCCGCTCTTTGGTTTGTATTTTTTGCTCTTCAAGCTGCTTTAAAGTTAAAGTATTTTGAGCAAACAATTGCTGTTTTTGATCCAAATTGGCTTGTAATTCAGCCAGCTTTTTTTCAGCTTGTTGCCATTCTTGCTGAAGTGGTGTGGATTGTTGCATTAATCGCTGAAATAACTCATTTGTTGCTGTTAAATCATGCTCAACAGTGGTGAGTTCAGAACGAACAAGCTTAAATTGCTCACCCAATTCAGTCATTTCAGTTGTATATTCTTGTTGAATTCGTTCACTTTGATGGCATTGAAATGAAAGTATCTCAACTTTCAAAGTTCGAATTTCAGTCTCTAAGGCTTTATATTGAAGTGCAGCTTCTGCTTGACGCTTTAGTGTCTTTAATTGGGATTTTAATTCAACAGCAATGTCATTTAGACGACTTAAATTTTGATGAGTATGTTCTAAATGTTGCATCGTCTCACGACGACGTGCTTGATAACGTGATACTCCAGCAGCTTCTTCGATATAAACGCGCATTTCATCTGGTTTTGCATCGACCAAACGGTTAATCATGCCTTGTTCAATAATCGCATACGAACGAGGACCTAAGCCTGTTCCTAAAAAAATATCTGTAATATCACGGCGGCGGCATTTTGTACCATTAAGAAAATATTCAGATTTACCCTCGCGATTGACTTGGCGACGTACCGCCAACTCACTATAAGCGTTATATGCTCCACCTAGTTTTCCATAGGTGTTTTCGAAGCGTAATTCTACACTCGCCATTCCCACTGGTTTACGTTTTGCTGTCCCAGTAAAAATGACATCCTGCATACTTCCACCACGTAACTGGCGTGCGCTTGACTCTCCCATCACCCATCGGATTGCATCGATGACGTTGGATTTACCACAACCATTTGGTCCCACGACTGCGGTACGGTTGGCTTTAAATTGTAAGGTGCTGCTATCCGCAAAAGATTTAAAGCCAGAGAGTTTTAAGCTGCTTAATCGCATAGTGTCCTGATTATCTGCGCGATCTCCGCGCCCAAGCTAGTTCAATTTGTTTCATTCGTGTCAGTGACTCTAACACTAGATTGCGCAAGTGTCGGCAAAAATCTTCCATAAATAAAGTAGCTTGTTGTGATTTTCGGATCAAAATTGCATCGATCACAAGCTTAATTAATTCAAGTGCTTCTTGAAGCTCTCTACGCGAAGTATTTAAGGTTAAAAAATAACTACGACGTATAGATGGCAACAGTTCGCGATAAAACTTCATTAAGTATGGGTTGGCTACCATATCTTGTTGCTTAGCTAAAAATTGAAATACACCATCGTAAAATTTTTCAGTATTACTTTGTTTAACTTGTTCAATTAAATATTGCATAAGTTGCTGAAGCGCCTCAGCTTCATGATTACGCCAAGTTTCACTCATACGCTGGACGATCTGCCCTAACATAAGTGCACTTGTATCAAATAAAGCTCGCACTTGTTGAGCAGACATTTCTGACACAATTGCGCCGCGTCTTGGATAAATTTCAATTAAATGCGTGCGTTCAAGTAATAACAAAGCTTCACGTACCGAACCTCGACTCACGTCTAATTCTTTAGCGATACGCAATTCTTGTATACGTTCACCTTCGACCAATTCGCCACTAATAATCTGTTCACTTATATGTCTGGCTATTTGCTCTGAAAGGCTGTCCACTTCTTCCAATTGCATAATATTCCTATTTATTTTTTTACTCACACTTCATCAAGCATGATGCTATTTTATTGTTTTTATACCAATAGCATCATACTGACTATGTCTTTGTCTGACAATTTATCAAATTTTTAAGTCAATACACATCATTATTTTCGAGAATGATTTGGCATATTTTTCTCAAAATACGCCTTGATAAATAAAATAAATCCCTACAGTTGTAAGCAAAGCTGCAAAACATTTTTTCAACATCGCTGCTGACAGTTTATGTGCAACTTTTGCTCCTACTTTTGCGGTGATAAAACTCATTACACTAATGCCAATGAATGCATAAACATGAACATATCCAATGGCATTTTCGATTTCAGCAGGTGCTTTTTGTCCGTAGAACATAAATCCAAATGCACCTGCTAAAGCAATCGGCAGTCCACATGCAGCAGATGTTGCAACAGCTTTTTGCATCACCACCCCATGATGATTTAAATAAGGTACGGTTAAACTTCCTCCACCGATCCCAAAAATTGCTGAAGCCACCCCAATTCCACTTCCCGCAGCCAATTGAGCAGGTACAGAAGGTAGTTGCTTAGATTGATCGACCACCACATTAGCACCACGGAACATACGGTATGCAACCCAAATTGCGAAACAACCGATAATCAATTGCAGCATTGGTCCAGAGATAATACTGGCCAATCCAGCACCAAAAAATGAACCCAGTACCAAACCTGGCGCTAAATTTTTAAATACTGACCATAGCACTGCACCTTTTTTATGATGTGCCATAACCGAGCTAATCGATGTGACCACAATCGTAGCCAATGATGTTCCAAGCGCCATGTGCATAATGACAGTTGGGTCATAACCCATTTGGGTAAATACAATAAATAAAATGGGTACGATGATTAATCCACCGCCCACGCCAAACAACCCTGCAGTAAAACCAGCGATTGCACCAATAGCTAAATATATGATTAACTCCATAAATCTTTTACTCTTCTCAGATTCAACATGGATTTAGAGACTCGCCACCTCAGTCAGCTTTTAACTGAAGCTCAACAACTTCCAGAAGTTTTACTGTTAAAACAGAGCACCACTTCAACCAATGATGAAGTACGCGCACTCATCAAAAAAGGTGTACAGGGTATTCTTGTATGCAGTGAGACTCAAACTCAGGGACGTGGACAACATCAACGACAATGGGTTTCCCCAGCCGGGAATATTTATTTAAGCACATTGCTAGAAACCAAAACACCCTTAGATGGTCGACTATCCCTTGAGATTGCACTTAATATTTTGCAAATTCCTTCATTTAAGTCATTGGATCATTTACAAATCAAATGGCCAAATGACCTTTATAGTGCGCAAGGCAAATGGGGTGGCATTTTGGTAGAGCCTGTAACCCCACATCAGGCGATTGTTGGTGTTGGTATTAATTTATTGCCTGTTTCTGATGCAGCAATCGAACAGCAAACCACATCAATCATGCAATTGGGTTTAGCTCATCCAAATCGAATTAAGATTATTTCAGAGCTTTATCTCGCCATCATGCAAGCTGGACAATGGTTTGAGCATGGAAGTTATAACCTCTCGGGACGTTTCAATCACTATGCTGCTTTTATGAATCAGACTGTAGAGTTTGAGCAAGTGAATAAAACAGTACAAGGTATCTTTAAAGGTATTGGAGATGATGGTCGAATTAATATTTTGACTGAACAAGGTTTAATCAGTTTGTATCAAGGGCGTTTACGCTTAAAAAAATAAAGAAAAGATAGGTCAGCGAATACATGATGAAACGTCTTTGGTTAGATATAGGCAATACGCGTTTAAAATATTGGATCACGGAAGGTGAGCAAATCTTGGAGCATGTGGCGGAGCTTCATCTACAATCTCCTGCGGACTTAATGTTGGGTCTCATCCAACACTTTAAATCTCAAAACCTATCAGAAGTCGGTATCTCATCTGTTCAAGACAAGAAAAATAACGATCGTATACTCAAAATTTTAAAACTGCTGGATATCCCAATTGTCGTTGCTAAAGTTCATCAAGAATATGCAGGACTCCAATGTGGATATACAGAACCGAATCAATTGGGTATCGATCGTTGGCTACAAGTTCTAGCGGTCGTCACCGATCCTCAAGAGAAATATTGCGTGATCAGTTGTGGAACGGCCTTAACAATTGATTTAGCAGATGGATTTACACATTTAGGGGGATATATCGTACCTAATCTCTATCTACAACGAGACTCACTTATTCAAAATACCAAAGGGATCAAAATCCCTGATGCTGCATTTGATGAGTTAAGTCCTGGGCAAAATACAATGGATGCTGTTCATCATGGTATTTTATTGGGATTGGTCAGTATGATCGAAAAAGTTTTAATAACATCACCAAGAAAATTAATCCTTACAGGTGGAGATGCAGCACTTTTTGCTCAATATTTACAATCTTATGACCCGAAAATTGAAACCGATTTATTATTAAAAGGCTTACAACGCTATCTTGCTGTTGCGCAACAAAAAACATAACTTGGTCATCAGGTCTGCTGAACTGAGTGTCTCTTAAAACAAAAAATTATTCACTCAGTATCAGTACACACCTCCAAAATATAAAAAGTAGGCTGAACAACATGAATAACAAGACGTTAAATGCTTGGAATATTGCGAAGAAACTTCCCTTAGGGAAAGTGCTTTTCAATCTAATGATTCAACTCAAAGCACCTTATTTCAAATCGATTCGCACGAAAATTATTGAATTGAGACCAGATTTTTGTCAGGTCCAGATGTCTAAAGAAAAAAAGGTTTTAAATCACCTTAATACTGTACATGCGATCGCATTGTGTAATTTGGCAGAGCTTACTGGTGGTCTAATGACAGAAGTCACTCTTCCACCAAGTCATCGATGGATACCCGACGGTATGCAAGTCAACTATATTAAAAAAGCAACGACCGATTTAACAGCAGTTGCTTATCCTCTGACGCCAATTCAAGCGGGGCAATCCATACCAAATAGATTTGTAGCGTGTGTCGAAGTCCATGATCAAAACCAAGCGCTTGTCTTTAGAGCAGAAATCAATATGTGGGTGACATCACGTTAAATACGTCAGTGAGAGCTTATAGCTTCTGAATTAATCTCGAACAATCTCAGCCCAAACCTCAGGCAATGCAGTACAACCTTCTGAATCAATAAAATGCCCTTGATGTTCTGCAGCAACGACATGTGCATCAATACTTTCAGCTTGTTGGAAACTAAATTTAGGCAGAACGCGCTCATCACCTTCAGAATAAATGACCACGCGATCATGAACTTGGTCACGAATGAGTTCAAAATCTATATCTGCTGCATCAATAAATGGATTAACTTGCTCAAGCCGCCCTAAACGTCCATTGAAACCAGCAACTAGAATTAATTTTTTGATTTTTTGGTTTAAAAGCACTTGGCTTAAGTAATGTAAAGTTGCAATACACCCGAGACTGTGAGCAACAAAAATTGTTTGATCATCAATTTGAGCTATTTGCTCTTTCATTTGTTGTTGCCACGTTCCTAATAGTGGCGTCTCAGAAGGATCTAATCTCAATACTTTTAATGGAATACCATACTGATCAGCTTGTTGTTGTATCCATGGAAACCAATTTTCTTCAGGGCTTGCCGTATATCCATGCACAACATAAACCTGTGTCATTTTCTTGCACTCTTGACTGTATTCTCAACATCATGAATTGATTATTTTTTAAACTAAATAGTAAGTTTGCAAAATTATGTAGCATGAAAAAAGGCGCCACAGCGCCTTTTTAATTTTTGGGAATTATTTTGGATCTTTTCCACCGAATAACGGACCAACGCCACCGCCGCCACCAAATTTCTTTTGCATACCGCTTAATGATTTCATCATTTTCGCCATACCCGATGGATTCGCAAATTTTTTCATCATTTTTGCCATTTGGGCATGTTGTTTGATCAGCTTATTGACTTCAGCAACATCCATACCACAACCTGCTGCGATACGTTTTTTACGGCTTGGATTCATCAAGTCAGGATTGCGACGCTCTTTGATGGTCATCGATTGAATAATCGCTTCCATTTTCTTCACTTGCTTTTCAGGATTTGCTTGAGCAATCGCATCCTGAATTCCTGAGTTACTCATGCCAGGCAACTTGTCTAAGAAGCCCATCATACCGCCCATTTTATTCATTTGTTCAAACTGCATCAGCATATCTTCAAAGTTGAAGCTGCCGCCTTTTTGCAGTTTTTTCGCCATTTTTTCAGCTTTTTCTTTGTCGACTTTACGTTCAAGCTCTTCGACCAAAGAAAGCACATCACCCATACCTAAGATACGTTGTGCTACACGCTCAGGATGGAATGGTTCAAGGGCATCGAGTTTCTCCCCCATCCCCAAGAATTTAATAGGCTTACCAGTAATTGCACGAACAGAAAGTGCCGCACCACCACGCGCATCACCATCAGTTTTTGTAAGAATCACACCGGTTAAAGGCAATGCATCATTGAATGCTTTTGCTGTATTTGCAGCATCCTGACCGGTCATTGCATCTACAACGAACAGTGTTTCTGTAGGATTAATCGCTGCATGCAATTCTTTAATTTCGCCCATCATATCGTCATCGATATGTAAACGACCTGCAGTATCGACAATCAATACATCCGCAAATTGAATTTTAGCTTGTTCAATTGCTCGGTTTGCAATCGTAATTGGTTTTTCATCAGCACTTGATTCAAAGAAAATCGCGCCGACTTCACCTGCTACAGTTTGGAGTTGCTTAATCGCTGCAGGACGATAGACGTCGGCAGAAACCATTGCGACTTTTTTCTTTTGTCGCTCTTGTAAAAAACGAGCTAATTTTGCAGCAGTCGTCGTTTTACCTGCACCTTGTAAACCAGCCAATAAAACAACAACGGGAGGCTTTGCAGCAAGATCAAGACTTTCATTTGCCTCACCCATCATTTTGGTGAGTTCATCATGAACAATTTTGACGAATGCTTGGCCTGGAGATAACTGTGACATCACCTCTTGACCTAATGCCTCTTCCTTAACTTTCGCGATAAATTCACGAGTTACAGGAAGTGCAACATCGGCTTCAAGAAGTGCCATACGCACTTCACGTAACGTATCTTTAATATTGTCTTCGGTCAGTTGCCCAGAGCCAGTAACATTTCTTAAACTCTGCGTGAGTCGTTCTGTTAAGGTATCAAACATTGCAAAATCCGCTTAAAATGGTTGTTGCAAAAAAATCTTTCTTAAAATAGAAAATTTATGCATAAGATGCTATAGGATACTGTAGTTCGTTTGGAATTTATATCTTATTAGATGAATATTCAGCATCCATAAAAAGGTTTGACATGATTAGCCTCCCTTTGGTTTACACAATTTTAGCATTGATCGCCTATACCACTGCCTTTTGGTATTTATTTACCCATTTAATGACTAAACGTGTCCCTAATCATTGGTTTATCAGTCTCGTAGCTGGATTAGGCTTGATCTTGCATGCTGTCGTCTTATTGATAGATATGAAAACGCCTTTCGGCATTAACTATAACGTTTTTAATCTCCTTTCATTTACTTCAGCACTCATGCTGTTATTGAGCCTGCTTTATAGCACTTATCGACCTGTACTTGCGCTAAATCTGATTGGAATACCAGTAGCTGCATTGGGTTTAATTTTAGGCTATTCCCTGAGCCAGCCTATACTTACACTTAAACAGAACACGTTTGGACTTGATGTCCATATTATTTTGTCACTCTCAGCTTATGCAGTGCTATTAATGGCAACAATTCACGCAGTTTTGTTGTGGTTACAAGATCGTGAGTTAAAAAACAAACAGAAACATCGTGTTTGGGTAAATCTATTACCCTCCTATCAAGCAATGGAATCTTTGTTATTCGATATGCTTGTTACAGGTTTCATTTTATTAAGTACTGCACTTATCTTCGGCTTTTTTACGATTGATGATTTTTTTGCACAGCATTTGGCACATAAAACAGCGTTTAGTATTGTCTCTTGGTTTGTTTACGGTGCACTTTTATTTGGACATTATCGTTTTGGTTGGCGCGGTCAAAAAGCGAGACGCTTTACCATTATTGGTTTTATTTTACTTGCAATAGGCTTTATTGGATCAAAATTTGTATTAGAAATGATTCTAGGAAAATAATAATTGTGTGATTTAGATCACAATAAATAATAATTAAATAAATATCACATCATATTAAATTTTATATATTTTAAATACATTTAAAATATAGGTAAATAAATTTTAAGTATAAATAAAATATTAACATAAAAATATTAATAAAAATCAATTACTTAAGATAAAAACCACATTAAACCTTTATGATGATTTAATAAATAATAGTTAATATTATTTGAATTATCTAATTAATTAATATTAATAATCTGTTCATCGCTTAATACCCCCCATTAATCTCCTATAAGTTGTTATTATTTAGGTTAGTAACTAATGTTACAGTTAGTAAATGGATATTTTTGATGATTATTTTGGGGTATGTATGAAATTGCAAAAAGGTTTTACCTTAATCGAATTAATGATCGTCATCATTATTGTTGCAATCTTGGCCGCAATTGCAGTACCTAGTTATCAAAACTACGTCACCAAAGCAAAAATCAAAGAAGCTCAATCAAATTTAATCGCACTTTCATTAGGTGCTGAAAATGCATATCAAAGAACACTAAACTACCCTAAAGAAACCTTATCAAATACCAATGCAGTAAAAACTAAATTTACAACTTGGAATCCAAGTTCTGATTCATTTAATTTTACGTACACTTCATCAGATGGTGTGAATTATGCGGTTCAGGCAATAGGAACTGAAGCAAGAGTTTTAGGTTGTACATTAACACTCAAAAATGATGGAACTCGTACCGTGTCCGGTTGTGGTTCATATACTGACTGGGTGAAATAATATGCAAAATACTGGTTATAGAAAACAACTTGGTTTCACGCTGATCGAACTAATGATTACGATCGTTGTACTGGCTATTTTGTTATTTGTAGGTACTTCTTTAACCAGAGCTTGGGTAGATCAAAGTCATGTTGATGGAGCGCTAGCAGGTATTAAAAATGCGACTTATCAAGCCCGTTCTGCAGCAATTCGAAACACGAATAATCAAGAGTCTTCACTTGCAGCAGCATCTGTTTGTATAGATAAAACCCATCAAGAAATTAGAGTGATTCGAGTTGCTAAGGACAATACTGATGCGTGTTCAACAAGTGACGGCAACTCGCCTGACCAAAACTATATCCTTCAAAAAATCCCCTATGCATCGAATGTATTTTTCAAAGTAAATAATACAGAGTTTTATTGTCTATCTTTTAACTCGAATGGGATGTTGGTTGCTGCAAGTTCAGCATCAGCAACGTGCAATTCAAATTTAAATTTAACCGTTACAGTTGAGAAGAATAATGAATCAGCAAACATTCAAATCAACTAATCAACGTGGTTTCACATTGTTGGAGTCTCTTGTTGGTTTACTTATATTCTCGATTATTGTTTTTGGTAGCGGTTTAGCAATCAGCAAAATGTTGAACACGCAACGATATATGAACATTGACAATATAGTGATAAACGAACTGCAAAATCGCTTACAAACCATCACTATATCTACTGATTCAACTGATGTTTGTGCTTCATTCAATAACCAATCTACCGAAAGTAAATCGTTCACATTAAATGGTAATACCTACTACATTTATTGCAATTTGAATTCTGAAAATATTAGTGAAACGAGCGGTGTCGCAGGTACAAAAATTACATGGCCTGTATTAGCTGCGAGTACAAATCAATCTAATGCCAAGACCTGCGCTGAAGACAGTATGGAAGGCTTAGATTGTTATCGAGTCGGGAGATAAATCATGAGTCAAAAAGGATTTACGCTCGTTGAGTTGATGGTTGGATTAGTCATTGCAATGTTATGCATGCTAATGATGCTCATGCTTTTTAAACAGACGACTCAAATTGGTATTAGTTCTTCTCGTGATTCGGAATACGATGCTCAAATACGAACAGCATTATCAGTTGCACAGAAGCTCGTTCAAAATGCAGGCTATGGTTCAGGAAAAACATCAGATATTGCTGTAGGAGTGGACACTCAAAATTTACCTGCTGTTTTCTGGCGAATGAATCCAGATCCTGTAACAAGCTTAATGTCTGCAAATACAACGATTAATTACAACTGTGAAGCATTAACTCAAGAAAAAGAAGGTGATACATATCGCTTAATCTTTCTTAAAAAGAATAACTGTGGGTCTGAAGCAGTATTAAATATAGAAACTTTTAGCCAACCTGACGAAAAACAGCATATTGTTTCCTTTAAGACCTTAGAAACAGGCACCGTTTTTAACTTTGTATTAACACCGGGAAATTGTACACCTTTTGGAATTGATAAAAACAACTCCAAAGGTACGCGCCAACTGACGATTACTGCTAATCGTCAATACGCAGATGAAATGCAAAATTCAAACATTGGTCAAACAGTGAGTAATACCGTTTGTCTTAATAACATTGTTAACCTTTAAGAGCGAGATTAAAGATGAATAGTTTAAGAAAGCAGCAAGGCATGGCCACTATTCTTTTGGTCTTGCTCATCGGGCTTACAGTGATGATCATAACATCGACTGTTGCAAAATCACTGATCTCCAACAAAGAAGCAAATGTTGCTGCGCATGCACAAACCAACGTACAACTCATGGGATGGTCAGGTGTTAGCGCCTTTCGTGAATATTTATTAAAAAAATATAAGGATACCGATATTAATGACTTTCGCCAAAGCTTATTAAATACAGGTGAAATTCAGCTTTTAAATGATGATACCAACCAACGTTATGTCACGGTTGAAGTAAAAGATGTAAAAGGTTGCAATGGTTTAACCAATAACCCAGATGGTTCTACTGGAACCAAATGTATTGTCATCGCAAATATTCTGTCGAAAAGTGGGTCAGCTCAATCAGCTACTACGATACAAGCAATCTATGATCTTGCAGCAGACCTGATTAAGTACAAGAGTGTTATTAATTTCACTGGTCAAACATTTATGTCTGGCACTACTATTTCCGGCGAAGATCCAACTAAACCAGATGAATATGTCGAACTGAATGTCGATGGTGGTAGCCTGTCCTTACAAGCTGGTTTCAAAATCCAAAATATCAAAAACTTAACTATTAACGTTAAGAAAGACAAAGATGGTAAAGGTGGAAATGTCTATATTGATTGTTTAATTGATGCCTGTGGTACAAGAAATGGGGCTGTAATTAACATCAATGCTGAGGGCTATGTTCATATTATTAACGGCGGAAATTTTGGCAATATTTCATCTGGTGAGTGGGTTAAACTGTTAACCAATGTCAAAGCAGAAAATATTAAAGCAATTGGTGATGTCACACTTTCTCTTGGTTCTAAGGCTCAAAATATTTCCACTGACGGAAATATTAGTCTTACAGAAGGAGGCTATGCTGCAAACTTACATACCAATAAAGATGTAACACTACGCACGAATGTCGAAGTGTCTTCTATCACCACACACCAAGGGAATGTCAATATTTCCGTTTCTAGTAAAGTCAACGGAAATGTTATGGCAGGTGGCAACGTAACAATGATCGGAACTAGTGTTGTTACGGGTGATATTACCTCAGGCGGGAAAGTTAATATTTCTAGTAGTGACGTTAAAGGCAGTGTAAGAGCTAAAGAGTTTATCGATCTTGATACCCTCTCTAAAATTGAACAATCGGCCTATGCTCACAATCAGTCGCAACAAGGAGTTGGCGCGTACAAGGCGGGAGTCCGCTTAAGTACAAGTTGGATTGGTGGAAATGTGTATTCTAACGGTCCATTACGCTTACTAGATGGTCTTATTACTGAAGATGTAAAAGGTGATGTCTATCTTGCCAACTTTAGTGCTTCAAACCAGAATGGTGTAGTTGAAGGATTTAAGAATGCAATTAGTGGAAAAATTTATGAAAAACTCACAAGCATCCCTCAGCTCAGTACTTTTCCAGATATTCCTAAATACGATGTTTCTGAAACCATAGCCAGTATTCAAGAAGCAATTCAAAATATGACGTTTGAAACCAGAGTCGATGTTCGTCAATATCGAAATGATGCAAACTATATTTTCGTACGTGAATATGGCGCTGCTCGCGTATATTTAAATCATCTTCGCAATGAGAGCTCTAAAATCACTTACATGTATGAGTATGATGCTACTAATAATATTCACAAACAGTTTGCTGTAGATGCTTCAGGAAATAAAACTCAAATCATGAAAATTGACCCTGAGAACTCAAACTCAGGCTCACGAGGTTTCTATTTAGGGAAATACACCTTGAATAGCAAAGATTATGTGGGTGCTATTTGTGAAACTATTCATGAAGAACAGATCATGACCAATAGTTTAGGTCTACGTACTGACCATAAAAGCGGTTATTGTACAAGTCAAATTATTGGATATCTTCCACGTGTCAGTTTAGATTTTAATGGTCTTGATGGTAAAGACCGAACTATATTTGGTTGGCCTAAAGATTACGATTATACATTACCAGACACTTGGTATATTCGTTCAATGGATACATCTACATTCGATAACGCAAGTTTTGCTCCAGGTATTCTGTATTTCGAAGGTAAATTAATTATTTCTGGTAAAGCGAATCTTGCGGCGGATAGTACTGATTCTGTATTCACCAATACATTCCTTGCTGAAGGTGATATTGATGCGATTGCGATGTCTCCTCGCATTTATTCGCCTCGTAATATTACGCGAAATCCAAATGCAACAGATGCCTTAATTTGTTCACGTAACTTAGGCACTACGTCTAATACTAAGTTTAGTGTTAGTCCACCTGCAACAACACCTGCAACTTTATCGAACAAATTCTTGACGCCAGTGAATTTGTGCCAAGATGCGAATACGATGTATAAAAACACCAATAGATTACCTGACGGTACACTTGATACAGTGACTATTGATAATAAAGAAATAACAAAGTTAGAACTTGGTTTAGTTGCCTTGATGTCTAATCAAGTTGTGCGTATTGGTGCATGTGCACAAATTTATGGTGACGTATTAGCAAGAAGTAATGTTGAAGGTAGTGCAGCATGTGGTATCGGTGAAAAAAATGGAATCTTTGGTAATATCAGCTCTCAAGGTGTCCCACCGTATACTAGTGTTCAACAACACAATACAATGGGTGCTGGTACAAATATTTATATTCCCAAAAATGAATATAAAAATTTAAATAAAGTTGATGATGTGAATGCAAATGATTTCATCGCCATTAAAAATGCAGACCTACAATGGGCTAAATATCAATAATTGGAAGCGAATAGCCCAAACATAAGTTTGGGCTTTTTTTTTGTGTGAAATTTCTGACTAGACAAGCTATACAAAACACCGTATAACACCGTTTTTCCCATATTCAGGTGACCATGTGAAACTCGTTTTAGCACCCATGGAAGGTTTAACTGATCCCATCATGCGTGATGTTCTCACACATGTCGGCAGCTTCGACTGGTGTGTAACTGAGTTTATCCGTGTCACTGATTCTGTCCTTCCAGATCACATCTATCATTCTTACTGTCCCGAATTATTCAACGATGGCAAAACAGCAGCAGGAACACCCGTTCATGTTCAATTTTTAGGGAATAATCCAACCATGTTGGCTGCAAATGCCGTTCGAGCGGTGGAGTTAGGTGCACCTGCAATTGATATGAATTTTGGATGTCCAGCTAAAACAGTAAACAGGCATCGAGGTGGTTCTGTATTATTGGATGAACCTGAAACAGTGTATCAACTGGTTAAAGCTGTACGTGATGCAGTGCCTGCTGAAATACCAGTTTCAGCAAAAATGCGTTTAGGTTATATGGATCGTAATTTCACCCTGGAAAATGCACATGCTATAGAAGATGCTGGTGCCGCTTGGGTGACCGTTCATGCACGAACAAAAGCAGATGGCTATACCCCACCCGCCTTTTGGGATCAACTTCAACCCATTCGTCATGCGCTTAGAATTAATGTGATAGCCAATGGTGAAATCTGGAATAACCAAGATGCGCGCCAGTGTTTACTAGAGTCAGGTTGTGAAGATCTAATGATTGGTCGTGCAGCAGTGACAACACCCGATGTCACACAATGCATCCGACAAAATAAAGACGAAGCGATATTACAATGGAGCGATTTAATTACACTCCAAATTCGCTTCTTAAATGGTTCTTATAAAAAAGAAATGAATATGGTCGGACGTTATAAGCAATGGCTAGGTATGATGTCTAAACATTATCCTGAAGCAAAACTGTTATGGGATGAGGTGAAACGTCTGAAACAAGTAGATGAAATCATTGCTAAGCTCAATCATTTTCAAAACATTATGCCAACTGTCTAATTTCTAAATTCTAGAATGAATAACTCCGAACTTCACCTTGAAAATTCAGACAGTCTTGAACACGAGTGCGTTGAACCTCAGACAGTTGCTCTGGACTAAACCATGCATATTCCGTATGTTCCTCAGAGAGTTGAATTTGGGCATTATTTTCAATCATGCATCTAAATATAAAGGTGTGTGAGTTTACATGTGCGTGATAGTAAGCCCCAGACAAATACTGGATGCTTACATCACAACCTATTTCTTCTTTACACTCTCTGAGCAAAGCTTGATGTATGGTTTCACCTTGATCTAAACCACCACCAGGCACCCCCCAACTGTAATTGGCATAGTTTGCTTTCAGTAATAAGACTTGTCCCTCTGGGTTGGTGATCACCGCATGAGAACTCAAACGATAAAAATCATAAAATCCCATGACACGTCTCCAGAATTTAACTCATTCATGAAAGATAACACTGTTTAAGCCCATCTAAATGCTCAAGATAAGCTAAACCACAAGCCTTAATTTTGATTTATCCTTCAAGATGATAGCCTTTCCCGTTGCTAAGTCTACAGGCATAGAAATATGTTGGTGTACCATCACCCATTGTTCATTGGTTTTTTGTAGACATAATGTTGTACGACACCAAGGCATTTGCAACTGACCTTTTAAGGCTTTATGTTCCACTTTAGAGTGACAGTGTAATACAACCAAATGATCACTCGCATGCACTTTTACATCACGGCGAGTGATTTGCATCCCATCAAAGAAATATGGGCTAAATTTTTGCCATTCTTTTCGATAAGCTTCAGCCCCTTCAAGTTGAGTGCTGACATCAAACATACTTACATTTTGTGCACATTTTTCGATTAACGCATCAACATTATTACCCACTAATGCTGAATCCCATTCTTTTAATTGCGCTAATACTTCATGAGCAGCAACAACATTACCCTCAATCTGAATAGACATGATGTGACCTTATTGTTATTAGTGTGATGAAGTTAACACTTTTAAAGAAGAAGTGTAATGTTATTTTGTGCCAAGCAAAGAAATTTTTATTCTAATTTGTATCTAAAATTCAATTTAAATTGATAAAAAACAACCATTATTTATTAAAACTTATCATTATGATCAGAAAACCAATGACGAGTTATTTTCGCATAAAAAATTGGCCCCAGTTTCACTGAAGCCATTATAAAAGCTTATGCTTTCTTTACATATTCGGACTTAAGTTTCATTGCGCCAAAACCATCTACTTTACAATCAATATCATGACCATCCGTTGCATCTGGCAACAAACGAATACTTTTTGCTTTAGTACCGACTTTGATTACGGATGATGAACCTTTAATTTTTAAATCTTTGATAACCGTTACGGTATCGCCATCTGCAAGAAGATTGCCATTTGCATCTTTGATCTGAACCACTTCTTCGAGTGTCTCTCCTTCTTTCCATTCATGTGAACATTCTGGGCAGATCAAGAGGTCCCCATCTTCATAAGTATATTCAGAGGAACATTTTGGGCAATTTGGCAAAGACATAAAAAAAATCCAAAAAATTAAAAAAATTTTGCTCAATATACCACTTTCATCTAGCGAATAGAAAAAAACCTTAAATTTTATAAGGTTTAAATAAAAAAAACCTAAGTTCAATCACTTAGGTTCTTTTATTGGCTCTAGCCTTGTTTAGCTTTGAAACTCATCTTCTATATCTTCATCATCATATACATATGCCATACATCCCCATCCATCGTACTCACCGTCATAGTCATTGGCTATTTTGGTAAACCACTCTTCTAAATCCACAATATCTGAGTATTCTGGCTCCATATACACATAAATCGTGATAATCCATTCTGCGGATTCAGACTCTTCATCAATAAATAAACTGATCTTTTGTTCTTCCTGAAGCAAGAACAAGGCACATTTTTCAGCTTTGTCTTTAGAGCTAAAAGCAATTGAGTACTCAATCTCATGCGGCTCGCTTAAATCATCTCCATCCTGGAACATTTGCCACAGTACATCGCCATTATCATCATTTGGAAATTGTTCTAAATCACGGCTCATACGTTCATCCTTATTGTGGTTATTGCGTATACAATATCCTAGAGTAGCCTATATTTATTTCATTTTGGAGAAGAATTCATTAGAAATT
Organism: Acinetobacter sp. ANC_7503; assembly: GCF_056780035.1. NCBI lineage: Bacteria > Pseudomonadati > Pseudomonadota > Gammaproteobacteria > Moraxellales > Moraxellaceae > Acinetobacter > Acinetobacter sp. ANC_7503. The sequence goes on along the minus strand of NZ_JBWYJA010000005.1, from coordinate 134,451 downwards.
GTTCTTAACTTTATATGATCGTAATTGTTAAATTTTAGTTAGGCACTCACAATACGTATTTTGCTTGAAGCGTTTCATTCAAAATGGAACTTCACTCACAATTTTAATTTCAATACCACTCAACGGTTGTTGAAACTCTAAATAACTCGCATGCAAAGCCATACGCCCTAAATCACTGAGTTTAGGGTTTGGATGATAGAGTTTATCACCTGTGATCGGATGACCTATGGCTTGCATATGTACGCGTAATTGATGTGAACGCCCCGTAATTGGCGTCAACAAGACACGACTAACATCTAAATGCGCATCATAAGCGACCAATTCAAACAGTGTTAAGGCTGATTTTCCAAGTTCAAAATGAACAATTTGTCTCGGTCTGTTTTCCCAGTCCGTAATTAAAGGCAAGTCTACTTGTCCCTGTTGTGCAATTTTACCTTGCACCAGTGCCACATAATTTTTTTTCACGGTGCGCGCTTGGAACATTTTGCTCACAGCCACTTCAGCATCGCGATGTTTTGCAAACATCAAAATTCCAGAGGTTGCCATATCTAGACGATGAGTAATTTTTGCATTTGGATATTGAGCAATCACTCTTGAATACGCACTGTCATGATGTTCAGGCAAGCGTCCTGGCACAGACAATAATCCTGCTGGTTTATCAATGACCACCAAATCATCATCTTCATAGACGATGTTAAGCGGACCTTGAGGTGGCATATATACAAAATTATCGTCTAAAGGCATGTGAACAGAGCATTTCTTTGGGATGCGGAAAAATAGCAACTGATCAACTCAGTGTCAATTTATAAGATGCGCGATTTGAGAATTGAGAATTATAATTTTTTTAAGAGAATTTTGAGGGTGTCAGGGAAAACATGTTGTTTACTTCAACTATTATAACTTTGTAAGTTATAACCCTATTGCCTATAAACTTCTGGTTTATAGCGTCCTAAGCCGAATCAAGACCTTTTGGGTAAGTACTACACGCACGTTGTACGCAACTGGTAGCAATCTACTCTTTTCGATCCCGTCACACCCTTGAGATATATAATAGCGAGACTGCGTCGGGATTAATTTCCTAAGATTAACGAATTTTAGCATCGAATAAAAAAATATTTCATATCACCTTATAAATATAATATTTTTTCCCAAATAGGTTCATTGATACACTTTTTTTAGCGTTTTTTAGCTAAATATTGCAATTAAAATTCAAGTTGACCTTTCATTTTAGAGACTGGCTTGAATCCAAGATGCAATGCTCCACCACAACATCATGGCAAACATGCCACACATAAGATTAGCGAGTACTTTTTGTAGTTGAGATAATTCAGATTTATAAATTTTGAGGTTAATTGTATAAGCAATTGCACCGAGTGCACCACCCACAGCACCACCAATAATCAGTAGTAACAACGGCCAGCCTGCCATCATGTGGACTTTAAAAGGAAGTTTTGCGCGCGATTTTTCTTGTACTGTATTCACAGGGTGATCCTATAAGTTTATTTCAGTCTTCAATGAGCTTAAGTGCTATAAATCTAAAGCAAGCTTTAGACCAATACTGAGCTAAAATAGCTGTAAAATTGATCGTGGTTTTTAAATATTTAAACAATCTCACTTAAAAATCAAAGATATAGTTTGTTCAGAAGTTTGTAAATTCAATTCATCCACTGAATAATTTAGATATTTGCTTGAACAAACGTCAGAATGATAAACAATATTACAGCTAAACCCATTAAAGGCTGTTTAGGCGCAATACTGTTAATTAATTTGGCAATTCTCTGAGCACTCAGCATAAATAATAGAAAAATCAGTAGTGTTGGTAGCGAAATCACCCACATTATTATGTAATAGATGACAAATAAGCTTGTCAAAATAAGACTGCCTACAAGCCCCATAATAATTGGATGATGCATCCCGCTCGGTTCCAAATGCAGTGTCTGTGCGAGCGTGTTGTATATCTGAACAAATATTGCTGTAAAATTTAATGAAAAAAGATAGTCCATTATTCCTGCAATAAAAGGCGTTACACTTAAAAAAGCAACTTGCTTTGCCATCGAAAGGATCATGTTTTTATGATCAATTGTCCAGGTCAAAGACAACCAAACAAATATACAAGCAACGAAAGCAGCGGACAGAAGATGAAGCAAATAAATTTGTGAAGGCCATAATTTTTGGATAACGAGAAATATAATGATAAAAATTATAGATAAGTAACCATGAATCTTCTTCAACAAAAATAAGCCTGATTTTGCATTTGAATCTTTGAGCTTGTGATTCCAATTTGAAAATTTTTTTTCAGTATTTTGTAAAAACCCATCAATCTTTGGATTCTGTCTAATCAAATCACCCAAAAAGTAAAGCCCAATTAAAACTTGAAAAAATGCCAATATATTTTTCATTCTTTATCCGAGTATTTTTAATACTTCTTTTATAAATTTACTGAGCATCAGCTTGACGCTGCTTTTTCTTTTTGAACCAACGTACTGCCCAAACCACACCAATTAGTAAAGCGATCACTACCAATACTGGTATAAAGAATGACAATACGGAAATCACCAATGCGCTGACCCACTCACCTGTAGAAACCACAGGATTTGCCACGCCACCCGTGGTTGCGGTCGATACACCCCGTGCTGCCACTGTCCCAAGTTGCACTGCTCCTGCTGTTCCACCACCGACGATGATTGCGGCAGCCCAACTTGCAAATTGCGACATTTCACCAGAGCTTACCGCCATGGTCGTCAATGTTCCAGCCACCATCGCGGCAGGTGTTGCAATGGTGTCGAGTAAGTTGTCTACCCATGGGATGTAATAAGCACCTATTTCACATAGTGTGGCAAAGCCTAATGCAATACAGACCGATGGCATAGCCAACCATTCAAAACCTTTTATGGGTTCAAAAATGCCCATAATAGCGGCAATACTCATCACCAATAAGGGAACAAATACGCGGAAACCACATGCAGCACTCAATCCTATACCAAGACATAAACCGAGTATTGTTTCCATAGCAAACCTTTTTATTAATATGTTTTTAATTTTCTTAAGGTAACAAAAAAGCCCTATGGTGTAATAGGGCTTTTGTTTAAAACAGTGGTGTCTGTTTTAGTGTGTTTGCTTGAGCGAATTATTTTTTAAATTGATTGCTTAAGCATTTGGTACACGGTGGTAAACGATCAGTACCAATTTCTAAGTAAGCACGATGCCCACATTGAACGCAAAAATAGAAACCTGTTCCCGGTTTAGAGCCAGCTGTAACCATTTTTGTTCTCCGTATAATTTTAGAAATGGTGAAGTCACTATAACGGAGTGTGAATGACTTTTTATTGTCCATTTCAACGAATGATGGTGGCATTTCAGCAAGTAAAATAATACTTCTAATCATATCTATGAAACTAGTGCAAATTGTTTACTATAATAATCATAATGTGAATGACTGTTATTAAAACAGCATTCAAATGCACTCATCAATAAAGCTAAAAAAGTCTCACTAGAACATTGAATTTTATCTTTATTTGTTGAAGGCTTCAATTTTGCACTTTTAAGTGTCACAAACCTATGGGCAGCCGAAAAATAAAAATGTCCATTCAGAATATCTAAATGATCTTCACACAATATTTTGAGTCTTGTTGACAAATCTTTTAACTCTTTGTCAGAGATAGCTAAATTTATCTTATTCAAGTAGTCATTTATTTTTTCTGAGCAAAGTAAAAAAGAGCTTTTTGAAACCATAAATCGATCTGCATTTGAGGGAATCACACAAACTCCTTTTCTATGGATTTCATTATATATTCCCAATAATATTAGATTCTCTACTAAAATATTAGTTCTTGAAAGCCATTCCTTAAAGTCATCTTTATTAATTTTTGAATCAGGTAATAAACATAATTTTTTAACTACATAAAATAGGGTGCTTTTATTTATTAAAGTATTTTCAATAGAATATCCAGCAGTTGTTAATATATTCTCATATTTTTTATCTTCATCGAAAAAGCTACTATAATCCAAATCCTTTGCAACAATAAATTCAGCAGATTCATACTTAATCTTATCAATATAAAGTTGAAGATTTTCTTTCCCCCCTACCTCTTCAATATATATATCCAAATTTGTAAATTTGTTAAATAGAAACTCCCAAAAAGGAACATCATCTTGACCTTCAACATAAACCACTTTATCGACTTGATGAAAAACATTGAGTATATTAAGAGCTCCTAGCGAATAATCTAAACTAGCCACTAATCAATTTCTCCATATCAAAAATTGACTCTTTATATCTAGAAGCAACTTCTGGAGAGTGAGTAGCAACAATTATTTGAGCATTTGAATTTATTTCCCTAATTGCTGGAATAATCTGACGTTGCCATGCAATATGTAAAGATAGCTCTGGTTCATCAGCCATAAATATATGTTTATTTCCTTTTTGTAATAATGCCTCAATCATTAAAATAATTAACTGTTTTTCTCCAGAAGAAAGCTTCGAATGTTCTATAGCTCCTAGACTATTTTCAATAACTAACCTTCCAGACAAAAAACTAAATTTTTTATCAGGTATAAAGTTGTGTATTATTCTTAAGAATAAATTAATTTGAGAATATATTAACTGCGTTTTATCTTTCGCAGATAATGATAGTTCAATAATTTTTCTAGTTTTTCTTAATGCTTCTAAAGATTTAATATCAATCTGCTTTTCGGGTTTATTACTTTTAATTTCACTCATTGTCTCAGCAATACTAGAAACATGAAATTTAATCTTCTTTTTAATCGTAGAATCGAAAGAACTCAGTTGTTCATAAGCTGTTATCAAACTCTCTTGTTCAGCTTCTTTATCAAAGGATAAATTTAAGGCTTTTTGTCTTGCATCTTCTTCACTATATAAAATTGATGCTAGAACATTTTTCTGCAAATCTTTGGCAACTATTTGTGCTTCTTCAGCTAATGCTAACTGGAATTCGGTCAATCCTGCCATAGCCTGTGATAACCGATAGTCAACAGGAGACAAAAATACTGCCCCATGTCTATCTCTAACTTCATATTCATCATCATTTCTCAATCTATATACTGATAATGACGAAACAGATGTTAAAGCAAACATTTCGTTACGAACATCCATAGATTCCTCTGATATTCGTCTTTTTTGCATTAATGAAATTCTACGATCATCTAAATTAATCAGTCTAAATTTATATTTTTTATTTGAAATTTGGTATTCAATGATTGGGAAATTAAAATGTTCATCTTCTATTTTTCTAACAACTATTGTTTTAATCTTTTTATCTTCATTTTTTAACAATATCTTTGCTGAGACAAAATCATTCCCTACTAAACCTACAGGATCTACTGTCAGAATAGCATGAAGAATATTCATAAACGTAGTTTTACCAGTTCCATTTCTACCAATAATTATGTTTACATCTTCATTAAACTCACACCCTACATCAAACCTGTGCCAAAAGTTTTCGATGTCTACACGCTCAATTTTATACATATTATTATTCCACTAGAATTTTTATGAATATCCCCGCTTTAAAGCGGGGCATTATTACTCATTTTAATTATTGATCAGCCTAAAATATCAGGCTACATTCCCTTCTAAGAAATCCTGTGCAAAGCGTTGTAACACCCCACCCGCTTCATATACAGAAACCTCTTCTTCGGTATCCAAACGACACGTTACAGGCACTTCAATCGTTTGATTTTTACCATCCGCCGTTGAGCGCTCAATAACTAAAGTCAAAGTCGAACGAGGCGCAATATTCCCAATCACGCTATACAGCTCTGTACCATCCAAACCTAAGGTTTTACGATCAGTTCCTGCCTTAAACTCAAGCGGTAACACCCCCATACCGACCAAGTTGGTACGGTGGATACGCTCAAAACCTTCAGCTACAATGGCTTCAACCCCTGCAAGGCGTACACCTTTCGCAGCCCAGTCACGGCTAGAACCTTGACCGTAATCTTTACCTGCAACAATGATCAAAGGCTGTTTACGGTTCATGTAGGTTTCAATGGCTTCCCACATACGCATCACTTCGCCTTCAGGCTCTACACGCGCTTTAGAACCTTGCTTAATCGTACCGTCCGAACGCACTACCATTTCGTTATACAATTTCGGATTGGCAAAGGTCGCACGTTGTGCCGTTAAGTGGTCCCCACGGTGCGTTGCATATGAGTTAAAGTCTTCCTCAGGAACGCCCATTTTATGTAGATATTCACCTGCTGCCGAATCCATCATAATCGCATTCGATGGTGATAAATGGTCTGTGGTGATGTTGTCACCTAAAATCGCAAGCGGACGCATATTGGCTAAAGTGCGTGGTGCAGCAAGTGCGCCCTCCCAATACGGCGGACGGCGAATATAGGTACTTTGCGGACGCCAGTCATACAATGGGCTTGCCGCTTGAACCTTCTCACCCAAATCAAACATTGGGATATACACTTTCTTAAATTGCTCAGGTTTAACCGCAACTTTCACCAATGCATCAATTTCTTCATCAGATGGCCAAATGTCTTTGAGGTAAATTGGGTTGCCATCTTTATCATGACCTAAAGCATCCGTTTCGATGTCAAAACGAATCGTCCCTGCAATCGCATATGCAACTACGAGCGGAGGCGATGCCAAGAATGCTTGTTTTGCATAAGGATGGATACGACCATCAAAGTTACGGTTACCTGATAAAACAGCCGTTGCGTAGAGGTCACGGTCGATAATTTCTTGTTGGATTTTTGGATCTAACGCACCTGACATCCCGTTACATGTGGTACATGCATACGCCACGATACCAAAACCGAGTTTTTCTAAATCACCGAGTACACCTGCTTCTTCTAAATACAATGCTGCGGCTTTAGAACCCGGTGCAAAAGATGATTTCACCCACGGTTTACGCACTAAGCCTAACTCGTTTGCTTTACGTGCCAATAAACCTGCTGCAACCGTATTACGTGGGTTAGATGTATTGGTACATGATGTAATTGCCGCAATGATGATTGCACCATCAGGCATTAAGCCTTCTGCTTCTTGCGCACGCGCTGCTTCTAAATTGCCTGCAATACCTTTGGCTTTTAAATCACTTGTTGATACACGCGCATGTGGATTAGATGGCCCTGCAATGTTACGAGTGACTGTAGATAAATCAAAACGGAGTACACGTGGGTACTCGGCTTTAGTCATATCACTTGCCCACAGACCAATTTCTTTGGCGTAGGTTTCTACAAGCTTCACTTGCTCAGGCTCACGACCTGTAAGCGTTAAATAATCAACGGTGTTTTGGTCGATATAGAACATCGCAGCCGTTGCACCATATTCAGGGGTCATATTCGAGATCGTTGCACGGTCACCAATCGACATGGTGTCTGCACCTTCACCAAAGAACTCTAAATAAGCACCGACGACTCGCTCTTTACGCAAGAACTCTGTTAAAGCCAATACGATATCAGTTGCAGTAATACCCGGCTTACGCTGACCAACAAGCTCTACACCAATAATGTCAGGTAAACGCATCCAAGATGCACGACCAAGCATCACGTTTTCAGCTTCTAAGCCACCGACACCAATTGAAATCACACCCAAAGCATCGGTATGCGGTGTATGAGAGTCTGTTCCCACACACGTATCAGGGAAAGCCACGCCACCACGGTTTTGAATCACTGGAGACATTTTCTCCAAGTTGATTTGGTGCATGATGCCGTTACCCGCAGGGATTACATCTACATTTTCAAATGCAGTTTTTGTCCACTCAATAAAATGGAAACGGTCTTCGTTACGACGGTCTTCCACCGCACGATTTTTCTCAAATGCATCAGGATCAAAACCACCGTACTCGACTGCGAGTGAGTGATCGACAATCAACTGAGTTGGTACTACAGGATTGACTTTAGATGGGTCTCCACCTTGATCGGCAATCGCATCACGCAAACCTGCAAGGTCCACCAATGCTGTTTGACCTAAAATATCGTGGCAGACCACACGTGCTGGATACCAAGGGAAATCGTGGTCTTGTTTGTTAAAGATTAATTCTTTAAGAGACTGCTCTAAAATTGTAGGGTCGCAACGGCGTACCAATTGCTCTGCAAGCACTTTAGAAGTATATGGGAGTTTTGCGTATGCGCCTGGCTGAATATCTTCAACGGCTTGACGCACATCATAATATTCGAGCTGGGTACCTTGCAGTGGTTTACGGTAGTTGTTATTCATCGCGTTCCTGCCTTGCCTTGAGCATCTTTTTTCTAAACTTTCTAAACATTTTGTTGTTGATGAGACTTCATCATTTGTGATGGCATAGTACACTGCTGAAAGCCCATTTCCCAAATCTTATATATTTCATACACTTAGGTACAAAAAATAGGGGTTTTGAAATATTTTGTTTCAAATAACACATTTAAATTAGCAGTTATGTGCTTTTTTTTGAAAAATAGTGGAAAATTGGGATAATTCTTTAGTATTAGATTCAGATTCGAGCATAGAAAATGAACAATTTATCTTTCTCCTCATTTACGCTTAATGGCGTGGATGCTCAAAAATTTTTACAAGGTCAAGTGACGTTGCATGTTGAACGCCTTGAGGAAAATATCACGCGCTACACAGCAATTTGTGATTTAAAAGGTCGAATTCACTTTGGTTTATGGCTAACAAAGCTGAATCCTGAAAGCTTCGTCATTGTAACCACTCAAGATCAAGCTGAAGAATTTTCCAAACACATTAAAAAATTCGGTGCTTTTTCCAAAATTAAACTTGAAGAAGCTAGTCAGGTCTATCCTACGCTTCAAGGTGACACCACAACGTTCTCAGCAGAAGTAACAGATATTGCCGCTTGGCAAGTTCAGGCCATTCAACATGGTCAAGCTTACATTGATCAAGCCATTGAACACGTGTTCCAACCCCAAGAACTTCGTTTACATCAACGCGAAGGCGTTCACTACGACAAGGGTTGTTACTTGGGTCAGGAAGTGATTGCACGTTTATGGTTTAAAGCTAAACCGAAAGCGTGGTTACATTTAATTCAGGGTACAGGTGCTGTACCTGCAGAAGCTGAACAACTCGATAAAAGTGTACAAATCGTTAATAGTGTGGCATTTGAAAACGGTTATATCGCTTTGGTGGTGGCACGCCCTGAAGCATTAGAAGAGTTAGACGTGACTGTTTTAGATTTGCCTGAGTATTTAAATGGTGATGTGGCTAGACCACAGTAAAATAATCTAAAAAAACCTCCATTTAGGAGGTTTTTTTATTAACTAATAGGCTGAGGATTTGGAACATATTTCCGGTAAATGATCAGGTTTAATATGACCAATACCGCACAACACAAGTACATAAATTCAAAGCTCCATTGTGCGATAACTAATCCCATTACAACTGAACCAACTGCCAGACCAATATCAAAACAAATAAAGAATGTTGATATTGCATGCCCCATCCGTTGTTTATCTACAGTTTGAATGGTGAGCGTTTGCAAACAAGGAAATACTGAACCATATCCAATTCCAATAAAAATTGCAGATAACCACAACATCCACTGATTATTGACTAGTGTTACGACCACAAGTCCAATCGCAAAAAATATAAAAGAAGGAACGATAACAGCACGCGGACCTTGACGATCATAAATTTTACCAACCCAAGGTCTTACAATTAACATCGAAACCGCAAACAATATAAAAAATACACTGGTATACGCCAGCAGCTGTTTGCTCTCACTGTAAACCGTAATAAAACTGGTAATACTCGAGTAAGCAAAAGCTGTAAGTAAAGCAACACCACTTACAGCAAAAACTTTAGGCTCAAGAAAATCATCTAGCTTAAAACCTTTTTTATTCATTTTATTTTGCTGAGGTATCTGATTCGCTGGAATATTTAATAGCCAGCTAAAAATTAGACCTAAACTGATGAGCACCGCGAGAGCACCGAATAAAATTTGGAAGCTATAAAATTGAATCATGGTAAGCGCAATTAATGGTCCAAATACCACACCTAGGTTAGTGGACATCACATAATAACCCATGCCTTCACCTTTACGATGCTCAGGAATAAAGTCATTCGCGACTGGAACAGCCACAGTGGTCAACACACTAAACCATATCCCATGTAAAAATCGTATAAGCAACAATGACCACATGTTATCAATGAATAAATAAGCAAATGCAAAGACCGCAAAAAACGTGCTCGATCCACGCATAGTGAGTCGCTTACCCATTTTTTGAATGATCATGCCTGAAAATGGTCGTACTGCTATTGATGAGGCGAGAAAAAGCGTTAACGCTAATCCTGCTTCTTCAACTGATCCCGCTAAATCCTTCACAATGTAAATCGGAAGGACAGCCAACATGGCAAAGTAGTAAATAAAAACAAATAAATTATTTAATACACACAAGATAAATGAACGATTCCAAAGTCGTTCGGTGGTTACACTCATGAAAATCTACTCTTGTCGCATTAATGTTTAGGCGTGAGGACGTAATGGATCTAAACTCAGTTTGACCAATTGACGGATATAGTGCTCATCAGGCAAATGATTAAAAAAAATAATTTGGTAATGAATAGGACCATACAGTCGATCAAGTACCAAATCATAGTGATCATGTTCAATCAGCTCCCCCGCCTCAATCGCCTGTTGGATCAGTTGGTGCAGTTGAACTCGTTTAGGTAATAAATATTGCTTGAAGAATGTTGCAGCCAATTCACGATGATTCGCCATAACCACCAACATCGCTCGTCCCACTGGATGATCTAAAGCCTTAGCCAAACGAAGCAATTGTTGATTAAGATTTTGTTCAAGGTCGAGCTCTGGCTCAAACTCAAAAATTGAGAGTGTGAGCTCTTTAAAGGTGTCCAGAACCAATTCAGATTTATGTGACCACCATCGATAAATAGTCGACTTTCCCACCCCAGCACGTGAAGCAATGTCTTCTACTGTCAGTTGGTGATATTCCACTTCATTCAAAGCCTGTTTGACTGAAGCTAAAATACATGATCGGCGTCGTGCACTTTTGTCATCGACTGTCATGAAATCCTCACAAATAAAACGATACGTTTCGTATCGTTTTATAATAGAGTTTTTTTATTGATAAAGATATGAAAATAAGACCAAGGCGTTAGATGGAATAGAGTTTAACTGTCAATCGATTGAGAGATGACTCTTAAAAAACTCCTATATCGCTAGGAGGTTTTTTTCTAAAAGCCATGAAATAATTTATTCATATCCTTCACCACATAATCTTTAAAATGAAATGCTCTCGCGTGTTTAGCATCAAACTTTACGGTTAAATCACCTTTTTGGAATACATACACTCGATTCTCCTGACTCACCAAATACTGCTCGCCAAGTTTTAATAAGAGCGCATCTATCTTTTGTTCATCTGGGATTGAATCATCTTGAAAAACTTTATCGTAATTACGTTTAATGCCTTTTATAAACATCGTTGAACACCTCATTGCACAATGCGTATTTAAGCAAAACCATCGAAGAACTACTAGTGGATTAAAATTTTGGTTAAATCCATATATTCAAGGCTGAACAACATAAATCCAGTGTCGTTTATATGCTTATACTGCAATACACACACTTTATTCACAAAGCGAAGCTAAATTTGAAGGATGTATACATATTCTATATTTACATTCACATAATTCGGACTATGATGCAATGGTGTAAAACTCTATTTACATCAAATAAATAGGGTTGCTTTTAAGATAGGTATAAAACAATTATGAAAAAAATATTATGTGGTGCTTTACTCGCTGTTGCCACCTCATTTAGCTTCGCTGCCGCACCAGTCGATCCTGTATTCAGCAAAGTACAGGAACTGATTCAAGCAAAGAATTACAATGCGGCCTACCAAGAACTTGAACGCTTATCAAAAGCAGGGAATCCTCAAGCGACTTATAACTTGGCATATCTCACTCAAGCTGGTCAAGGAACCAAACAAGACAACAAAAAAGCAGTACAACTTTATGAACAAGCTGGCACTGCAGGCTATCCTTTAGCCAATTATGTATTGGCGCAAAACTATGCCACTGGCGGCTTGGGGCTGACCAAAAATGAAAAAAAATCTCGTGAATACCTAGACAAAGCTGCGGCTCAAGGTTTTGAAGATGCGATTGTTGAATCTGCGGTTCTGCTGTTCTCTGAAGGCAAAGAACAATCTGATAAGCTCGCGTTACAAAAACTTGATCCTTTAATTAAGAAAGGAAGTTATCCAGCCATTCATGCTCGTGCTTTATACGATATTTCATTAGGCTTCAAAACTAAAACTGAAGCGCCTGTGAAAAAAGGTTTAGCGAGCATTCAAGATTTAGGTAAAAAAGGATACATCCCTGCGCTTATGGCCATTGGTAATATGTTCGTAAACGGGAATATCGTTCCGCAAAACCTACCTGAAGCAAAAAAAATATTTAGTGCTTTAGCAGATGAAAATATTCCTCAAGCCAAGGAAAATCTAGCGATCGTGAACAAACTGATTGCTGAGAAGGCAAACAAACCTGCAGCAAATACGAAAGCTAAATCTTAAGCATTAATTTAAATTTTAAACCGATGCTCAAATACAAAAACCCTATCGCAAGATAGGGTTTTCTTATATGAAAAGGATATTTATGATTACATTCTAAGTTTTATTCAATTACCACCATAAAATAATTAATCCAGCAGTCACAATAAATCCAATGACTGTACTCATCAATAAAGGTGTAATTGCACGATCATTGAGTCCATATGCTTGTCCCAGCATTCCAAATAATGCAGGTGTAGGTAAAGCTGCAATCAATGTCCCTACATACACGATATCCATTGGTGCTTGAGCAATAAATCGTAGAGTCAAATACATGAGTATTGGAAAAATAAAGTTGGATGATAGAACAATATAGAGACTCTGCTGGTTGACATATTTTAAGGTTAAACCTGCGACGCTCCCGCCAATCACAAATAACGCCAAAGGAGATGCCGTCTGACCAATCATTAAGAAAACTTGATCTATATAATGCGGCAGTTTAACCTGAAAAATAGCGCACACAATTCCGATTACCACACCAATAAACAATGGATTTTTACATAGGTTTATAAAGTTATTTTTTAATGTATTGAGTAGTGCTTGCTGATTTTGAGCTTGCAATCCCGCAATAAATAAAGCTGCTGGAACAAGAAAAACACTTTCGATAATTACAATTAAAGAAGTAAAAGCAAGCGCAATATGACCAATCAATAGACTTAAAATGGCCGTACCAAGTAGTCCAGTATTAGACATTGACGCTCCAATTGAGAGAATGGCAGCATCACTTAAATTGTTTTTAAAATGCTTTACCAAAATCCATAAAGCGATTGCAAATACAAAGGCAGTCACCACACTATAACTGTAAAAAAGTTCAGGTTGCCATATTGCATCAAGATCTTTTGATGAAAGCGCTTGTAAAAATAGAGCAGGTAAAGCGACTCGAATGACGAATGTACCAACAATAGAGACTTGTTCCTTGCTAAGTAAATTCAGTTTAACCGAGGCATATCCCGAAAAAAGCAGTAAAAAAATCGGAATAATGACCGATAAAACCATGACTTAGCATCCCTAGCTATTGTATGAGTTAGTCAAATTATCATACAACAGCCGTAATTACCCAGGATGACTTTTTAAGTATACCTTTATGCCTATTTTATCTATCAGCATATGGCTTAAATAATGATTTCACATCATGCGGTTGGCATCGTAAATATTGCGGACTAATTTCAACCTCTGCTTTTAATTGAGCAGCAGCATGCCATGGCCATCTTGGATTAAATAGTATTGCCCTTGCGAGCCCGATTGCATCAGCTTTGCCTTGTTGTAAGACATCTTCCGCCTGTTGAGGTTCAGTGATCAGCCCAACAGCAATCACTGGAATGTCTACGTGTTTCTTGATTGCTTCCGCAAATGGAACTTGGTAATTAGGACCAATCTGAATATTTTGATCGACATGTAATCCACCAGATGATGCATGGATATAAACTGCACCAAGTTTTTCCAATGCCTTTGATAACCCAATTGAGTCATCAATATTCCATCCCTTTTCTTGCTCCATCCAGTCTGTTGCAGACAAACGAACACCGATTGGATAGTTGTCTGGAACAGCATTTTTGATCGCCTGAAAAACCTCTAAAGTTAGACGAATGCGATTCTCAAAACTTCCTCCATATTCATCTGTTCTTCGATTAGATAAAGGGGACATAAATTGATGTAATAGATAACCATGAGCCGCGTGGACTTCGATGAGATCAAAACCTGCATCTACAGATCTGACTGCTGCAGTTGCAAAGTCATCGATAATTTTTTTGATTTCCTCGATACTTAATTCATGAGGAGCCTGATCATCTGGATTAAATGGTAAATCACTTGCAGATACCGTTTGCCAGCCATGTTCATGATTCGATGAGAATTGACCACGTCCCAACCATGGTTTATCAGTTGAAGCTTTACGTCCCGCGTGCGCTAACTGAATGGCGATTGGCGTTGGAGCAATCGATTTTACCTTATCAATCAATGCTTTTAATTGTGCACGTTGTAAATCATTCCATAACCCTAAATCTGCAAAACTGATACGACCTACAGCTTGTACCGCAGTTGCTTCAATAATATATAATCCAGCTCCCGACAATGCATAACTCGCCCATTGTTGTTCATGCCAAAAACTATGCTCCCCTGCTTCATTCGCAGAATACTGACACATGGGAGCAATAATAATTCTATTTTTGAGTGATAAATTTCCGAATTGAATTGGCTCAAATAATTTTGCCACACTGAATCTCCCTGATTTTAAATTGATTTATTTGTAGCAGTGTACAACGCATTTACGTGATAAATCATCTAAGTTCATTTCATCATTGAATGCTTTAAAAAACATTTTAAAACTTAACCATGAAGGCACTAGATGGATTGTGTATCATATTCTGTTCAAGCGTAATATCTTGTAGTTCACTCGATGCTGCTTGCAATATCCTCATTTAACCCAATATTTTTCTACTCGCCCATTTAACAGAGTTTCCATGCCTGAATTACCTGAAGTTGAAACCACGAAAACCAGCTTGCTCCCTTTGCTGAATCAAAAAGTACTTTCTGTTCAAGTCAATAATTCAAGTCTGAGATGGCCTATACCAAATGATGTAAATCAATTGGTCGGTCAACGACTGATAGGGCTAACACGTCGATCCAAATATATTTTGGCACAATTTGAAAATGTGACCATGTTATGGCACTTGGGAATGTCTGGAAGCTTTCGTTTGAGTGATTCACGTGATGCGTTGAGAAAGCATGATCATTTCATCATTCAATTCGATGATATCCAATTACGCTACCATGATCCTCGTCGTTTTGGTTGCATTTTATGGCTGGATGATCATGCTCAATCCAAACTTTTAGATACGCTTGGACCTGAACCTTTAAGTGAATCTTTCAATGCTGACTATCTAGAGCAGAAATTTAAAAATAAGAGTGTTGCAGTCAAAGTTGCAATTATGGATAACCACATTGTTGTGGGTGTTGGAAATATTTACGCAACTGAAAGTCTGTTTAATTTGGGCATTCATCCTGCACAACCCGCCTCTAGTCTTACACGGCCACAAATTGAAAAATTTGTCATTGAAATAAAACGAATCCTTAAACAAGCAATTGATTTAGGCGGATCTACTTTACGTGATTACACCAATGCCATGGGCGAAAATGGCTACTTTCAACAAACGCTATTGGCTTATGGGCGCGCTGGTGAAATGTGCATCAACTGTGAAACAACTTTAGAAAATATTAAGCTCGGGCAACGTGCTTCTGTTTTTTGCCCTGAGTGTCAACCGCTTAAGCGACCTCAAGCCTCAAAGAATCCTGTATCAAAGGTAAAATCCAAATGAAATCAGCAATTGTTCGGCATATTTTAGTCAAAGATCAAGACCTGTGTATCCAACTTAAACAAAAGCTTAAAGACGGTGCTGATTTTGCTAAAATTGCTAAGCAACACTCAACTTGTCCCTCAGGAAAAAAAGGAGGGGAATTAGGTGAGGTTAAGAAAGGACAATTGGTTGGTCCTATCGATAAGGCAGTTTTTAGTTTGGCTGAACGTGAATTACATGGACCAATTAAGAGTCAATTCGGCTGGCATTTACTCGAAATTAAATTTCGTATGGATTTTTAAACTTCCTGGATTTCCCTCTCCTTTTAGGAGATGAGAAGCATCGCTTCGCAAGAAAGAGCTAAGAATCAATCCCTCCCAGCCTCCCTTTGACAAAGGGGGATTTCGGGCGATTTAAAAAACGATGAGATATAAAAAACGGCGCATTTAGCGCCGTTTTCGTTGTAAAAGCATTAACCTTTACGTTTTAATTCGTCACGAATTTCACGAAGTAATTCGATATCTTCTGGAGTAGCTTCAGGTGCTGGAGCTTCCTCCTCTTGCTTACGACGCATTTTATTCATCAATTTCACTAACCAGAATACCACCCATGCAAGCAGGATGAAGTTGATGAGAATCGTCAAGAAATTACCGTAAGCCAAAACATTTAAACCCGCTTCTTGAGCGGCAGCAAGCGTTGTAAGGTTATTTGGATTATCTCCTAATACAACAAACCAGTTTGAATAATCAACATCACCGCCTAAGATCCAACTGATAATTGGCATGATGACATCTTTCACCATTGAATCGATGATTTTACCAAACGCCCCACCAATGATCACACCGACCGCCAGATCCATTACATTGCCTTTCACGGCAAATTCTTTAAACTCTTTAATAATGCTCATTTTTTCTCCAAAATTTTTCTATGCATTAATGTGACATAATATACATTATTCTTAATGATATTTCCGTCTAAACTCGTTGGTTTTCCACCAAAATCATAAGTATCTCTGTTTAAATAAACAAGATCTTGTCCAAATCAACTACAACAATTCAACAACTTTTATTTCATATCTTAAATGATGTAGTCAAGATATAAAAAAAACCGCTCTTTTGAGCGGTTTTTTTATTTAAATCAATTAAGATTTATTACGTTTACGTTCGTTTTCAGTCAACCAACGCTTACGAATACGAATTGATTTAGGTGTAACTTCAACAAGCTCATCATCTTGAATAAATTCAAGTGCTTGTTCTAACGTATACTCAATCGCAGGAACAAGTGTTAATGCATCATCAGTACCTGATGCACGAACGTTTGTTAATTGTTTCGCTTTAGTTGGGTTTACAACCATATCGTCAGAACGAGAGTTAATACCAATGATCATACCTTCGTAAACTTCTAACTGAGGTTTAGCGAATAGACGACCACGGTCTTGTAAACTGAACAATGCATAGCCCAAGCATGTACCTTGAACCATAGAAATCAACACACCGTTTTGACGTTTTGCAACAGAACCTTGTTTCATTGGTCCATAGTGCGAGAAACTTGAGGTCATGATACCAGTACCTGAAGTCATGGTCATGAATTCTGAACGGAAACCAATCAAGCCACGTGAAGGTACAGTTGCTTCAATACGAATACGACCTTTACCGTCGACTTCCATATTGGTCATTTCACCTTTACGGTTACCCATTTGTTCCATCACAGCACCTTGATGCTGTTCTTCTACGTCAAATGTTACGTTTTCGTATGGCTCTTGCATTTCGCCGTCAATCTCTTTCAAGATTACTTGCGGACGAGATACACCCATCTCGAAGCCTTCACGACGCATGTTTTCGATCAATACCGAAAGGTGAAGTTCACCACGGCCCGACACTTTAAAACGGTCAGGACTGTCAGTATCTTCTACACGAAGTGCTACGTTGTGAATCAATTCGCGGTCAAGACGTTCACGGATGTTACGTGAGGTCACAAACTTACCTTCTTTACCGGCGAATGGTGAGTTGTTAACTTGGAATGTCATCGATACTGTAGGCTCATCTACAGAAAGCGGTGGCAATGCTTCAACATGTTTAGGATCACAAATCGTGTCAGAGATATGAAGTTCGTCCATACCTGTTACACATACGATGTCACCTGCAGAAGCAGATTCAACGTCGATACGCTCTAAACCATGGTAACCCATGATTTTTAAGATACGACCGTTACGTGTTTTACCATCTTTGTCGATTACCGTTACAGGTGTGTTCAATTTCACTGAACCACGTTGGATACGACCAACACCAATAACACCAACGAAGCTGTTATAGTCAAGTGAAGACACTTGCATTTGGAATGGACCATCAACATCCACTGCTGGCGGCTCAACGATGTCTACGATTGTTTGGAACAACGGAGTCATGTCTTCAGCCAGTTCTTCTGGTGAAGGACCTGCTACACCACGAAGACCAGAAGCATAAACCACAGGGAAGTCTAACTGTTCGTCAGTACCACCAAGGTTATCGAATAAATCGAATACTTGATCGATTACCCAGTCAGGACGCGCATTAGGCTTGTCAACTTTGTTGATAATTACGATTGGTTTCAAACCACGTGCGAACGCTTTTTGCGTTACGAAACGAGTTTGTGGCATTGGACCTTCTTGTGAGTCTACCAAAAGAAGTACACAGTCAACCATCGACATTACACGTTCAACTTCACCACCGAAGTCGGCGTGTCCCGGGGTATCCACGATGTTGATACGGTATTCAGTATCAGTACGTTTATCTAACCATTTGATTGCAGTATTTTTTGCAAGAATGGTAATACCACGTTCACTTTCAATAGCGCCTGAATCCATGACACGCTCGATCTCACCCGCGCGTTCACCCAAAGCACCTGATTGTTGTAAAAGTTTGTCGACAAGAGTCGTTTTACCATGGTCGACGTGTGCGATGATGGCAATATTACGGAGAGTTTTAATATCTGACATGTAAATTCGATACGCTTTAAATTTGAGGGCAAATTATACAGAAAAATCCTAAACTTTTATAGTGACTGTTTCTTTACAATTTCATTTTTTTTTGACGAATGGTTATGTTTCGGTTTTGTAAACCCATGTAACTCGATTAGAATGTCGGCACTTTCGCTTAATCTAGATGGTATAGACCATGTCTGCTCCCGACCAATCTCAAGAACCGAAACTCGATCTTGTTTATGGTTTAGACGATAAACCAAAACCGTTCATCGCTTTTCTTGCTGCCATTCAGCATTTACTTGCCATTATTGTTCCGATTGTTACTCCTGGTCTATTGATCTGTTTGGCTTTAGGTGTTTCTAAAGAAGATACAAACATGATCCTCTCCATGTCATTGGTGATTTCAGGTATTGCGACATTCTTACAAAGTAAAAAGGTTGGTCCTTTCGGTGCAGGCTTACTGATTGTTCAAGGTACAAGTTTTAACTTTATCGGTCCTATTATTGGGATTGGCTCAGCAATGGTTGCCGCAGGAACTCCAGTTGAAACTGTTATGGGTTCAATTTTTGGTGTCGTGATTGCAGGCTCATTCATTGAAATGGGCGTTTCACGCATATTACCATGGGTGAAAAAACTCATTACTCCACTTGTGACTGGTATTGTTGTACTTCTCATTGGCTTAACCTTGATTAAAGAAGGTTTAATCTCAATGGGTGGTGGTTACCAAGCGATGGGGAATAATACTTTTGCCA
Organism: Acinetobacter sp. ANC_7503; assembly: GCF_056780035.1. NCBI lineage: Bacteria > Pseudomonadati > Pseudomonadota > Gammaproteobacteria > Moraxellales > Moraxellaceae > Acinetobacter > Acinetobacter sp. ANC_7503. The sequence goes on along the minus strand of NZ_JBWYJA010000005.1, from coordinate 114,907 downwards.
ATACAGACAATCTCATTATGTCTTGTACTGTTTTGGCATTAATCATTCTCTTAAACCGCTTAAATGTTACATGGGTCAAGAGTAGTGCGATATTAATTGCACTGATCGTAGGTTATGCGTTAGCAGGCTTCATGGGCCATTTAGATTTTTCTGGCTTAGAAAATGCACCTTTGGTTCAAATCCCTACACCAATGCACTTTGGCTTAGACTTCTCTTGGAGTTTATTTATACCAATGGCATTTATTTATCTGGTTACTTCATTAGAGGCGATTGGTGATATCACCGCGACCTCTAAGTTGTCTAATCAGCCTGTTGATGGTCCGAAATGGATGGAGCGCATTAAAGGTGGTGTACTCGTCAACGGTGCAAACTCCTTACTCGCAGGCTTATTTAATACTTTCCCGAGTTCTGTTTTTGCTCAAAACAACGGAGTAATCCAATTAACTGGTGTCGCTAGTCGCCACGTGGGTATATGGATCGCTGCTCTATTAGTTATTTTGGGTTTACTACCAGCAGTGGCTGCCATCATCCAAGCTGTTCCTCAAGCTGTACTGGGGGGCGCTGTCATGGTGATGTTTGGGGCTGTTGCAGCATCAGGGATTAATATCCTTTCTGGTATTCAGCTTGACCGCCGTGCATTGCTTATTATTGCAATTTCACTTGCTCTTGGTTTAGGTGTTGCTCAAGTTCCACAGATTCTTGAACATATGCCTGAACTCATTCGTAATATATTTAGCTCTGGTGTAGCAACTGGCGGCATTGCAGCCTTGATCTTGAACTTCGTTCTACCTGAAGCAAAGAAATAATTTAGATTGAATCAAAGACTGCCCAGCATTGTCTGGGCTCTTTTATTCTGTGGAGAAATATATGGTTCCTCAAAGTGAAGTTGTTATTCGTCAACATAACTTTCTGAAAGGTCGAATATTATTAGTCAATGCACCAACTGATGACTTAAGCACTCAGCTCGATAAAAATATTCAGGCTTCAGTATGGACATGGAATTATAACGACTTTCTATTTTTCCAAAATCAAAATATTCCTGTTCATTTTGGGACGGATATGCCTGAAGCAGAATATGATCAAGTTATTGTTTTTGTGCCTAAAGCCAAAGAGCTTTTGAATTACTTACTACACAGTGTGGTATTAAAACTCGGTCTTGGTGCATCAATTTTTCTTGTCGGTGAAAAGAAAGGTGGCGTTGAACGAGCAGCAAAACAACTCGTTCCATTTGGCAAATGTGTCAAACTTGATAGCGCTCGTCATTGTCAAATGTGGCAATTAATTATCGATCAGACTCCTACGCCTCGAACTTTAGAAAATTGGGCTCAACAATATACAATTCCAACACCGAATGGCGAATTACAGATTTATGCTTTACCTGGTGTATTTAGTCAAAATAAACTTGATATTGGTACAGCTGTATTTCTCCCCTACCTCAATCGAGTGAGTTCAGGTAAAATCGCTGACTTCGGTTGTGGTGCTGGCATTATCAGTGCATATTTAGCCAAATTGAATCCCAAAAATCGTATTTTTGCGCTTGATGTGGATGCTTTTGCGCTCGCCTCCACCCGCCTAACATTTGAAAAAAATAATTTGTCACCAGAACAGCTCGAAATCAAAGCTGTGACTGGCATTGAAGATGCGCCACTATTTTTACATGCCATCGTCAGTAACCCTCCTTTCCATCAGGGTATATACACTGATTACAATGCGAGTGAGAATCTTTGTAAGACATCACGTCGCCATCTAAAATCTGGTGGTGAACTTTGGATCGTGGCAAATCGTTTTTTAAACTACCCAACTCTCATTGAGCAAAATTTTGGTCAATGTGAAACTTTGACTGATCAACAAGGCTTTAAAGTACTGTTTGCAAGTACTCAAAAGAAATCATAAGGAACTTTCGATGAGCGAAACCGGTCAACTTAAGCGAAAGCTTGGAGCACGCCATCTTAATATGATCGCCATTGGTGGTTCTATCGGTACAGGACTATTCCTAGCTTCGGGTGCAACAATTGCCAATGCTGGCCCTGGTGGTGCATTACTTGCCTATTGTTTAATTGGCGTAATGATTTACTTCCTCATGACCAGCTTAGGCGAACTCGCAACACATAATCCAACATCAGGTGCTTTCTTCACCTATGGCACCAAATATGTCGAAGGTGGATTTGGATTCGCACTAGGCTGGAACTATTGGTACAACTGGGCGATAACCGTCGCATTTGAACTTGTTGCAGTTCAATTCATCATGAAATTTTGGTTTCCTGATATCCCAGGTTTCTATTGGAGTGCCATTTTCCTTGCTATCGTTTTTGGTATTAATGCCTTAACAGTCAAAGGTTTTGGTGAGTCTGAGTTCTTTTTCTCACTCATTAAAGTTCTTGCCATCATTGCATTTATCATCATTGGAATTTTCATGATTGCCAAAATCATGATGACACCCAATGTTACAACTTTCGCAAATTGGTCAAAGGGAGAAGCGCCATTTGTAGGTGGTTTGTCGGCATTAATTGGTGTTGCGATGATCGCAGGATTCTCATTTCAAGGTACTGAAATGGTTGGTGTTGCCGCTGGTGAGTCGAAAGATCCGAAGAAAACCATTCCTATTGCGATTAAACAGATCTTCTGGCGTATTCTCTTATTCTATATCGTATGTATTTTTATTATCGGTACATTGATTGCGTATGATGATCCTCGTCTAATGCAAGCTGCTTCAGATGAGAATATTGCATTATCACCTTTTACTTTACTCTATGAACAAGCAGGCTTTGCTTTCGCTGCAAGTGTCATGAATGCGGTCATTCTTACGGCTATCCTTTCTGCCGGAAATTCAGGAATGTACTCTTCCACACGAATGCTGTTTGATATGGCAAAAAATGGAAGTGCACCCAAAGTTTTCTCCAAACTTGATGGTCGCGGTGTACCAATGAATGCACTTTATGCTACGACAGCAATCGCAGCACTATGCTTCTTGACGACATTTATTGGTGAAGAGGAAGTATTTAATTGGCTTCTGAATATGTCTGGTATGTGTGGCTTTATCGTATGGCTCGGTATCGCAATCTCTCATTACCGATTCAGGAAAGGCTATTTGGCTCAAGGATATAAGTTAGAAGATTTAGCATATCGTGCAAAATTTTTCCCTTTTGCACCGTGGTTCGCTTTTATTTTGTGTGCAATCGTTGTGTTAGGTCAAAATTATCAAGCCGTACTTGATGGGGAGTGGATCGCAGTAGTCTCCACATATATTGGGATCTTCTTATTCTTAGCAATATGGCTAGTTTATAAGTTCAAGTACAAAACCAAGTTGATTCAATATCAAGATATGGATGTAAAACCAATTCAAGTCGATCAAGACTAATAAAATAAAAAAACAGCTCAAATTGAGCTGTTTTTTTATTGTTAGATTATGATCTTATTGTATTTTTAAGGTTAAATTCACTCGACGATTCAATGCTCGACCCTCTTCTGTCGTGTTATCCGCAATTGGCTGATTTGGGCCATAGCCTTGTGTCGAAATCTGTTTAGGATCAACATTATATTGCATCACCAATTCATTACGCACAGCATTTGCTCGCTCAAGAGATACTTTTTGATTCGCTGATACTGACCCTCGATTATCTGTATGTCCATCCACTTGAAGTATAAAACTTTTATTCTGCGCCAATACTTTTGAAGCTACTGTTAAATAAGGTTGATATCGAACATCAATTTGACGGGAATTGTGATTAAAGTAGAGCGGTAAACCTTGTTTTAATTCATTTAATATCTTTTGATCCAAGTCTTGTACACCAGTAGTTGATTGCATCTTTGTCGTTGTGCAAGCCGTCAAAGTTAAAGCAATGCATAAGCTTGCTATTAAACTATATTTCATCTTTATTCTCATTGTGTTGTTCATTATATTTTGTGAAATATATCACATTATTTAAAAAAGAGTTAAAAAAAACAGCTCCGAAGAGCTGTTCTTAATAATCAATTAAAGATTATTGTGCTGCTTGAGGTTGAGCAACTACTGTACGGCTACCAGAAATCGTAGCGAATACACGACGGTTCATCGCACGACCTTCTTTAGTTGCGTTGTCAGCAATTGGTTGATCCCAAGCGAAACCTTGAGTCGCTAAACGAGAAGCGTCAATGTTGTATTCGCTTACAAGAGCAGATTTCACAGAGTTAGCACGAGCTAAAGATAAACGTTCGTTCAACGCACGTGGACCAGTATTATCAGTGTGACCTTCAATACGAGCAGTTGCATTTGGATATTCGTTTAATTTTTCAGCTACTTTAGCAATTTCAGGCTTGTACTGATCTTTGATGTTAGACTTGTTCGTATCGAAGAATACGCGAAGTTCCATGTTAAGATCTTCAGTCAACTCTTGTGGAGCTGGTTGAACTGGAGCTGGAGCTGGTTGAACTGGAGCAACTTCTACTACTTCAGCAGCAGGCTTCAAGTGACCGCCTAAAACTACGTTAAGACCAGCAAGTGCTGTGTAGTTCCAGAAATCTTCGTCGATGTTATAAGTTGCACGAGCTTCTGTACGAAGAGATAGAGCATCATTTAAGCGCCAGAAAGCACCTACACCTGCATTACCTAAAGTACCTTCGTCATCTTTAAGATTTACACCATCGTATTCATATTTGTAGTGACCAGCACCCAAAAGAACGTATGGCTTAATTTTGCTGTCATAGTTCTTAGTGATTAAATCAGAAGTAACATAGAAGTTACCATTGATTTGAGTTTGCTTGTACTCGCCAACATCATTACCAGTAATTGTGCCTTCGATATCACCTTTTACTTGGTTATATTCAGCTTCAAAACCCAACCATGGAGTAAGTTCAATACCTAACGCAGCACCAACGAATAAATCGTCTTGTAATTCGATAATGCTGTCAGATAAGTGATCAGCAGCACCGTTGTTGTGTTGAGTGTCTTGGAATGTGTAACCCACTAATAGTGGAGTAACAGTTACACCAGCATTAGCAGCAGCGAATGGAGCAGCAACAAGCATAGCAAGTGCGATACGACTCAATTTCATGGATATCCTCCAGAGATAACAATTGTTTTTCAAGCTCAGCCTAAAATAATTATGGCTTCCTGAGATAGGCTTTTTTATACCCCAGTATTTTTTTTAAGCTACTCATGTTGAATCATACAAACACTTAAAGTGAATTCCAAGTGTTTGATTACTTTAATCAAGTAAATTATTGACAAAATTACTTACAATTTCCGTTGTAATTCGGTAATTTTTTACTCAATTTATCCGCATGAATAACTTATCTTTTCATTTTTGGTATATTAACAGCATTCAAAGGTGATAGTAATCATTTTTTAGCACTTCAGCTTATAATATAACTTCACCAAGATTATCTATAAATTCAAATAATTAACAAATACTAGAAGCTTTAAAATGTATTCCTATTGTAAATCTCTTGCTTTTACCCTTTTAGAACTCATTTTCACGATCGTCATTATTAGTATTCTTGTGATGATAGCACTCCCTCATTATCATGAATTTCGTGAAAATCAAGAAAGGGCGCAAATTCTTAGCACGGTACGGCAAGCCATCAGCCAAGCTAAAGCCAATGCTGTAAGTTACCGAAGCCCTGTGATTATCTGTGCTTCTCAAGATTTAAAATCGTGTAAGAACAGTCAATGGCATAAAGGGTTTATCATCTTTCTAGATCAGAATCACAATCAACAATTCGATCCTCACGAAAAGCTTATTCAAGCAACTTCGACAGATTACCAATATGGTGATTTCAGTTGGAAAGGTGGTGTTACCAGCAAGAATACGATCACCTTCCAACCAGACTCTGGTTTACCACGTGGATCAATGGGACATTTTAAATACTGTGCACATTCAAATAAATCAAATCTAATCGTTAGACTTTCAATGATGGGACAGACTCGTCTTGAAGAAACTAAGACATGTGAATGACAACTTATCAGTCACATTTTACACACTATAGCCAATATTAATTGGCCTGATATTACATATACTCAAGCTGTAAAACAAAGCTAAATAAATTGGAGAGAATAATGACTGATATCGTCATCCTTAATGGTGCACGTACGGCAATGGGCGGCTTTCAGGGAAGTTTATCAAGTGTGACTGCACCAGAACTGGGTGCAGTGACCATTAAAGAGGCTATCTCACGCTCGGGTTTGCAGCCAGCAGACATTGAAGAAGTCATTATGGGTTGTGTTTTGCCTGCAGGTTTAAAACAAGGCCCTGCTCGCCAAGCCATGCGCAAAGCTGGACTACCTGACTCGACAGGTGCAGTGACAATCAATAAATTATGTGGGTCAGGCATGAAAGCTGTGATGCAAGCAGCTGATATGATTAAAGCTGGTTCAGCAAATTTTGTGGTTGCAGGCGGTATGGAGTCTATGACCAACGCTCCTTACGTCTTACCTAAAGCACGTGGTGGTTACCGCATGGGTCATGGTGAAATCAAAGATCATATGTTCTTCGATGGTTTAGAAGATGCTGAAACTGGTCGTTTGATGGGCTCATTTGCTCAAGATATGGCCAACACTAAAGGCTATACCCGTGAGCAAATGGATGACTTTGCAATACGTTCATTAAAGCGTGCTCAAACTGCGATTACTGAAGGCTACTTCAACGATGAAATCGTCCCTGTTACTGTGTCAACTCGTAAAGGAGATGTCGTTGTAGATAAAGATGAGCAACCTTTTAACGCAAACATCGATAAAATACCAACACTTCGCCCAGCTTTTGCTAAAGATGGTACGATCACTGCTGCCAATGCCAGCTCGATCTCTGATGGTGCTTCAGCCTTGGTTATCAGTTCATCTGAACAAGCACATACAAAGGGTTTAAATCCTTTAGCCAAAATTGTGGCATATGCCTCTAATTCACAACATCCCTCTGAGTTTACGATTGCACCAGTCGGTGCAATCCAAAAGGTTCTCGATAAAACAGGTTGGAATGTCGCAGAAGTCGACCTTTGGGAAATCAACGAAGCTTTTGCAATGGTCACAATGTGTCCTATTGATGAGTTCAAACTCGACCCTGAAAAAGTAAATATCAACGGCGGAGCATGTGCTTTAGGACATCCAGTAGGATCTACAGGTTCACGGATTATTTTAACGTTAATCCATGCACTTAAACGCACAGGTGGTCAACGTGGTATTGCTGCGCTTTGTATCGGTGGTGGCGAAGCAACTGCAGTGGCGATTGAGTTAATCTAAAGCATCTAAAGCCCCTATTTTTCAAAGAGGGGCTTGAGGGAGATTTAAATGATCAATCCTCCCCTAAACCCTTCTTGACTAAAGGAGGGGAAATAAAAAAGCCTCTACTTAGCTAGAGGCTTTTTTATAATCTCAATTCAAAGCATAGCTTTGAATTATTAGACTTAAAGAATTTCTTTACGTAGTTGCTCTGGAGATTTCATTGACAATAAGCCTGGTGCAACGTCAAATGCAGTTTTCGCGCCATATTGACCCATTTGATTCATGCGGTAGCATGCACGTGCATAAGCCACAAGTACACTTGCAGTAAACTCAGGATTGCTATCTAATTTCAACGAAAACTCCATTACTTGAGTCTGCTCTGCACTACTATTACCACTGCGAATGACAAATCCACCGTGGGGCATACGATTATGCTCGTTACGAAGCGTTTCTTCATCAATGAAGTTCACAGTCGTGTTGTACTCTGCAAAATAGTCTGGCATGGTCACAATCGCCTGCTTTACAGCTTCAGCGTCAGCACCATTTTCAAGCACAACATAACATTCACGAGTATGTTTTTCTTTAGTGGTTAATATAGGACGTGAACCACTACGAACTTTATCAATCGCATCTTGTGATGGAATAGTATATTGAATACCTGCTTTAACACCCGCCACACGGCGAATCGCATCTGAGTGACCTTGACTCAAACCCTTACCCCAGAAAGTATAGGTTTCACCATCTGGTAATAATGCCTCACCAAATAAACGATTAATTGAGAACATGCCTGGATCCCATCCAATCGAAATCATTGCCGTTTTTTTGTTAGCAAGTGCAGGCTCATTCACTGCTTCAAAAAACTCAGGAATACGTGCATGCGTATCAAAACTATCTACTGTGTTGAATTTACTTGCCAATTCTGGTGTTTGTTTTGGAAGATCATCTTTAGATCCACCACATAAGATCAACACATCAATTTTGTCTTGAAGGTCATTTAAGTCATCCATATGAAAAACTTTCGTGTCACTAAAGCAAGGAGACACTGATTCAGGTGCACGGCGTGTAAAAATTCCCACAAGCTCTAAATCTGGGTTCTTTTGAATTGACGTTTCAACGCCACGACCGAGGTTGCCATAACCGACAATACCAATACGAATCAAATTTTGCATAACAACTGCTTCACTATTTAAATGATGGCAAGATCACTAGACTGAGTACTAAACATATACCGCAAAACAGTCTGATTGAATGGAGAAAAACCCGCACCAAAAATGATCAAATGAATACTAACATACTACAATAAACTGCACTTTTTTGGAGCAAATTTATCATTTAAATCAGTGTTAATCGATCAATTGAATCATATAAAAAACCGCTGCACTAAAGGCTTTGTCGCTATATATTTCTGAATGAATTAAAAAAATCTGCTCTAAATAGACATATGATTAAACTTTGACCTTCTATGTGTCATTTTGAATAGCGCTTAGGCTGAACTATGAATACCTAAATCTTGTTTCCATTAAATAAAAAAGCTGAACCTAAGTTCAGCTTTTTTATCACTTAATAAAATTAAGCACCCGTTTGATAATTTGGTTTTGGTACAGCAGTCGACGCTTGATAAGGTTGAGTAAAGTCGTTTAAACCTGCCGCTGCTTCTGCAATGTCTTTACCTTCTTTAATCACGAAAGTATCGAAACCAGCACGCTTCATGTAGTTCAACACGTCTTTGAATACATCACCTGTTGCACGAAGTTCGCCTTGGAAGCCTTGGCGACGTAACAATGCGGCAAATGAATACCCACGACCATCATTAAAACCTGCAAACTCAATAAAAATTGCATCAAGCTGATCAAGTGGGAATTCATTGTTTTCAGGTGAGGCATCTACGGTTAGGTAAAGTGCTTTTTTACCTGAAACATTGGCAAGCTGGTCTAACTGCTCCACCGTTAAAACCACATCACCTTGTGGCAATACGCCATCTTCACCAATCAGTTGATAAGTATTGTCTGCAATCGTGCCATCCTTAGAGAGCACTTGTAGTGCGGTATTAAGCATATGCACGCTCCTTAAATGGTTGAATTCCTACACGACGGTAAGTATCAATGAACTCTTCACCTTCTTGACGTAAATCAAGATAAGTGTTCAAAATTTCTTCCACCACATCTGGTACTTTTTCAGCAGCAAATGATGGTCCTAAGATGTCACCGATTGAGGCATCATGGTCTGCATTACCACCCAATGTAATTTGGTAGAATTCTGCGCCTTTCTTGTCGACACCTAAAATACCAATATTACCCACATGGTGATGACCACAGGCATTCATACAACCTGAGATGTTCAAGTCCAATTTACCTAAGTTGTAAATTGTATCTAGATCATCAAAACGGCGTGAAATAGCTTCAGAAATCGGAATAGATTTCGCATTTGCCAACGAACAGAAATCACCACCTGGACAGCAGATAATGTCAGTTAAGAAACCAATGTGCGCGCGAGCCAAGTTATTCTTTTCAAGAATCGTCCAAAGCTCAAATAAGTCTTTTTGCGGTACATCAACAAGGGCAATATTTTGCTCATGCGTGGTACGCAATTCACCAAAAGTGTACTTATCTGCAAGATCAGCAATCAAGTTCATTTCTTCAGTGGTCACGTCACCCGGTGCAACGCCTGCACGTTTCAATGAAATTGTTACGATGCGGTAACCTTTCACTTTGTGTGCATTGGTATTGATGTTAAACCATTGTTTGAATTTCGGATGTGTAGCAAACAGTTCTGAGAAGTCTTCATCTGCATAATCTTGGTACGCAAATGGTGTAAAGTTCTGGTCCATTTTCGCCAGAGTATCTACATCAACTTTTAAAGTTTTAATTGTATGCGCAAATTCAGCTTCAACTTTTTCAGCAAAAACTTCAGGTGTTAAAGCTTTTACCAAGATTTTGATACGAGCTTTATATTTGTTATCACGACGACCATGTAAGTTATACACACGAAGTACTGCTTCTAAGTAAGCAATAAGGTCTTCACGTGGTAACCACTCTTTGATCACAGCACCAATGATCGGTGTACGACCTAAACCACCGCCAACCATGATTTTATAGCCCATTTCACCCGCTTCATTGCGAACGATATACACTCCGATATCATGAAATGCTGTTGCAGCACGGTCGATTTCAGCAAGTGCAGAAACTGCGATCTTGAACTTACGTGGCAAGAATGCAAATTCTGGATGGAAAGTTGACCACTGACGAATCAATTCGCATGTCGGTCTTGGATCTTCAATTTCACCAGCAACGACACCTGCATATTGGTCTGTTGTTGTATTACGAATACAGTTACCAGATGTTTGAATCGCATGCATTTGAACTGATGCCAACTCTTGCAACATGTCTGGCACATTTTCTAATGCTGGCCAGTTAAATTGAAAGTTTTGACGAGTAGAAACGTGTGCATAACCACGGTCATACGCTTTAGCGAGTTCAGCAATTTTACGAAGCTGTTTAGAGTTCATCAAACCATAAGGTACAGCGACGCGAAGCATCGGCGCATAACGCTGAACATATAATCCATTTTGTAAACGTAATGGACGATATTCATCTTCAGTAAGCTTTCCAGCTAAATAACGTTCCGTTTGATCACGGAATTGTGCAACACGTTCATTGATCAGTTGCTGATCGAAATCAGTATATAAATACATGGCGTACAGCTAGTAGTTTAATTTTAACGAAGCACAGCATAGCTTTTATTCATCTATCAATAAAATGCGTTTTTTACATATTTAATAGCGGTTTTATTGATATGTAATCACTCGAATCACTGATATATAGACAAACTCTGGATTCCAGTACTTATTCCACATAAAGATTTTATTTAACTATTCTTAGCACATAAATTCATATAGATTGTAAATTTGTTCTTTATTAAAAATTATCCGATCGTGATGTATGTATTTTCCCAGTACCCTTCTTTAAATTGACCATCAATCAATTGCACATAACGACCATGAACTTGATCAATGGCAATACAATCATCTACATCCAAAACCCGATCTGTATGCTGTTTTTGCCAATCTTTTCCAAAGAATAATTTACCACGTTCTTTAGCCGATGCACTATTTAAAGCGGGTACTAATACATAACGATGTAGCTCTCCGAACTCTTTAACGTGGTACCCACCTAAATTAATCAGCCAGAGTTTCATTTCGTTTTCATTCGGAGCTGCATCTGTAAAATGGATTTGGAATTGCTGCTCATTATATTCCACTCCATTCACCTTCGCCCAAGCATCAATATGTAAGCCTTTCTGCTCACCAAACCAAGCATTTTTGAGTTGAGGATAGACTTCTTCTAGTGAATCCCCAACAGCCAAAACCACATCATGCACTTCAGTATTGGCACGTGCATGACGACCACCGAGCATTACAAGAAATAGGCTTGGCATGGTTGATTTCCTTTGGCTTTGACAAGACCATTAATCATACCTGAATTTGGATTTGCCACTACTGAAAAGAATGGATTGGCTGTGTTACTGATTTTTATACAGGGTTTAAAGATTAACCTGACCAATTCAACGATAATAGATACGTGGTGGCGACATGGATGTCCCCCGTTGAGCAGTATTACAAGAATGTAATATCTGCTCAACAGAAAGCCTTCGGTTACTTTGGGCTTTTCCAAAGTAACGTAAAAGTAAGTCCATGAAATAGCTCTTCAAATCTGAATCTCAAATAGATTCACACTCCAAACTGCCTTACTTTTTTTCGGTAAAAGTAACAAAATCATTTTGTATTTCTGATGATACTTGCCTGTATCACAGAAATACAGACGACATCCATGTCGCCGATCCAAAAATCAAATTTTAGGAAAATATTTTAGCTTTTCTAGAGCGCATAAAAAAATCGCATCCAATGGCTTAAATGCGATTTTCTAAATAGCACCTCTCCCCTTACGAAGCAGTGCTTCCCATTCCAAAGGGAGAGGCTTAAAGGGTGAATTACATCTCTACCATTTCCACGCCATCAATGCGTGCAACTGTCATTAAGTCTTTATCACCACGACCTGAAACCGTCGCAATAATAATTTGATCTTTAGACATCGTTGGAGCCAACTTAGTCACATATGCCATCGCATGCGAACTTTCAAGTGCAGGAATAATACCTTCAATCTTAGTTAAGTCACGGAAGCCTTGTAATGCTTCATTGTCATTAATTGGAACATACTCAACACGCTTCATATCTTTTAAGAAGCTATGCTCTGGGCCTACACCAGGATAATCCAAACCTGCTGAAATTGAGTGTGTTTCAATAATCTGACCTTGCGCATCTGACATCAGATAAGTACGGTTACCATGCAGCACACCAACATGACCAGCATTTAATGGAGCAGAGTGTTTGCCAGTTTCAATACCGTAACCAGCAGCTTCAACACCGTACATTTTCACCTCTTGATCATTCAGGAATGGATAGAACAAGCCCATCGCATTTGAACCACCGCCGACACAAGCAACCAATGCATCTGGTAGACGACCTGCTTGCTCTTGAATTTGACGGCGTGCTTCACGACCAATGATCGATTGGAAATCACGTACCAATTGAGGATATGGATGTGGACCTGCAACTGTACCAATCACGTAATAGGTAGAATCGACATTTGTTACCCAATCACGCATGGCTTCATTCATGGCATCTTTTAATGTTTTAGAACCACTTTCGACAGGAACAACAGTCGCGCCCAATAAACGCATACGATATACATTCATCGCTTGGCGTTTCACATCATCTGCACCCATGTATACAACACATTCAAGCCCTAAACGCGCTGCGATGGTCGCTGTTGCCACACCATGTTGACCTGCACCAGTCTCAGCAATAATACGTTTTTTGCCTGATAACTTTGCCAGCAAAGCCTGACCAATCGTGTTATTTACTTTATGGGAGCCAGTATGGTTCAAGTCTTCTCGTTTTAGATAGATTTGTGCACCACCCAACTCCTTTGACCATCGCTCAGCATAATAAAGCGGACTTGGACGACCTACATAAAAAGCGAGGTCACGGTCGAATTCTGCCAAAAACTGTTCGTCATTTTTCATTCGGAAATACAGTTGCTCTAGATCTTCTAGTGCAGCCATTAGAGTTTCTGACACAAAACGTCCGCCATGGATACCGAAATGCCCTTTTGCATCAGGGTATTGGGTATAGTCAATCACTTGATCTTGTTGATTAACGGTTTGCTGATCCACGATGGACTCCTTGCATAAAGCGTTCTACGAGTTGTTGGTCTTTTATACCTTTTGCGGACTCTACACCGCCGCTCACATCCACAGCATATGCTTGTGTTGTAAGAATTGCTTGCTCGATATTGTCAGGGTTTAGTCCTCCTGCCAAGATCAATGGAATATTTAATTTTGGAAATGTTGTCCAATCAAAGCTGTGGCCTGTTCCGCCCTTTAAATCTGGATGCCATGCATCCAACAACACAGCACTCGCACCAAACTTTTGATATTTATTGATTTCTTCAACGATATCTAGTTCTGGTTTTACTTGAATTGCTTTATACCAGCGGCGACCCACTGCCTGAGCAATTTGTTTGCACTGTTCTGGACTTTCATCGCCATGAAACTGCAAAATATCTAAAGGGACTTTTTTAAGTATGTTTTGGATCTCTTCGGCTGAACTATTAACAAATAACCCAACTGATTGCACATAAGCAGGAATCGCTTGAACCAACAGTGATGCTTGCTCAACATCTACGTGTCTTGGACTTGGTGGAAAAAACACAAATCCTATGGCATCCGCACCAGCTTGCACAACAGCTTGGACATCTTCTAATCGGGTAATCCCACATATTTTTGCACGAGTTCGCATCTATTCTAGCTCTAATCCACCCTCATCATAGCCGATCTATCATTTTTGGGCGCTTCATTGTAAAGCAATTTTTTCATCTTGCGTAAAGTTCACTCAGAATATTCGGTGTGAAGATTGTTTAAATGAGAAGCGCTCTTTATACTGCGCTCAAATTGCAACAAGTCAAAGCAATCGCTTTAGGGAAGTTGGTGAAAATCCAACACTGCCCCCGCAACGGTAAAAAATGAAAAGCATTTCTCAATAGATTTCTGATTTTTAGAGATTTACACCACTGCATGTCATATGTGGGAAGGTGGAAATGTAAGTAATCCAGTTACTACATTTGAGTCCGGATACCTGCTTGTTGTGTTCTTCCACTCAATCATTCACGGGGAAGTGAATGTATGGAGCACGTTATGTCTATTCAATGTCAACCAACAGCTTTGGTTGGTGCAATCGCTATTGCGATGGGTTTTTCAACGTCTGTAACAGCAACGACTGAAGCTCAAACTTCTGCAAAATCTTCTTTAAGCACGATTGTGGTTACAGCTTCTCGTAGTGAACAAAATATTGAAAATGTGCCTGCGCGGATTTCAATTATTGAGCCTAAAGTTTTAGATCAATCCCCTATTGTATCTTTACCTCACTTATTAATTAATGATGCATCAATCAATATGGTTCAGACTGGCGGATATGGACAGCAAGCTTCTATTTTTTTACGTGGAACTGAGTCTGACCATACTTTAGTCATGCGTGATGGTGTTCGTTTAAATACACCCTCTCAGGGTTCAGCATCAATTCAATTTATTGACACAACAGACCTGAAGCAAATTGAAGTTCTTAAAGGACCGGCATCTGTACTTTATGGTACTGATGCTATTGGTGGTGTCATACAACTTGTATCTAAAACACCGGTAAAAACAGGTGCATTTGTTACAGGCGAAATTGGTGAAAACAAAACTTATAAATCAATTGTAGGTGCCGACTTTGCTGAAAATGGTTTGTATGCACAAATTCGCGGTCAACGTTTAGAATCTGATGGCACTGAAGTATTAAGCAACAGTAATCAAAAATATGCATATGATCAAAAAGGATACAGCGCAAAATTTGGTGTCGACAAAGAAGCTTTTTCTGCATCTTTAGATTACACCCAAAATGAAGGAAATGGTGCTTACAACTTAAACGGCAATTTAGTTTCCCAAGATTTTCAAAATGAAATTGTGAACTTAAAGGGTAAGGTTAAAATCACATCAGATCTTGAATTAAATGCCCGTTTATCACAGTTTAAAGATGATTTAGACCAAATGGACAAGCCTGACTTTGTTCACAATACCTCTAAAGAAGCTGAAGTTTATGGAAAATGGCAATTCACACCTTCTCAAAATATTCTAATGGGGGTAACTCATAAAAATATTGAAGCAGATATTTTATCTAAAAGTGATTGGGATCCTATGTACGATGTTGAATATAGTCGTAAAAACAACAGCACAGGCTATTTTGCTCAACATCAATACCAAGCAAATAATATCGATGCGCAATTTGGCATTCGCTTAGAAGATGATGAACGTTTCGGCTCACATACCGTTGGTCAAGGGGCTGTAAGATATCACTTTAGCCCATCTATAAGTATCTATACCAATATTGGTAGCTCATTTAGAGCACCAAGTATGAATGATTTATATGCAAAAAATTGGGGTGGCAACCCAAACCTAAAACCTGAAGAAGGCTTTTCATATGAAGTTGGTTTAGATCATAAAGTTACAGAAAACTCCTTAATTTCTTTATCTGTATATCGTAATGAAGTAGACAATCTGATTACTTCAAAAAATAGCACCCTCATAAATGTAAATAAGTCTAAATTTACAGGTGGTGAAGTTTCTTATAAATGGAATACAGATGATTTATTCTTAAATGCTTCATACGCTTATGTGCAAGCAAAAAATGTAGAAACAGATGAAGATTTGCAAAAGCGCCCTCGTAAAAAAGCAACACTATCAGCAGGCTTACAAAATGAGGTTTACGGAATTAGCACTTCTATAGTTGGTAGCTCTAAGTCTAAAAGTTACAGCACTCAATACAATAATCCTGGTTATGCAACCATCGATGTAAATGCTTACTGGAATATAAACCCCAATATTAAACTATTCACTAATATTGAAAACATTGGTGATGTTCAATATGAAACTGAATACTCTAGTGGGAATGGTATTTATTACATCAATGGTGGTCGCCAAGCTTCCGTTGGTGTTACGTTCAAGTACTAATTTCATCAACCTATAGCTAAATACTTTTTGAGGATAATGTCACAGCTGTGGCATTATCCTTTTTAAATTGCGATATCTGAATATTAAGGAAATAACATGGGTCACCGTTTAAGTAAAATTTATACCCGCACGGGAGATACGGGCACTACCGGACTAGGCGATGGTTCACGTGTACCTAAAGATGATTTACGTATTGATGCTTTGGGAGATGTCGATGAGCTCAATGCAGTGATCGGCGTCCTTCGCTCGCATATAGCGATCAGTACCATTACAGATAAATCCGTTTGGGACAATACGCTTGGCCTGATACAACACTGGTTATTCGATTTAGGCGGTGAAGTATGTATCCCGGGCTTTAACTTGGTTCAACCAGTATCAATTGAGTTCTTAGAAAAAGATATTGATCGCATGAATGAAGTATTACCTATGCTCAAGGATTTTATCCTTCCTGCAGGAACTTTGGTCTGTAGCTTTGCACATCAAGCACGTGCTGTCTGCCGTAGAGCTGAACGTAGCGTGATGTCTGTCCATCAACGTGATCAAAATATCCAAGCCACATCATTACAACTTTTGAACCGCTTATCTGATTGGTTATTCGTCGCATCTCGTACCTTACAACGTGCTGAAGGTGGCTCAGAAGTGCTTTGGCAAAAGAATATCAATGAGACAATTGAGCCCTGACCTTAAAAGTGTAAAAAAGGTCTTCATGTTGATTGACCCATCCACTTAAAATGCTTTTTTGATCAAAATTTTAATTTAAAATCGTCATATTTCATTCATGATTTAGCACTAAAATCACCCTGAAATTTCAGGGTGTTTTATGAAAATAATTGGTCATCGTGGTGCGCGTGGGGAAGCACCTGAAAACACCCTCGGTGGATTTCAATATATTCAAGATATTGGTATCCGCGCTGTAGAATTTGACGTTCGTCAACTCAAAGATAATGCTCTGATCGTGATGCATGATGATGACTTTATTCGTACTACGGGCCAAGCTAAACATTTATACGAATGTGATGAGCAAGATTTAGCGCAGTATAATCATGCCGTAACGTGGTCTGAATGGAATAAAGTCGAAACTACACCGCTACTCGACCAAACCCTCAAAATTATTCATAATTTTAATCATATTGAAGTTGAGGTCAAAGCTGTTGAATCGATAAAGGCCGCAGAAAAAATTGTCGATGCCTTAGATCAACAATTAATTGGCTTTGAAGATTCAGCCATTATCACCAGTTTCGATCCTAAAATTCATCAAGCCCTTCAAAAGCAAAAATCAAGGTTTAAGCGTGGATTACTGGTTGAAACCGATATAAAGCATGCAGCCATTGATCAAGCTTTGAAATTTGAATGTTGTCAAATTGGTTGGATGAACGAACTTGCTACAAATGAGATCATTGCATCCACACTTTCCGCAAATTTAAATATTAGTATTTGGACAGTCAATCATATAGATCGTGCGAAACAGCTTAAGGATTTAGGAGTCCAAGGCTTAATTACTGATTATCCCAAGTTAATGATGTCTCACCTATAATATATTTAAATTCATAGCTTTAAGTGATTATTTTTCTCTAATTTATTTTTTGAAATTCGTCCAAAGTCGAATTTATACAATTATGTATTCTGTTACGGTTTAAACAATACAACTGTACAATAATGCTAGTGAACACATGTTCGCCCATGTTAGTATTAACGAGTCTAACCTCACAAATTTGTGAGTGGATTTAGTTTTAACCTATTAAAGGTTCTAGGAGTGCTGTTGGAGATGAATGCTCCCCTACCCAAAGCCCCAATCAACTGGATTGCAGTATTTGCATTGGTGTTTTTACCTATTGTCGCCGTTATTGCGATTCCACTTTATGCTTATCATCATGATTTCTCGCTTGCTGCGTGGATCAGCATGTTTGCGCTGTTGGGTCTGAGCAGTCTTGGCATTACCGCAGGTTATCACCGCTTATGGGCACATCGTGCTTATGAAGCGACTGTACCACTCAAAATCATTTTAATGATTATGGGAACCTTTGCTGTACAAAACAGCATTTTGTATTGGGCCTCAGGTCACCGTACCCATCATCGTCATGTTGATGATGTAGAAAAAGATCCCTACTCAATTAACAATGGCTTCTGGTACGCGCACATCGGTTGGATGCTACGCAACTATCCAGCAGCTGAAGCAAATTACAAAAACGCCCCTGATTTATTGGCTGACAAAATTGTCATGTTCCAAGATAAATATTACATCCCTCTCGTGATTGTCGTTCATGCCGCTATTCTTCTTCCTATTGGATGGGCAGTTGGTGATGTCTGGGGAGTGTTATTGTTGGGTGGTTTAATGCGCTTAATTTTAAGCCATCATGTGACTTTCTTTATCAACTCGCTATGCCATATGTGGGGCAAACGTCCGTACACAGATGAAAATACTGCACGTGACAACTTTGTTCTTGCTATTGCGACTTGGGGTGAGGGTTATCATAACTACCATCATATCTTCCAATACGACTATCGCAATGGCGTAAAATGGTGGCAATACGACCCAACTAAATGGTTGATCTGGACGTGTTCAAAACTAGGGCTAGCAAAAAACTTACGACGTATTCCAAGCTTTAATATTAAAAAAGCTGAGCTTGCAATGAAGTTTAAATATGCGCAACAAGATCTCGCTGTTTACGGCCATAACGTGAATGATGATATCGTGACAGTTAAAACAAAAATTGCTCAAGAATATGAAGCATTTACGCAAACTTTAAATGATTGGGCGAAGCTTAAAGAGCAAGAAATTAATGCCAAAAAAGCAGCTGTTGCTGAAAAAATTCACTTAATGGATAGCAAACTGAAAGTTGAATTCCAATTGGTTGAACAACGTTTATCTCATCATAGAGAGACATTGAACTTATTGGTTCGTAATTTAAAGAAATCACCAGTATCTGAATAACTCATTCAAGAGACTCTTCAGTTACTCCAAAGCTCCGTTGATCGGGGCTTTTTTTATTTTTTCGATACCATTTGCAATGTAGCAGTCACAGTTTTATGTATCGAATTTTGCTATAGTCAAAGTTGTTCATCACATTTTGAAAAATTATATGCAGTTCAATTCTCGCTATAACACACTACCTGCTCGACTGTATCATCATCAACAACCTCTTCCTCTAAAAGGGGCTAAACCTGGTCATTTTAATGAAGCACTTGCAGATGAGTTACTGTGGACTCAAGAAGATAAGATGAACTGGGTAGAAATCTGTAGCGGGCAAAAAACTTTTGCTGAGTTTGAACCTTTGGCGATGGTATACGCGGGTCACCAATTTGGACAATGGGCTGGACAGCTTGGTGACGGTCGCGGTTTACTCATTGCTCAAATCCTGGATCAAAATAACAACACGGTCGATTTACATCTTAAAGGTGCTGGCTCTACCCCCTATTCTCGGAGAGGCGATGGTCGTGCAGTGTTACGTTCCGTTATTCGTGAATATTTGGCTGGACACGCCCTCAATGCCCTAGGTGTTCAATCCAGTAATGCGATTGGTTTTGTATCATCAGATCAAGGTGTACAACGAGAAAAACTTGAACGTGGCGCGATGATGTTGCGTACGTGTGATACACATATTCGCTTAGGTCACTTTGAGTGGATTAATCAATTTCAGCCAGATCTACTGCAAGAATTTACACAAAAGTGCATTGAATGGCACTACCCTGAATGTTTGGAGACAGAACAACCTGTTCTTTCTTTTGCAACTCAAGTCATTCAACGTACTGCGATCATGATCGCCAAGTGGCAACTGATTGGTTTTGCGCACGGGGTCATGAATACTGACAACCTGAATATTACCGGCTCAACTTTAGATTTCGGACCTTATGGTTTTATGGAGCGTTTCCGTCCTAATTGGATCAACAATCATTCTGATTACCAAGGACGCTATACGTATCAGAACCAACCGAGTATCGGGCACTGGAATTTATGGACTTGGTTAAATAGTCTCATTCATCTTTGTCCAGAAAATTATGATCGAGAGCAATGGAAACAAGACTTGTCTTACTGTTTAGAGCACTATGAACCAACGTTCCTGGAACACTATAAACTTGGTTTAAGTCAAAAAATGGGATTACCAAGTTTTCATAAAGATAGCTTTGATTGTGGTATGGCTTTTCTACATATTTTACAAACAGAACAACTTGATTACACCCAAAGTTTTATTCGTTTACAGAATAAAGCGTATGAACAAATCAAAGATGATTGCCTTGATCGTATCGCATTTGAGCGGTTTCTTCACCAATATCTCTCAATACGGGAAAATCAAGACACTGACGATCTCGATCAAGCGATGTTAACAGCCAATCCACACTACGTTCTACGAAACCATATGGCACAGAAAGCAATTGAACTTGCTGAACGTGATGATTTCTCTGAAGTTGATCGCTTGTTCAAACTTCTTCAAACACCATACACCAAACAAGAACATCTTGAACAACCAGAAGACTTAGGCCCTTTAGCTAGCGACGTCCCTGAAATTCAAGTCAGTTGTTCATCATAAGTTATTCACAAACCTCTCTCATTCTGTGGATAATTTAATCATTATCCACAATACCCATTCGTTTTTACTATGCATTTACATCAATTGGCAGCATCACAAGCTTTAAAACTTCCTGAAGTCACTGTCAGTCAACCGTTTGGTGAGGGATGTGATGTTTATAAAATTATGGATAAAGTCTTTTTGCTCGCATTTCATTTACAAGGCAAAGCTGCGATTAATTTAAAAGTCGAACCAGATCGTGGACATATGTTAAAAGATATTTATCCTTATATTCGATCTGGATGGCACATGAATAAACGACACTGGGTTTCAATCTATGATGAATCTGAATTGGATGAAGAGCTTATCAAAGATTTGATCTCCAACTCCTATAATCTTGTGGTATCGAACCTTAAAAAAGCCGAACAAAAGCATATCGCTTTACTCAGAGTCATTTGAATAAAGTTAAAAATTGCTTTTCTATAACAATAATTACGCTAAATTAATAAATAGTAGTAATACGAAAAACTTATTCTATATTTGGGTTATATCATTACAACTCTATGAGTACGATATTCATTATGGATATAGAACAACTTTTTGGATTATCAACTCAGATGATCTTAGAGCTAAAACAAGAAATTATTAATAGTGACATTATCGATTGTGGGCCGCGTTTGGACTTAGTTAAACAATGTATTTACATCTCATTTGAGCATGGGCTTGGAGTAAGTGGTTTATTATCTTCAAATCTACCAACACAAGCTATGATTCTACTTAGATCACAATTTGAAGCTGTAGTCAGAGCATATTGGTTATTATTTCTTGCAAGTAATCATCAAATATCAATATTGCAATTTAGTTACACATTTGAAGAGCAATTTGAATTCGACACATGTCCAATGATTTCTGAAATGCTTGATAAGCTTGGTGCTGCAAACTTACCTGCTCAGCCAATAATTCAGACCCTTTGTGATTTCAAAAAATATCATTTGAAGCAACTTAACTCCATAGTACATACTGGAAAACAGTCATTTACTAGAGATGTTATGGGATATGAAGATGAGATGCTGATCACCTTGATGCGCCAATCAAATAACTTAATAACCGTAGCTGCACAGATAATGTTAAAGCACACAGTTCCTGATAAACAAAAATATATTAGTGTTTTGATCGAAAAATATAGATATTGCTTTTATATGGTTGATGATGTTGATCCTATAGTAAAAGCTAGAGTCGAAGCTTACTTTCAATAAAAATACGATAGCCACCTCTAATAAGCTCATATCCTAACAAAGTTACATGAAAGTTGCATATGAAATGGCCAATTGTAGAGACCCTAACCAAAACCAACGCACCAAAAAAAAGCGAACTTCTAGATTCGCTTTTTTTTATCACAAAGAATCAATCTTCAGGATATTCGAAACGATATCCCACCCCATAAACAGCTTGAACCCATTCATGGCGATTACCTGTTTCCGCGGCATCCGAGATTTTACGGCGCAAGTTTTTGATATGGCTATCAATCACACGATCTGCCACTTCAAAACTGTCTGGGTTGATATGATCCAATAATTGCGCACGAGAGTACACCTGACCTACGTGTTCTAAAAATAATTCAAGAAGTCGAAATTCTGTAGGTGTCAAATTTAAAGATTTGTTTTGATACCAAATTCGTTGTTGACCTTTGTCCATACGGAATAAATTATTTTCTTCAGGTTCTGCTTTACGATCTAAACGTCGCAACACTGCTTGAACACGAGCAACTAACTCTTTAGGGCTAAATGGTTTACAAACATAATCATCCGCCCCCATATTCAAACCAAGTACACGATCAATCTCTTCCGTTCGTGCTGTCACCATGATAATAGGCAAATCAGACTGCTCACGGACTTTACGGGTGATCGTGAGACCATCCATACGAGGTACCATCAAATCTAAAACCATTAGACTTGGTTTACGTTGTAAAAAGCTATCATAAGCCTCTTGACCATCGTGAAACATACTGACTTCAAAGCCAGCTGCTTCAAGATAATCTCGCACCAATTGAGCAAGTTCTACTTCATCTTCAACCAGCATCACATGTTTCATATGTCACCCTTCTTCAATTTAAAACGATTTCTTTGGAAATGTGAGGATGCAGCGCAATCCACCCAATGGTGAGTGGTCAAACTTCAAGGAGCCCTTCATGCCTTGTGCAATTTTGCACGATAATGCTAGACCTAATCCAGTTCCGCCAGTACTACGTGTTCTAGAATCATCCGCTCGATAGAAACGCTCACCTAAATGAGCCAATTGCTCATCAGTAAGACCTAATGGGCTATCGTCAACAATCACCGACCAAGTCTTATCGTTTTCGATCGTATGCACATGAATTCTTCCACCGGCTTCCGTATAGCGAATAGTATTACCGAGTAAGTTGACCATAATTTGTTTAAAACGATCTACATCTAATTGTAATTTCGTTCCATGTCCCTCTGCGCTAATCGTGAGATCGGCTTGTTCAAATTTAGGTTTGAAATTTTCAATCTCATTTAACACGACACTCCAAGGGTCAATTTCATTGAAATCAAAATTGAGTTGTTGTGCTTCAGCTTGTGCTAACGCAGCCAAATCTTGTGTTAATTTTTTCAGACTCGAAACTTGTGCCAACATTGAAGCAAAATGTTCAGGCGTTGGTTTACGTATTCCATCTTGCATTGCTTCAATTTGTGCTTGCAAAACAGCCAGCGGCGTTTTTAACTCATGCGAAGTGTCTGCAACCCACTGCTTTCTAGAGTTTTCATGCTGATCTAGAATCACAGCTAACTGATTAATTTCAGTCGAAAGATCGCCAAGCTCATCGTTACGATTTACTTTCACCTGATGCTGAAAATTTCCTTTGGTTAATTCTCGTGTTGCATTTAATAAGCGTTGAATTGGCTTTCTAAAATAAGTTGCTAATAATAAGGCAGCAACCAAACTCGAAATAAATGTCAGAATATATATTAAAAATAAATAACGCTTTTGATTGCTAAAGAAATTAATACTTAAAGCATCATCTTGATCTAAAACAGGTCTTAGCCCGAGATACCCCACAATATTGCCATCAACTGTGATCGGTCGATACGACACCATATTCTCTGATGGTTCCCCCAAGATAAACTGTTGTTTTGCATCATATAAGGAAAGTCTAGAACTTAAACCCAAGTGATCAGACATAGATATAAATAGTTTCTTGCCCTGCTGGTATTCAGAAGTTCTCAAACTAGAAAGCTTATTTTCATGTGATTTATCAGAACTGTTCGTGGTTCTTGTCTGATTCTGATTTGAACTTAATGGGAAACGCAATCCTTCAAATGGCTGAAATGCAGAAGGTAAATTTTCTTCTAAGACTTTCAGCTCTTCAGGGCTAATAGTTTGCGTTCTTTGTGACTCAATTTCACTAATTAATGTATGCTCTTTGAAATAACGCTGTTGCAATGCAATATCATATTGGCGACGTAACCACCAACGTGATAGTCGATCATAATCATCGGGTGCAGCTTCACCTTCAATTTGTAAAATCTGAGCTTGAACGGCATTTCCCCAATCCTGATAAACAGAGAATACGCCCGCTAAATTATCGATCAGATGATCAAGCTTTTGCATTTCTACATCAGCTACATATTTGGTGAAGTTTTTTTGCATCGTCCAATGCAGCACACTTAAGCTAACCGTCGTAATGAGCAATGTCGTTAACAGTACTGTAAAAAATAAGCGTAGTGCGATTGGTACGCGACGTATATTCAAATTTAACTCACATTATTTCTTCGTTTTTCAGTATTGTATCTAACACTGATTCAAAAAACTCTCCATTGTTTCTTCATCTTTATTATTTAATCTTTACCTATACCGAATCCAAACAACTTTGGGGATAAACATAATGAAAGCGATGAACAAAATTGTATTGGTGACCACTGGTTTAATCAGTATGGGCGCACTTACTGCATGTCAAACAACAACTCAAGCACCTCAAGAAGTTAAAAAGGGTCACTTTGATAAAAAACATCATCATAAAGAACGT
This sequence comes from Acinetobacter sp. ANC_7503, assembly GCF_056780035.1. Lineage (NCBI taxonomy): Bacteria > Pseudomonadati > Pseudomonadota > Gammaproteobacteria > Moraxellales > Moraxellaceae > Acinetobacter > Acinetobacter sp. ANC_7503. Next base: position 90,066 of record NZ_JBWYJA010000005.1, on the reverse strand, counting down.
TTAACACCTGAACAACGCGAGCAATTCAAACAAGCGCGTGCTGACCGTAAAGCGATGATGCAGCAAATTCGTCAAGCATGCGACGGCAAAGTTGTAGGTCAAACTGTTCAAATCAAAACTGATAAACAAAATATTGATGGTACTTGTCATATCCGTTTCATAGCGGATCGTGCTGATATGAAAAAAATGCATGAGCAAGCACGTGCCCAATTTAAAGCTGAAAAGCCAACTTCGGCCCAAGCTAACCGTTCACAAAAAGGTGAACCGCTCACAGATGCCAAACGTGCTGAGCTTGTTCAAAAATTTGATCAACGTTTGATGCAACAGCAAGTTAGTCAAAATGCAAAACTTCAAGCATGCAATGGACAAACTGACGGTAAAAAAGTTCAAATCAAAGTGGGTAAACAGACTATCAACGGTGTATGTAAAGTTTATTTCAAACCAAATCAACCACTCGTTAAACCAGACTTAAAAAAATCCGCATAATTCAATTCAACTCACTACTAAGTGATTGAATATTAAAAAGGCGCATGTTGCGCCTTTTTTTATGTCATAACTTATTACGTTTTTGACTATTCTGTTCACATATAATTCACGAAAAAACTTTATACTCTAAACACTTAGCCAAAATTAATATTTTTTCTTTGACTTTACAGTCACACAGAATATGGCTATAAAACTTGTACCAAGCAATAACTTATTGCACGATGTAATAGAACAAAATAGGTGTCGTAGATGACACGACATTTTTTATTAGGATTATAAATCTGGTTTAACCAGTATTGAGGAACCCGATATGCCACAATACAAAGCGCCCTTACGTGATATGCAATTCGTTTTGCATGAATTATTAAATGCTGAAGAACACTTTTCAAAACTCCCTGCATTCCAAGAAAACGTAAGCCGTGAGTTGGTTGATCAATATTTAGAAGCTGCTGCAGATTTCTGTGAAAACGAATTATCTCCACTCAACCAAGTAGGTGACCGCGAAGGTTGTACTTGGAATGATGGTGTAGTTACTACTCCAACAGGCTTCAAAGAAGCATATAAAAAATATGTAGAATTAGGATTCCCATCTTTAGCTGCTGAAGAACAATATGGTGGTCAAGGTTTACCAAACTCTTTAGGCATTATCATTTCTGAAATGATCGGCTCTTCGAACTGGGCATGGGGTATGTACCCAGGTCTATCTCATGGTGCAGTTCGTACAATTGAGCACCATGGTACGGAAGAGCAAAAAAATACTTACTTACCAAAACTGATTTCAGGTGAGTGGACAGGTACCATGTGTTTAACAGAATCTCATGCGGGTTCTGACCTTGGTATTATCCGCACAAAAGCTGAACCTAATGCAGATGGTAGTTTTGCGATTTCAGGTGAGAAAATCTTTATTTCCGCTGGTGAGCATGACATGGCGGACAACATTGTTCACATCGTTCTTGCGCGTTTACCAGGTGCTCCTAAGGGAACAAAAGGGATCTCATTATTCATCGTACCTAAGTTTAACTTAACTGCTGATGGTGAAGTTGGCGAGCGCAACGCTGTTCGTTGTGGTTCGATTGAACATAAAATGGGTATCCATGGTAACGCAACATGTGTGATCAATTTTGATCGTGCAACAGGTTACTTGATTGGCCCTGAAAACCGCGGTCTGAATGCAATGTTCACCTTCATGAACACTGCACGTATTGGTACAGCTGTACAAGGTTTGTCTGCTGCTGAATCATCTTTCCAAGGTGCTTTGGCATATGCGAAAGATCGTTTAGCAATGCGTTCACTTTCTGGTCCTAAAGCACCTGAAAAAGAAGCAGATCCAATTATTGTGCATCCAGCAGTTCGCAACTTAATCTTAACGCAAAAAGCATTTGCTGAAGGTGGTCGAGCTCTAGTGTACTACCTTGCTCACTATGCTGATATCGTTGAGAAAGGCGCGACTGAAGAAGAACGTAAATTTGCAGATAATATTCTGTCATTATTAACGCCAATTGCTAAAGCATTCTTAACTGAAGTTGGTTATGAAGCTGCAAACAAAGGCGTACAAGTATTTGGTGGTCACGGCTTCATTTCAGAGCATGGTATGGAGCAAATTGTTCGTGATACACGTATTGCTTGCTTATATGAAGGTACCACTGAAATTCAGGCACTTGATTTGTTAGGTCGTAAAGTACTGCAAACTCAAGGTGCGATGTTGAAAGATTTCACCAAAATCATTCACAAATTCGCTGAAGCAAACAAAGATAATGCAGACTTGAAAGAGTTTGTTGAACCTTTGGCTGCACTCAACAAAGAATGGGGCGATTTAACTATGCAGATCGGTATGCGCGCGATGCAAAACCCTGATGAAGTCGGTGCTGCTGCAGTAGATTACCTATACTTCTCTGGTTATGTAACGCTAGCATTCTTATGGGCTCGCATGGCTCAAGTTGCTCAACAACAACTTGCAGCAGGTTCAACTGAAGTTGACTTCTACAATGCGAAAATCACAACAGCTCGCTTCTACTTCAAGAAGATCCTTCCACGCGTTCGCTCACATGTTGACGTAATTGCAGGTGGATTAGAACCATTAATGACTTTAGATGCTGAACATTTTGCATTCTAATGATCCATATTAAATATGTGTAAAAGAAAAAGGACAGTCATAGATTTGGCCGTCCTTTTTCTTTATAAATAAATTCGAGATATTAACCTTTAGTCGTCTAACAAGTCCTAATATGCTTCGATAGACTGCTAAGAACTAAAGATATTTAAACAAAAAAAAGGTGAACGAAAATGCCAATCTATAATGCGCCTCTTACAGATATGAAGTTCATTTTGAATGATGTATTTCAAGCTGAACAATTTTGGCAATCAAATGAGAATTTAGCTCATATTGATGCTGCGACAGCTGAAGCTATTTTAGAAGAGATGGCTAAATTCGCTCAAAACGTAACCCTTCCCCTAAATCGCACAGGTGATGAAGAAGGCGCAACTTATAATAATGGATCTGTTACCACACCAGCGGGCTTTAAAGAAGCGTTCCAACAATATGCAGAAGGTGGTTGGATTGGCTTAGGTGCTGACGAAGAATGGGGCGGTCAAGGCATGCCAAAAATGCTGACTGTGCTTGCAGATGAAATGCTTTTTGCAACCAACCCATCATTTATGCTTTACCCACTTCTTTCTGTGGGTGCGGGTATGGCATTAAATAGCTATGCTTCTCAAGAACAAAAAGAAACCTATCTTCCTAAAATCTATTCAGGTGAATGGTCAGGTACGATGTGTCTCACAGAGCCTCACGCAGGTACTGATTTAGGCATTATTAAAACTAAGGCTGAACGTAATGAAGATGGTACTTACAACATCACGGGTACGAAAATCTTTATTACTGGTGGTGACCATGACTTAGCTGAAAATATTATTCACCTTGTATTAGCAAAAACGCCTGATGCTCCTGCTGGTTCACGCGGTATTTCTCTGTTCATTGTACCTAAATTCTTAGTGAATGAAGATGGTACCTTGGGTGATCGTAACCCTGTAGGCCCTGGTTCTATTGAACACAAAATGGGGATCAAAGCCTCTGCAACATGTGTGATGAACTTTGACGGTGCAAAAGGCTATTTAGTCGGTAAAGAAAACGAAGGTCTTGCTGCAATGTTCGTGATGATGAACTATGAACGTTTGTCCATGGGTATCCAAGGTTTAGGCGCTTCTGAATTTGCTTATCAAAATGCTGCTCAATATGCCACTGATCGTTTACAAGGTCGTAGTGCAACAGGTGTGAAATCTCCGAATAAACCTGCTGATAGTATTCTTGTACACGGTGATGTACGTCGTATGCTCTTAAATGCTCGTGCGAACAATGAAGCTTCACGTGCATTTGCAGTATATGTAGGTCAACAACTTGACATTACAAAGTTCTCGACAGATCCAGAAGCAGTTGCAAAAGCAAATAATCGTGTTGCTTTGCTCACACCAATCGCAAAAGCATATTTAACAGACACTGCTTTCAATGCGACACTAGATGCCCAAATGGTCTTTGGTGGTCACGGCTATATTCGTGAATGGGGTATGGAACAATGTATCCGTGATCTTCGTATCTCACAAATTTATGAAGGAACGAACGGCGTTCAATCACAAGATCTAATTGGACGTAAAACGATTAAATGTAATGGACAATTCATCGCAGAATATATCGAAGAAATTCGTGACTTTGCAAATGCATTAGATGCGGACTTAAATTACATCAAAGATGCCACTCTTGATGCTGCAACTGAACTTGAATCGATTACTCAAGTTGTTCTTGAACGTGCTGCGGAAAATCCTGATTATGCGAATGCTGCTGCGGTTGATTATTTACATGCGGTAGGCTTACTCAGCTTTACCTATATGTTTGCTAAAATTGCTAAAGCTGCGAGTGAAAAATCAGGTGAGTTCTATGAGAACAAATTATCTTTGGTGAACTACTACACCCAACGCGTTTTACCTGAATTAAATACACGTTTAGCTCGCATCAAAGCTAGCTCTGAAATCGTGATGGGATTTAGCGAAGATTACTTCACAAATCAATCATAAGTTTTATCTTAAAAAAGCCTGATTCTTCAGGCTTTTTTTTACCTGAAATTTGCTTATTTTCAAAGCAACTCATAATAGTCTTCCCTGCTTAGACATAAGATGAGCATGAATTTTGCATCACTCCAATGAAACCATCAGGTTTTTTCAAAGGAGGAGATGTCATGATTAAAAAAGATATTAGCGTAGAAAAAATCGAATCCTTATTAGATCGTTTTGGAAATCTAGCAGTTGAGAGCTTCCACTATATTGCGCTCTTTATTATTGGCTGCATGGTAATTTGGTCTGCAGGACATACCGTGATTGATATTCTTACGGTAAAACAATATGCAACGATTGATGACATTCTGTTGTTATTTATCTATTTAGAGCTAGGTGCGATGGTAGGTATTTATTTTAAAACCAATCATATGCCCGTCAGATTTCTGATCTATATCGCCATCACTGCCCTGACACGTCTGTTAATTTCAGATATTCAACATGACCATAAAGCTGATATTGATTTAGTCATTATTACAGGATCAATTTTAATCCTAGCATTCGCTATATTGGTCGTGCGTTTTGCTTCTTGGAATTTTCCATCAGTGATCCGAGATAAACACCAAGATAAACCTTTACCACTTGGAAAAACACCACGCCCTGAAGATGATGAGTTGGCTTAGATAAAGATGGCTTAGACAAATTGGATTAAGCATCTAACGATCATTTGGCATCTGGATATATCGACCATTTTGGTATATCCAATGCATTCCAACTTGTGGTGCAGGAAGACCATAACGACGCCAATCTGAAATCAGCATATACTGACTCATTTCAATAGTACCACCCTGCCCATTTACGAAACTTGACTGCTTGCTAGAATATGTCGTCGTGGTCGGTAAAGACTGTTGATAGATCACTGTAATCCCATTCTGCTGCGGATACGCTGGATAAGGAGGATATGGTCGCTGTAATTGAGGTCTATTCTGAGCAAAACGTGGTTGTTGCAATGGGACTGGCTTACTTAGACGATCTGCATTACCAGTATATATTGGAGTCTGTGTTGGTTTTACAGGTCGAACCTTAGAACCTTGGTAATTAGCCCAACTATCTGCAAAAGTATGACTCGTTATTAAAAGAATCACTGAACCGAATAGAGTCTTAACCAATAATGTATTGTTCATCTCTATTACCTCATTCCAAATGTAAGATTACTTTTGTTTTCAACACTCATTCTAAAACTTAAATATAGATCAATCATGTAGAAATCTTGAACATTATTTAAAATTTTAAATTTAATACTTTAGACCTTTTATTTATCTGCATGAGTCTGTTTGTAAATCTGCTAGACTAACCATTTTTAACTTTGCGAGATTATCCACCGTGCCTGAAATGAGTTTTGATCGCCTGCACCAATTTTTTTGTAAAGTTCCGAGTGTCCAAGAAAACTATATCGATTCTTATGGCACTGATGGTGAACATGCATGGTGGTTTAAATTTCAAATCAATATCGACCATGCCTTAGCTTGGCAAACGGTTCAAGAACTTGGTCATGTATTAAATTACATTTCTAAAAATGAACGCCTACCCACTCAGTTTTTACCAGTGTCTCCTCCACCCTATATGAATGGTGAGGCGAAACAATTCTTATCTTGGGTGATTCAGTGCAATCATCCTGATTTTACGCCAGATGTGGTTTGTGATTGGTTAGAAGCACGTTTACCTCAACCTGTTGAGGATGAGTCTAAGTGGAAAATCAAAACCGATATTAAAGAACTCGATCAAATTGATGATAAGGAACTCGATAAATTAGTTCCGCCGAATCCATAAATGAAAAAATCCCTCTTCTGAGGGATTTTTTTTAGAAGGTTGAAAGACCACTCCATTCCATAAATCGATAAATGGCATATTTCATTTTTGAATCTTCTGCATATTCTGAGTAATCAACACTCATTTGCTTACCCTCTAAATTCATCCAAGCAGTATCAAAATACTGTACTGCATCTTTAAAAACTTGCTGATTTGAAGAGCCAATAACACGTAAATCGGTTTCTAAATTATAATTTTTCAAATTACGAGCAGTAAAATTAGCCGACCCCAAAATCAGTTCAACCTGATTTGAACTACGCTTAATAATCATTTTTGAATGGCACTGCTCACCTTGTGTATTACACCAGCGTACGTCTATTCCAGCTTTATAGAGCTCTGTCGCGACAGGACGATTTGGAATACCATTTTTAGTACGTCCAAATGCATCTTTGTTCGGGTCTAGTAAAACACGAACTTCAACACCGCGTTGGTGAGCTTCAATTAAGGCTTCAATAATTTTTCGCTCTGATAAATAGAACATTGCCAAATCTATTTTTGCATCAGCACCTTGAGCAGATTCAATCAGTTTCAGCAGTTCATCATATATTGCCTTTTCTGTCAGTACTTGCACTTGGGGCAACAGTTTATCTTCTGGTACATCTCCCACAATAACCATTGGAATATTTGCTTTAGAAAATAAAGCCACTGATTGTTCAGTTTTTAAAATATCGACAGCTGTATGCCCTTCGACCACAAGTGCTACATTGGAATGGCGTGAGCTTCCATCATGTGGGTTCATCGAAGTCACTAGTGTTTTCCATCCCTCGGATGTATCCACTACGATGGTTTTACGATGGTTCGCTTTAAAATTAAAAAGATTTAAATAACTTCGGATAGTAATTTTTTCTTCCCCGAAAGGATTATTTAACCAACCTTTCTCAGCATTATTTCCTAAACTCTGACAACAAAAATACCAAATGCCCGACCACAGTGGATTTGATGCGCGTAATGGTGATAAATCTGTTTCTATGACATCAATTCCTGCTTGCCTGAGTTGTCGATAGTGCTCTGGGATTATTCCACCATAAACTGAATTTATAGGATCAGTGATTAATTTAATTTCAATATTCGGTGTTAGACGCTTTTTTTGAATGAGTGCTTGGGTCAGTTCTTGTGTTAAGGCGCGATGTCGATTTTGAGACTGACCAGTTTCAGGATTGAACAGAAACATATCTAACACAATTGTAGTTTGCGCTTGCTCAATAAGATTGAGAATTTCATCAAAAATCTGATGCTGCTGTCGCTGACCCTCCGTATCTATATAAGTTTGGTCTGCTAGGAATTTCACATTTGCATGCCGTAATTTACCGGAATAATTAAGCCCTTCTGGTAATGGTTTATAAATATGATATAGCGCTGAGGCTAAATAGCCGATGGTCAGCATACCGAGAATCAGACCAACATAACGTCGGTTTGACCAATTTAATTTTTGGTGAATTCGTTTAAATAGACGCATAACAAAAAACCTAGTCCGATACTTTCAGACTAGGTTTTAATTTACGTTTTTTCAAGCATTAAACTGTTTTTAACACGTTGAATTAAATTAGAACCCGTATTCAACGCCGACGGTAAAATTACGTCCAATTTGTGGAATATTCGATAAAAATGAATTGTGCGAATAAACCTGATCATCCAACAAGTTATTTGCTTTTAAATAAACCCGATAATCGTTGCGATTGTTTAACTGCCCAGCATAAGACACACCAACATTGACCATGTTATAACCTTGGGTTTCTTTTTCAAAGTCAGCAAATTTATCTTGCGTGAATACATGATAATACTCAGCTAAACCAGACCAACCATCAGCAAAATTGGTTTCCACCTTTGTACCAAGTCGTCCAGCAGGAACACGTGGAGCATTTTCCCCCTCTATCTTGCCTCTTACATAATCACCAAACACACTCACCTTGTAAGTATCATTAATTTGATAGCCTAGCTGAGCCTCAGTTCCATAAAAACGTGCCTTATCCTGCGTATATTTAAGTCCACGTAAATTGCCTTGTTGAGCTACAGTTGCACCATAAATATAGTCTTCAAACCAATTGTGATAAACATGAACATGATAATCGAGCTGATCACCTTCATAATGGAGACCCAACTCTAGATTATTTGATGTTTCCTTATCAATATCTGGATTACCTAGCTCATATGTGTTTGTTGCAAAATGAAGACCATCTGCATATAACTCTTGAGCTAGCGGTAAACGTTGTTGATGAGACCCCACTAGAGACAACTTATAATTTGGCGCGAACTCCCAATTAGCTGCAGCTGATCCTGAAACAGCAGTCCCTGAGTAGTTCTTTTGATTGGAATCGACATCAATTTTTTGATGGTCTACACGAGCGCCCAATTCGACATGCACAGGACCAATCTGTTTATGTTCTAGTGCAAATAAACTGTACTTATTGGTTTTTGTATCCGCCATCAGAACATCATGACTATGACCATGATGTTCATGATCGTGATCACTATGATCATGGTCACCATGATCAACTTCATCATGGTCATGTCCCTCAGGCGCATTAAGTTTTATTTTTTGCTGAGATGCTTGTACACCTACAACACCCTCCCAACCTAACAACGGTATATGAACCAACTCTAAACGACCATCATAACCCTTACTTTTAAAGTTACTAATAACTTCATTTTCTTCTAGTTCATCATGCTCGTAATCGGTAAAACTTAAATGAGCTCGCAGCTTTTCAAATCCTTTTAATGGATCATTTAATTCAGTTCGCAAATCATAGCGTTCAGATTTTAAGTCAACCCATGGACCTGCAGCATTTTCGTGTTCATGGTCGTGCGCTGAATTAGGTGGTGGACAATGGAAATGATCTCCATGCAATTCACATCCATGATATTCATGACTATGACCAGGTAATCCATATTTATCTTGTCGATTACTATATGACAGCCCCACAAAACCTCGATCATGGATCCATGAGCCGCCGACATTAACTGTTTGACCTTCTGAGAAGGTATTTTCTACACGTTTAGCACTTTCACGATGAGGCTCTGTCTCACCCTCATGATGATGTTCAGTGAAGTAACCTTTGAAAGGGATATAATCATTGGCTTTATGCTTCGTGCCTTCAACACGAAGTGCAAAATTTTCACCTATAGCGGCCGTTACACCTGCACTTGCAAGTTTTTCATCACTCCCAGAGTTATAGCGGACGCCTACTTGCCCCTCTAGACCATTAGCTGGCATTTGTGTCGGTATTTTTTGATCAGTCACATTGACTAAACCACCCACAGTACCAGCTGAGTAAAGCAATGTTGAAGGTCCTCGGATAACTTCCACTTGCTTCGCCAAAATAGGATCAACCGTTACGGCATGGTCAGGAGAAAGTGTTGATACATCTGCAGTTTCAGAAGCATGCTGTAAAACTTTTACACGCGGTCCATCTTGGCCACGAATCACAGGACGACTTGCACCTGTTCCATACTGATTAGAATAAACACCCAACTCATCGGCTAACGCATCACCTATGGTTGTTGGTCTTTCAGATAATTTTTTTTGATCAATCACATGATCTGCTACAGCGAAGTCAGCAGCTGTTTGAACCAATGGATGTGCGGTAGAAGAAATTGTATCTAATTGAACATTTTTTTGTTTTTGATCAGCATGTGCTGCGGATGCTATCACTGCCAAGACGGAGGCAGTAATGATATTTTTATGAAAGTTCATACGACAAGCTCAAAATTCGAGAATTTACAATTGTTGTTATAATATAACATTTCAACCAAACTTCAATCATATTTCATTCATTTACTCCAAATTAATTACCTTCATATAATTAAACCAATGGGTTACATATCAATGTTAATCTATAAAATTCGGATAGCATTTTTTTGATATATTTCTACAATGCCCTTTACAATTTCACATGCTGTACTCGCACCAATTTTGCATAAAGCATCGAAAGGAACACTTCCTATTTCTGCTCTAGCAATTGGTTGCATGGTCCCTGACTTATTTCGTCTTTTTACAGACGAACATATCCAAATCTCACATCAATGGAGCGCATTGCTATATCCCAATTTATTGGTGGGAATGGCATTCTGTCTATTGTGGTATGCACTATTACGACCTACTTTTTTTAGATGGATTGGTATTTACAATCCCTTAAAACTCTCGAACTTTAGATCTGTCTTTCAATTCTTGGTGCTGATCAATATTTCATTAATCTTGGGTATCAGCAGTCATATCCTTTGGGATGGTTTAACTCATGTTGATTACAGAACCTTTGCTTTTCATGATCTATTAGCTAAGCAAATCAATCTTTTCGGACAACACTACCCCCTCCATCGAATTTTACAGGTCGGTACCTCTATTATTGTTTTGCCCTTTATTTTATGGTTTGCAAAACAGTATTTTTGTACTTACCGTCAACCATTCAGAGTAACTCGTTCTATCACTATTTTTGCTGTGGTATCCGTGCTAATTTCAATATTAGGTGGATTATTTGGATTTATTCATTTCAACTCTAATTACAATACAGCCATTTTAAATGACCTATATGGTTACATTGGCTTCTCAATTAATTATTTCTTTAGAGGCTTTCTATTGACGTTTGCGATTTGTGCGCTTGTTTTTCAAATCCTAGATCAATTGGAATTATTCGAAGGATCGTCTTAATTTTAAATTTGCATTAAATAATTGGGCTTTCATAATCTTCTCCTTGTGACTGTAGTCTCAAAGAGGCATAATTCACCCTTTGTATAAAGGCGTTACGCTGTTTACGTATACGCTTTCATTAACCCATATAGTTGGATTTTTAACGCTATGATGCGAACTCATTACTGCGGTTCATTAACCGAAGCTCAAATTGATCAAACCGTTACACTTTGCGGATGGGTACACCGTCGCCGTGACCACGGTGGTGTAATTTTCCTTGATATGCGTGACCGTGATGGTCTAGTTCAAGTGGTTATTGATCCTGATACACCAGAAGCTTTCGAAACAGCTGATAAAGCTCGTTCTGAATTTGTTTTAAAAATTACTGGTCGCGTTCGCCGTCGTTATGCTGGTACTGAAAATGCCAACATGGTGAGTGGTCAAATCGAAGTATTAGGTAAAGAAATTGAAGTTCTAGCAGCGTCTGAAACTCCACCATTTCCATTAAATGATGATAATACTAATATTTCAGAAGAAATTCGTTTGAAGTATCGTTTCTTGGACATTCGTCGTCCAGAAATGTTAGAGCGTTTACGTTTCCGCTCTAAATTAACAAACCTTATTCGTAACTATTTCGAAGAAAATGGATTTTTAGACGTTGAAACACCTATTTTGACACGTGCGACTCCTGAGGGTGCGCGTGACTATTTAGTTCCAAGCCGTGTATCAAATGGTAGTTTCTACGCTCTTCCGCAATCACCACAGTTGTTTAAACAATTGTTAATGGTGGGTGGTATTGATCGTTATTACCAAATTGCTAAATGTTTCCGTGACGAAGACTTACGTGCTGACCGTCAGCCTGAATTCACACAAATCGACGTTGAAACATCGTTCATGAGTGACGATGACATTATGGATTTAATGGAACGTTTAACAGTTAAGATGTTTAAAGAACTTCTTAATGTTCAATTTGATAGGTTCCCACGTATGACCTATGCAGATGCAATGCGTGACTATGCATCTGACAAGCCTGACTTACGTATTCCACTTAAACTCGTTGACGTTGCAGATTTAATGCAAGATGTAGAGTTCAAAGTATTCGCAGGTCCTGCTAAAGATCCTAAAGGTCGTATTGTTGCGCTTCGCGTACCGGGTGCAGGCTCTCTTCCACGTAGCCAAATCGACGAGTACACTAAGTTTGTAGGTATCTACGGTGCAAAAGGTTTAGCTTATATTAAAGTCAATGAGCTGGAAAAAGGCATTGAAGGCTTACAATCTCCTATCGTGAAATTCATCGAGCCAATCGTTCTTGATCTATTAAAACGTGTGGGTGCTGAAAATGGCGATATCGTATTCTTCGGTGCAGATAAAGCGAAAGTTGTAAACGATGCAATGGGTGCTTTACGTATCAAAGTCGGTCATGACATGAAGATGGCAACTTGCGAGTGGGCACCACTTTGGGTTGTTGATTTCCCAATGTTTGAAGAAACTGATGATGGCAAATGGACCTCTGTTCACCACCCATTCACGCTGCCTAAATCTAGCGTAGAAGAAGTGAAGAACAACCCAGGTGCAGCATTATCTGTAGCTTACGATATGGTGCTTAACGGTACTGAAATCGGTGGTGGTTCACTTCGTATTCACAACCTAGAAATGCAAAAAGCAATTTTTGAAGCTTTAGGTATTGGTGAAGAAGAAGCAGAAGAAAAATTCAGCTTCTTATTGAACGCTTTACGTTATGGTGCACCTCCACACGGTGGTTTAGCATTCGGTTTAGACCGTCTTGTGATGTTAATGACAGGTGGTTCTTCTATTCGTGATGTGATTGCATTCCCGAAAACGAAAACCGCGGAATGTCCTTTAACACAAGCTCCTGCACCAGTTGAATCAACTCAACTTCGTGATCTTGGTATTCGCTTACGTGAAAAACCAAAAGCTGAATCACAAGAATAACGTTTTGTTGATCTAAATAAAAACCCTGCAAGTGCAGGGTTTTTATTTCATTGAGATAAACGCTCAAAAATGGCATAATCTCAGAAAATATTTAAGAGTTCATTCATATGGCTATGCGTCCTGATGTTCGTCGTCATACAATCATTATTATTGTATTTTGCATCGTGCAATGGGCATTTATGCGTTATATCTTGAATGAACAATTATTTAACCTCACCACTTATCAGCGTATCGTGTTCTTTAGTACGAGTAGTTTTATTGCCGCATTTGGTTCAATCGCCGCACTTATTTATATGGTGATTAAAGGAAATGCAGATAAGTAATTAAACTTTCTGGCTAGTTAATCGACAAACTTAAATCACAGCATACTCACCTATCTATGTTTTTGAAATCATCTAATTCCAAAATTTGCTGAGCGAATGTTTGCCAAGATGTTGGTTTATAATTTTGTTTTATTAGTTCTTCTTTTTGCATTATGTACTCTGGCGTTTCAATTAAAAAATTAAATTTGCTGACCCACTCATTTAATTCATAGGGACTCAAATAATCAATATAATCTCCTCCAGCTTCTGGCAACGAACCTGCGCTTGAACAAAGACAATATTTTCCAAATGAAAGGCTTTCCGCTACAGGTAAACCATAACCTTCTATGAATGAAGGATATAGTGTAAACCAACAGTTTTTATATAAATTTATTAAATCACTATCAGAAATACCTTCAAGAATTATTATTTTATTTTTCACTCTCGAGTCTAGATCAAATTTATTTAAAAAGCTTTCAACTTTCCACCCCCGACGACCTACGAAGTAGACTTTTGGTAGATTTTTAACACCATTATTAATCAATTCTAAATACATATTATAAATTAGTTCATGATTTTTTCTTACTTCAATTGTTGAAACAAATAATAAATATTTTTCACTAAAAATATTATTAACTAATGAGCCAGGTTCAAGAAAATTTTCTTTACTAAATAAATCACAACCCAGTGTTACAGTTTTCATTGGTCTAATATCATAATTATTTTTTTTATAAAAACTAATAAGTTCATTCTTCGTATATTCTGAATTACAATAAAATTTATCAACCGAATTTGTAACTTGCTTCATATATTTAGTAAATAATTTTACGTTTTGATCTGGAAAAAATTGAGGGAAATTAATGGGAATCAGGTCATGGCAAAGCAACTTTAATTCTAATTTTATTTTTGATTTTATATGAGAAAAAGCTAGCATTTCACCAGAAATCATATCCTGACCGACAATAATTACAATATCATTGTTACTATATGGATAAGTGACCGATTTAAAAAAAAGTTTACATTGAATTAATCTTTTTAAAAAACTTCTTTTTAGCTTAGGATAGAAAGAAAGTTTTGAATTTAAATTAACATGATTATTTTTCAAATCATATATAATTTTTTCGATAACAATATCATTTACTTCAACAAATCCAATTGTTGGATCGTATGTACTAAATCTAATTTCCAATCCTAATTTTTTTAATTTATATGCATAGACTGTTAGTTCATACTCAGTACGTGCAATTCCACTAAATTTAGAAACCTTTAAAATATTCGACAAGTTAATCCAAATCATTTAATGCTCACTCAACAACTGTATACCAAAATTTAAAATATAATTTATATTTTGAAATTTTTGAGAATTCTCAACACTGATATATAAAAAGAAAATATAAAGTTCAATATAACACCTTTCCTAACAATTGGTTCTTTAAAATTAGCGTAATGTTTAGATAGAACTTTTGTATGAGATTTATTATTTAGAGCATTGTAAATAAAACCTAAATTTTTATCATATCGTTCAAATCTATGTGGAAAATCTTCAATTACCTCTTGAATAGCTTTAGTGTATGCTACAGGACCTGTTACAAACAAAACTCCTTTTTTACCATAACTATTTAACTTATAGTTCCAAGGTTTATAATTATCAATATTATTTACAACATGACTTATTACTTGTTTCAAAAAAGGAGACTTAGGCTCAGAAATAATAAACCACTGCTGATATTCACCATTATCCACACCTAAGTCATTTATTAAATAATCAAATAAACCAGCACCTTCATTAATCTGACCTTTTTCATTTTGCCATTGAGTAATAATGAATTGATCATCATCATGAATAACTGTATTTAAAGGATATATGCAAGTGCTCTTAATATCTAGATACACTCCACCTTCCCTATATAGGAGTAGATATCTAAAAAAATCTGCTTTAGCCGCACCATATATAGGATTAATTGCCAAGTAAGAATTTAGTATTCTTGGTTCATAATTCAACTTAATATAATTTAAAATATCATCATCTGTATAAAAGCGATACTCCCAGTCTGGATTCAATTGTTTTAAATCTGAAATGATCTTTTCAATATCAGAAGGTAGTACTTTTGTACGATAAGTTTGATGAATAATTTTAGGAATAGCCACTATCTAATTTCGTCCATATAGATCATCAAAACGCACAATATCATCTTCCCCCAAATAACTTCCTGATTGTACTTCTATCAATTCCAATGGTACTTTACCTGGATTTTCTAAAGAATGCTTTTCACCTAATGGAACATATATAGATTGATTTTCACTTAGCAGGAATGTTTCACCATTTTTATATACTTTAGCTGTACCTTTCACGACAATCCAGTGCTCTGAACGATGATAGTGTAACTGCATAGATAGTTTGTGGCCTGGCTCTACAGTAATACGCTTTACTTTATATCTATCTGATTGATCTATACAGTCATATACTCCCCAAGGTCTATGCACCACTCTATGATTTTCAACCTCATTTCTATTATTTTCCTTCAAGTAACCTACAATTTTCTTTATTTCTTGAACATTATTTTTATTTGCTATCAATAAAGCATCCTTAGTATTTACGACAATTAAATTATCTACGCCTAATAGTGAAACTAATTGAGTTTCACTATAACAATAATTATTATTACTACTGTCTATTAAAATATCTCCAACACATACATTATTATTTTTATCTTTCGGAGATATTTCCCATAATGCTGACCAAGAGCCCACATCACTCCAGCCTACATCTAAAGAGACAACAACAGCATTGTTCGTATTTTCCATAACTGCATAATCAATAGATTCAGATCGGCACTTTTCAAATATTTTTTTGTCAATCCGAATAAAATCGTCACCAAATTTAATAGCTTTAATAGATTCTAAACAAACATTATATATGTCAGACGAAAATTCGTGCAATTCCTTTAAAAATTGATCATTTGAAAAAACAAACATGCCACTATTCCATAGGTGTTTCTTATTTTTAAAGAAACCTTTAGCAACTTCTAATGTTGGTTTTTCAATAAAATTATCTACATTGTATCCACTTAGGTATTTATGACCTATTTCTATATATCCATAACCTGTTTCTGGATGTGTTGGCACAATACCAAAGGTTACTAGTTTATTTTGTACTGCTAAATCAATAGCATTGTTAATTTTGATGTGGAACTCAGCCACTTTTTCAATGATATGATCTGCCGCCAAAACCAACATAACACTTTTTTCTTTTATTTTATTTAGATACATTGCTGCAAGTGTAATTGCTGGTGCAGTATTTCTAGCTGCAGGCTCCAATATTATAATGGGCTTAATCCCAATTTCTCTCATTTGTTCAGCGACTAAAAAACGGTGCTCTTCATTACAAACGATGATTGGTTCTTCGAAATTGAGCCCCTCTAATCTTAGTATTGTACTTTGCAATAATGAAAATTTATTCTGACCAAGTTTTAAAAACTGCTTAGGAAATTGATTTCTTGAAAGTGGCCACAATCTAGTTCCACTCCCTCCAGCCATAATAATTGGTCTAACTTTACTCATTTATAATCCTCTCAAGCCCGTAATAAAAAAAACTTTTAGAAATCAATTAGTGTATTTTTTAAATATTTTTTTCTAATCAGATAATCATTTAAAATAACACGCTCTTTACCTGCCAGTTTTATCACTTTAGGCTTCTCATTAGGTGCAAAATTAATTGCTAGGTCAATTAAAATTTTTTCTTTAATCCATTGATTTGTTACTTGGTATATAAGAGCATTTTTATCACAATTAATCAGTACCATACTTACAGGATATAATCTCATTATTCTTTGGCATGCCACATATGCTACGAGATATTCTAAACGCCCAATTTCTTGAAAAATATCCCGACTATTTTCCATTTTACGAATTTGCTGGATATAATTTTTTGGCCCAATTTCAATAGCAAAATACAATTCATTAAACCAGTGTTGAAAAAATTCATTTTTAGCAGTACTAGCTATTAACCAATTTTCAAGTACTGGAAATTCAATTTGTATAGTATTTTTAGCACGATAATAAGAAAATCCTTCGACTCTCTGTTGTTGAACTAATTCATTAATCCAATCTAATTTTTCGTATGTAATAATACTTGCATCCAACCAAATACCGCCGTACTGATAAATTAAGTTAAAGCGAATTAAATCTGCACGTTGTTGAGCAGTTGCCTTTTTTACAACATCATTATTTAAATCGAATGAACAATATTCTCCGATATTATCAGGACCTAGAATATTTACTTCATAATCTAAGTGCAATTTTTGTATTTGTGCAATACACTTCTCTACTAAAGGTGGTGTTACACCTTCCCAATACAACCAAATAATCTTAGGTATTGTTTTATTAATTAGCTGAGGATTAGGGTTTAAAACTATAAGATCTGCATAATTTTCAATGTCAGATTGATAATTTTGTTTTTTTTGATGAAATTTTAATAAAAACAAATATTTATAAAATAGTTTTTTGAATATTTTCATATCAATTCCAGCAAAAATTTCCGTTAAATCTATTTTTAGTTTAAGTATTTGTGTTTTAAGGCATAATAACGATCACGCCACATGCGTTTTTGTTTTTTAAACCCATATGATGCAGATCTATTTTCTTTTTCTTTACGTAAAATTCCTTGGCTCTGGACAGTTCCTAGAATATCACTATCGATGCCAGCTGGTTTAACTAGGGGTGGCCAAACACCTAATCCCTTTCCATTTTTACTCAACCATGTCTGAAAGAAAATATCCACAGGCATATTAATAATTTGACCTGCTTGCAAAAATGCTTTTGCTCCTTCACGTGACCAAATTAAACCCAAACCACGAATTGGAAAATAATAGGCATGCCATAAACTCACTGAGTTCAAACTGATAATATCTTTTGCGAACTTTTTCTTTTTTGCAGCAATATTTACTAAATACCAATCTAAATTTTCGTGCGTATCTAAATAATGCAATATAGCTTGTAATTGCTGATGAAAATTAGCATTTATTTTCATGTCATCTTCGAGTACAACCAAGTAGTCAGCATCGGTTGTTAAGAATTTTTGTGCACAGCCATAATGACTTAAATAGCACCCTAACTCTGAACTCATCAAGCGACGCCCTAAAAGATCTTGTGCACCAAGGTCATCATATTGACTGAATTCTGTCAAAGCTTTACCACGTCCATCAAATGCAGAAAATTTTTCAAATGGCCAATTCACTGAATTTAACTGTTTTGATGCCTGTTCTAGACGTTGATCACTACCATCTAGATTAATTAAATAAGTTACAACTTTCATAATTTACTCTTGGTCTAGAAGAGACTGTGGTAAGTAGTTCTTAAATTTGGCATTTAGGGCATCAATTACTTGCTGTCTTTGATCAGCTGTAAATTGATCTAAACTCTGAACGCACCCATAAGGAATATCTGTTTGCTGTAGTGCTTGATTAAAATTATCAATACCATCTGCATTTTTCAGATACGCAATATCAACATCTGGTAATAAAATTGCTTTATGATTTTGAATACATAGATGATTACTGAGTCCTACTGGCAGTAACTGATAAAAACTTCGGAATCTTGGCGAAATCTGTTCAATTAAAAGTTGTGGATGTGCTTTAAAAAATGCAGCAAGTCGTGATTGTACTAATACATGTGGGCGATGGTGAATCTCAAAATAACGATTGAGACCTACTACATCAGCACTCAGCATTTGTGCCATTGTATATTTAGCTTTAGGTGTTTTATTTAACATCTTATTGAGCCAATCGCGCCATTTAAACTTTATTTTTAAAGCTGTGCTTGAACTCCAATGACCATATATTTTTATTTGATCATTTACAATGAAATCTTCTAAAGCAGAAGGTGAGTTAAAGAAAAAATCATCATTCAAATACAAAAAATACGGTGAAATATCAGGAATATTCCATAGCATCATTTCAATGGATAGGGAGTTAAATGTTGGTAAATAATCCTGATAACCTGCAAACAAAACTTGATGATCAATGATTCTAATCTGATCTTTTATAACTAAACCTTGTTGCTCAAACTCATCTATCCACTGAGGTTTCTGCTGATCTGTAACAATGTAAATATGCCTAGCATAAGGTACATACTTTAAAATCGAGGCAATATTATAATAAATTTCATTATTACTAGCATAGCGAGTATTCTCAATTTTAACATCGGTATCCCGAAGATAAGATTGACGTTTTTGCTGAAGCTTAACATCCTGACCATCAACCCATGCAATGACAATATCTAAGCTTTGCTGCATATTTAAATCAGTACTCATCAACAATGTTACTGCCAAGCATCCTTAATCCATTGACTTGGCAACACATAGCGGTACCATTTACCACCGCCACCATTCACAGCATCAGGTGGATTAATCTCACCATGGAAAATAATAATTTTAGCACCTTCAGGTTTTACTGGTGGCTTAAAAAACGCCATTGGGATTTTTTGTAAACAGTGATATTTATAACTTTTACACCAGCTATCTGGCCAATAGGTTTGCTTCGCATGTTTATCTACATACCATGACAAATAGGCTTGTTCATTACGGAATTTTTTTCGGATCTCATCAAAGTTCTCACGAAAATATGGTAATAATCCAGGGAAAGCGCCCAATTTAAAACGATATACTGAGCTATTACCTGTGATTCGCCATGGTCGTTTCCAGTCGTGAATAATTAAAAAATCACCTGGATAAGTGAAAAAATCATCCATGTTATCAACGATAACAACATCCAAATCTAAAAATAGCGCGTTTCCCTTTAAGCCATATAAGTCAGGCTCAAAAGTTGAAAGTTTGTTCCAACCACGCTCAGGCGCGCCTTCAGGCAATGCTAACGGTGGAATAGGAAAGCATTTAACATTTGGATCAATTCCTTCTGTACGGTCAGTGAGACAAACCATCTGGAAATCAACAGTCGTGTGTCGTTTCACCATATTGTAAAGACGATTCACATACTCAGAACCATATTTGGTTCCCCACTTCATACACAAAACAATGTTCTGTTCTTGTGCAATCTCTTCTTCTAATAAGACATTATTTTCATGTATTGACATGCCGTTTTATTCCACCTAATCAATAGCTGCATCATACCACAGAGTTAAAATATTCTTGAACGATAAGAATTCAAACTCGTCAAAATTGAAATCAAATCTTCATTAAATTGTCACGTCTTAGAAACCCTATTTTGTCAAATTAAATTTAATCTGGCTTGAACTAAAATAATGAAAATTACTATTGTCGGCACTGGGTACGTCGGTCTCTCAAATGCGATGATTTTAGCGCAACATCATGAAGTCACCGCCTTAGACATTGATCAAAATAAAGTAAATTTATTGAACAAGAAAATCTCACCTATACAAGACACAGAAATCTCTGATTTTATAAGTAATAAACTATTAAACTTTAAAGCAACAACTAATGCTGTGGATGCATATTTTCAGGCAGACTATATTCTTATTGCGACACCAACTGATTATGACCCTACAACCAATTATTTTGACACTTCAAGTGTTGAATCTGTGATCACTGAGATTTTAAGTATCAACCCATTAGCGACGATCATTATCAAATCGACAGTTCCTGTAGGTTACACCCAACAACTAAAAAGTAAATTTGAAACACAGAATATTATATTTTCACCTGAGTTTCTCAGAGAAGGAAAAGCATTGCTGGATAACTTATATCCTTCAAGAATTATAATGGGTGAAAATTCTGAACGAGCACATCAATTTGCAAACATGCTCATAGAGGGTGCTTATAAAAAAGATTGTCCAGTCTTGTTCACTGACTCCACCGAGGCAGAAGCAATCAAACTTTTTGCAAACACCTATTTAGCTATGCGTGTTGCATTCTTCAATGAACTAGATACTTACGCTCAAATATACCGATTGGACACTCGCCAAATGATCGAGGGTGTTTGTTTAGATCCTCGAATTGGTAAATTTTATAACAATCCATCATTCGGTTACGGCGGATATTGTCTTCCTAAAGATACTAAACAATTACTCGCCAACTACGACCAAGTTCCAAGCAATTTAATTCAAGCCATTGTAGATGCGAATAGTACTCGCAAAGATTTTATTGCACAGTCTATTTTGGAAAGATGCCCTAGCGTTGTTGGGATATATCGTTTGGTCATGAAAAGTGGTTCAGACAATTTTCGATCGTCAGCAATACAAGGTGTTATGCGTCGTCTCAAAGCGCAAGGAATCAAGATCATTATTTACGAACCAACGCTTTCAGAGAAAAAATTTCAAAACTCAAAAATCATCAAAACACTGGAAGAATTTAAAAAAAGAGCAGATTTAATTATTAGTAATCGTCATTGCGATGAACTGAATGATGTTGCAGATAAAGTGTATACCAGAGATATTTTTGGTAAAGATGATTAAAAAAGGACTCAATTGAGTCCTTTTTCAAAACCTTAATTATTTCACATATGTTAACCAGTGAGCATATTTAGGGTCTTTACCTTGTACGGCATCGAAGTATGCTTTTTGGATTTGTGTTGTGATTGGACCACGAACACCTTCACCGATTTGACGATCATCATATTCACGGATTGGCGTTACTTCTGCCGCTGTACCTGTAAAAAATGCCTCATCAGCGATATAGAATTCATCACGTGTGATACGGCGCTCTACAACGTCATATCCAAGGTCTTTCGCAATCGTAATAATGGTTTGACGAGTAATACCATCAAGAGCACCACCAGCGATATCAGGGGTATGAATCACACCATCACGCACTAAGAATACATTTTCACCAGAGCCTTGGCATACATAACCTTGTGGATCAAGTAACATTGCTTCGTCATAACCTGAGTGCGCAACTTCTTGGTGTGCCAAAATAGACAGCGTATAGTTTCCTGATGCTTTCGCCTTACACATCGTCACGTTAGGGTGATGATGTGTAAAAGAAGAAGTTTTTACACGAATACCCTTCGCCATTGCTTCTTCACCAAGGTAAGCACCCCAGCTCCACGCAGCAACCACTGCATGAATTGTATTATCCGTCGCTGCAATACCTAGCTTTTCCGAACCAATAAAGATAATTGGACGTAAATAGCAAGAAGCCAATTTATTTTCACGCACCACATCAATTTGAGCTTGTTCTAACGCCGCCTGATCAAACGGAACTTTCATCTGATAAATTTTGGCAGAGTTTAAAAGACGTTTGGTGTGTTCTTTTAAACGGAAAATTGCCGTTCCATTCGGAGTTTCGTAGGCACGGACACCCTCAAACACACCCATACTGTAGTGTAAAGTGTGTGTTAAGACGTGAGTTTTTGCTTCACGCCAATCAACTAATTGTCCATCTTGCCAAATAAAACCATCACGATCAGCCAAATTCATGACCTAAACTCCAAATTTTTATACACAGTCATTTCTATCCAACTACTGATGCAGTTGGATCTATTAATCTTTGCCATAGCTTGCAAACGACCTTACGGGTATCGAGCCAATTCGCAGCACTCACTTGCATGGATTGATTTGCAAGGGCTAAACGATGACTCTCGGCACGTTCACGGAGATAAGCTTGAATCAATGCTGTCGCATCGGCGCTGGATAAGCAGCCAGTTTTTGCGGCATCCTCAAGGATTCGTACATTGTCGGAGTAATGGGCGAGATCAGGATTCGTCCCACTCCATGCTAATACTGCATACTGTGCCATAAATTCGATATCAACGATACCACCTGCATCCTGTTTTAAATGAAAAATTCCATCTTTTTTTTGCTCATTTGATGAGCCTAAATGGTCTTTCATTTTTTGACGCATTTTTAGCACTTCTGCTCTTACCGTTTCTTCATTTCGAGGCAAAGTTAAAATACGACAGCGTAATTCCTCAAACTTTTCTCTTAAGCTTTGCTCACCCGCTATACTACGCGCACGAACAATCGCTTGATGCTCCCAAAGCCATGCATTTTTAAGTTGGTATTGCTCAAAAGCCTTAAGGCTTGTAACGAGAAGCCCTGCTTCTCCTGAAGGACGCAATCGTGTATCAATCTCATACACTCGACCATCTAAAGTTTGGGTTGTCATCAGCGACATAAGCTTTTGCCCAACACGCATCGCAAATTCAAAACCACTAATTGGTTTCAAGCCATCTGTATCTGCCTGCTCATCCATATAGTGGATAAAGACTAAATCAAGGTCTGAACCATACCCAAGTTCAATACCGCCTAATTTCCCATACCCAATGACACTGAATGCCATATGATTTTTTGAACAACGTTGACCATCTGCATCTACTGGGTAACCATGTTTATTGGCTGTAATTTGATATGCTAAATTCAAAGTTGCTTGAACCGAAACCTCCGCAATATCGGTGAGCGCATCAGACACACGCATCAATGGACTTTCAGCCAATACATCACTTGCTGCTACAGTCAAAACATTCGATTTTTTGAATAAGCGCAATACGCGCATTTGATCTTCCACTTGATCAATTTCAATACGCAGCAGCTGCTGTCTGAGTGAATCCTCCAAATCTTGGCGTTTAGGTAACTCAAAATCCATCGATAAAAACTCATCGAGTAAAACTGGATAATGAGTTAACTCTTCACAAATCCATGGGCTTACAGTCGCCATTTTAACGAGTCGCTGTAATGCTCCTTTGCTTTCAATTAACATCACTAGATAGACTGTTCGCCGCATCACAGATTCAACCAGTGGCATCAGCCTTACCAAAGCGACTTGTGGATTATCCGATTCAAGAACAGCTTGAATCAGATGAGGCCAAAACTCTTTTAAACGATTAACTGCTTTAGCGGGTAATTTTTTGATGGCATGTCCATACCAAAATTCACGAACCAAATTTTTAGCAGACTCATCTAAAACTTCATTCAATTGCTGCTCTATTTGGCTAAAGCTTTCAACCAATGGATCTACTTCTTTTTCTTTAATTAAATGCTCAAACTGATAAGTTACTATAGCGCGCTTATCATTGAGAACATTTAAGAACGTATCCCAACTCTCAAATCCAAGTGTCTCTACGATGCGATTTCTTTGGTCAGGTTCTGTAGGCAGTGATTGAGTTTGTTGGTCGTTCAACGCTTGAATGGCATGTTCCACACGACGCAAGAATAAATAAGCATTTTCAAGCTCATCCACCACTTCAGGTTCAAGTAATCCAACAACCCCCAAATGATGTAGACTCACTAAACATTGACGGTCTTGTAGCTCAAGTTTTGAACCACCATAAATCAACTGGAAAACTTGAACGATAAACTCGACTTCACGAATACCACCTGCACCAAGTTTAATATCATCTTCAATATTTCTACGTTGAACTTCACGCTCAATCATCGCTTTCATTTCACGCATCGCTGCAAAAGCAGTGTAGTCCACATAACGGCGGAATACAAAAGGTCGAGTCATTTCCAGAAGCTCATCCCCTTCCTTTCCTCCTGTAACAATACGCGCCTTTATCCATGCATAACGCTCCCACTCACGCCCATGTTGACTGAGATACTTTTCGAGTGCCGCATGACTGATTGCAAGTGCTGAACCATCACCCCATGGTCGTAATCGCATATCCACTCGGAATACAAATCCATCTGCGGTGATATGTTCCAACAAATAAATAATTTTTTGCCCCCAAAGGATGCAAAATTGCTGAACATCAATACATTTACGACCATTGGTTTCACCTTGCTCATCGAAGGCAAATATAAGATCAATATCACTGGATAAATTAAGTTCCTGAGCCCCCAATTTACCCATTGCAATCACGATAAGGTCTTGAAGCTTACCGTTATAGCCGATCGGCTCTCCATGTTTGGCTTGCAATGGACGATAAGCGAAGCTTTTGGCTGCATCAATACTGGCATCGGCAAAGTCTGAAAGCTCACGAGTCAATGTAATAACTGAAATGAGGCGGTTCGCATCCTGCCAAATCCACCGAAACATTAAACGTGCTCGCAAAATTCGAATTTTTTGCATCCATTCTTTTTCATCCTGAATGTCAGCAAGTTCTTTTTGTACAATGTGATAGATTTGTTCAGTACTTAAAAATTTATTAAATTGATCAGATGAATAATCTTGTTCTAATAATGTTTGATGTAAATTATAAACTTGTTCCGCGTATTGACTGGCTCTAAGAGTTTTTTGCAACTGATCAGCATTCATTTGAAAAAAGCCTGAATAAATCTAAAACTCTTTTATATCAGTCCTTACGCATTTTGTGGACTATTTAGTTCACTTTTTCCAAAGATGTTTGATTACTCGTATTTGGGGTGGCAGGTAACGCTGCATGAGTGTCTGCTTCAGGTAATATGACTTTAAAAGTCGTACCTTGACCTTGTTGAGAACTGACACAAATTTCACCATGATTCAAATCAACAAATCTTTTACATAACACCAAACCTAAACCAGCACCTTTTTCACCAGATGTACCACGAATAGATACCTTCAAATCCGGTTGAAAAAGCTTCTCAATTTGCTGTGATGTCATACCTAAACCTGTATCGCGAATGGCAATTTCGACACCTTGATCGCATTTTGATGCTTCGATATAAACTTTTCCAGTTCCATCCACATGAGTAAACTTCAAAGCATTGGATACCAAGTTTTGAATCACTGATGTGATCATATTAATGTCGGCAAAGACTTTTAACTCTTGCGGCACACTTTCAATTAATTGAATATTTTTTTTCACAGCCAACGTGTTTAAAACATCAAAAACGATTTTTGTCACCTGTTTAAGCTCAAACTGAATAGGGTGATAGACAAATCTCCCGCCTTCAGCCATTGCCCAATTTAATAGGCTTTCCAATAAGTTATAAGTCGATTGAGCGGTATCATGTAGATACTCAGCGATATTCTGTACACTGTCCTCATCCAAACTTTCACGTTCATTGGCCAATACATCAGAAAAACCTAATAAGCCATGAAATGGTGCGCGTAAATCGTGTGCAATGATTTGAAAGAATTTTGTTTTACTGAAATTAAGCGCCGATTGTTGTTCATATAATTC
Source organism: Acinetobacter sp. ANC_7503 (assembly GCF_056780035.1). Classification (NCBI taxonomy): domain Bacteria; kingdom Pseudomonadati; phylum Pseudomonadota; class Gammaproteobacteria; order Moraxellales; family Moraxellaceae; genus Acinetobacter; species Acinetobacter sp. ANC_7503. Next base: position 63,781 of record NZ_JBWYJA010000005.1, on the reverse strand, counting down.
TTTGAGTTCCGCATAATCCGAATGAAGCTCTAATATACGAATTAAGCTCATTGAAAAATCATAAACCAGTTCTAAATTTTGATCATCAAAAGGTTGGTGCTGATTATCAAATAAAATCACTTGACCAATTGAAAAATCATCATTCACTTTTAAATCAATGGCTATAATTCGCTCGTGATCAACTCCGAGTTGATGAATATGTGCTGAAAAAGATGAATAATTAGGATGATCACGACTGATCGAAGTTTGACCCGCGAAATATGGTAATAATTTTGCTTTTTTATTGGCATTAAAAGCTTTAAATCCATTTGGAGAAGAATGCCACACATATGGTTCATCATGAAAAGCTAAGATTGCTGACTCCGCATTTAAAATGCCACGCGCAAATCTTAAAAAACTCTCAAGTTGATTTTTTGGCGTTGATACACCGAGTAAAAGAGACATTTTGCAGGCACTGAGCTGATCAGCTTGATCGACATCTATAAATTCTATTTTCATGTCTACATCCTGCCATGGAGTAAAGGGGAATAATGATCGATTACATTTTATTTTTTCATTTCACAGTAAAGAAATGAAACCTTATTTCATCAAGACTAATACATTCTCAAATATTAAGAAAGTGCATTTTTGAGGACTGAATATCTAGCTAAAGCATGAGTCGTACTTTATAAAACGTAAGCGTCTAGTGAAGATCGATTGAATAAACCATAACTATTTATTATTAAAATAAAATTTATTCAATCCTTATCTTATATTATTCATCAAATCTTCATTTGAAATTTTAAAATTCCTTTATTTATTTAAAACAAATAAAAAGGCCCTCAAGTCTGAATATGCTTGAAGGCCTTTAAGTATTTGGTCCCGAGGGTCGGACTCGAACCGACACGTCATCTCTTTGATTTCATTAGCACTTTTTTATAATAACACATTCCAGGTACTCATTCAGGTACTTATTCGCCGAAATGAACTACATAAAATCAAGTGCTTACCCCCCAATTTTCTAGGCCCCATTTGCCAGCTCTTCTGCCAATTGCTCTGCCTGCTCCAAGACAGTCTCAGTCGCAAGTAAAGCCATATCAGGTGGATAGCCATACTTCTTGAGTAATCTTTTCACAATAACTCTCAGTTTCGCTCTTGCAGATTCCTTAACAGTCCAATCCAAAGTCACGTTTTTACGAATCGAATCTGTAAGCACAACTGCGAGTTCTCTTAGAATTTCCTTTTCCATTAACTCACGAGCACTATCGTTCATTGCGACTGCTGAGTAGAAAGCATATTCGTATTCAGTAAGATTGAGTTCTTCTGCAAGTTTGTCGGACTCTTGAATCGCCTTAGCTAGCTTGATGAGTTCATCAATCACTTGTGCTGCAGTGAGCACCTTATTCTGGTAACCCTTGATTGCAGAACTCAGCATGTCCATGAGCTTCTTGCCTTGGGTCACACTGCGCTGCTCTCTCACCTTGATTTCATCTCCTAGGAGCTTCTTCAATGTCTCAAGTGCAATGTTTTTATGCTTATAGCCCTTCATCTCTTGCATGAACTCATCAGAGAGAATGGAGATGTCTGGCTTCTGGATTCCTGCTGCATCAAAGATGTCTACAACTTGTTCTGTGACAAGTGCTTGGTCAATGGTTTGTTTCACCTTGGCTTCAAGCTCAGCATTACTCATACCTGAGATTTTGCCTGAACCATCGCTAAACTTGGCAAGACGTGCTTTCACTGCTTGGAAGAATGCAACCACAGGTGCTGCTTCCATCGCATGTGGGTGAGGCACAGCAAGTGCAAATGCTTGGGACATTGCTGCTACTGCTGTAAGGAATCGAGTTTTACCTTCCCCTTGGTCTACACCAAGGATATGTTCTTCTGCTTCGAGGATAATGTTGAGCTTACGAGATGTATTCGCTGTGAAGTATTCTTGATAAGTGAAGCCATGCATGATGCCATCAATGACTTCGAGCTTTTCTTGAAGAATGGTTGCAGCTTCGTCCTGTAACAATGCAGGATCACCCTTCCCACCTGCCTCAGAATAGAACGACAGAGCTTCTTTAAGGTCAGACGCAATACCAAGATAATCAACAACCAAGCCACCTATCTTGTCTTTATAGACACGGTTCACTCGTGCAATTGCTTGCATGAGGTTATGACCTTTCATTGGTTTGTCGATGTAAAGCGTGTGCATACTTGGTGCATCGAAACCAGTCAGCCACATATCACGAACAATAACGAGCTTGAGCTTATCATCATTGTCCTTCATACGATTGGCTAGAATTTGGCGTTGTTGCTTCGTTGTATGATGATCTGCAATTTTTCCACCCTCAGAGGCACTAGCAGTCATCACTACCTTAATGACTCCATCATTTAAGTCTTTGCTATGCCATTCAGGTTTAATTGCTATGATTTCATCGTAAAGATCAACAGCAATACGACGAGACATCGCTACGATCATGCCTTTACCTTGGTTAGCGTTAGCTACTAGACGTTGCTCAAAGTGCTCTACGATATCTTTAGCAATGGCTTTGATACGTTCTTTACTGCCAATCAGCCCTTCTACTCGTGCCCATTTAGCACGCTCTTTTTGAGTTTGGTTTAAGTCATCCTCACTAAACTGATCATCAAAGTCTTCGATCAGCTCTTTGCCTTCCTCACTAATGGCAATCTTGGCCAACCGGCTCTCATAGAAGATTCGAACCGTTGCACCATCTTCAACGGCCTGTGAGATGTCATAGATATCAACGTAGTTACCAAAGACAGCAGGTGTATTCACATCTGTCTTTTCAATCGGAGTTCCGGTAAAACCAAGATAAGTGGCATTTGGTAAGGCATCACGCATGTACTTAGCAAAACCATAGACGGTACGTTTACCGACGACCTTACCGTCATCATCTTTGACATCAACTTCTTTTGCATTGAAACCATACTGCGAACGATGTGCTTCGTCTGCAATCACAACAATGTTGGTTCGGTCTGAGAGCTGTTCATAGATGCTACCACCATCTTCAGGTTGGAACTTCTGAATGGTTGTGAAGATCACACCGCCTGATCCCACCTTGAGAAGCTCTTTGAGTTCTTCTCGATTATTGGCTTGTTTCGGTGTTTGTCGAAACAATTGGCTTGACGCAGCAAAAGTTCCAAACAGTTGATCATCTAGATCATTACGATCTGTGATTACAACGACTGTTGGATTATCCAAAGCCAAAACAATCTTGCCTGTGTAGAAGACCATAGACAGAGATTTACCCGAACCTTGGGTATGCCAAACCACACCTGCTTTCTTGTCACCTACAGCTTGTTGCTGAACCAATTCGAGCTTGCTTCTGCCTTGGTGTTGCATGGCAAGCTCTGCTGATTTCGAGTCCGAGTTCACTGCAGACGCACGAATAGTTGAGAGGACTGCGGCATTCACTGCATAGTACTGATGGTATGCAGCCATCTTCTTGATGGTTTTGATGGTGATCAAGCCATTGGCATCTTCTTGTTTGTTAGATTCAAACACAATGAAGTGCCTGATCATGTCTAGTAATGTCACTGGATTGAGTAAACCATTAATCAAGACCTCAAGCTGTGCCTGTGTCTTCTTGGCCTTGGTTTGACCGTTAGATGTCTTCCAAGCCATGTAGCGGCTAAAGTCAGCTGAGACCGTACCTGCTTTCGCTTCTAAGCCATCAGAGATAACATTAAATACATTGTAGGTAAACAGACTAGGGATTTGGCTTTGATAAGTCTGTATCTGCTTATATGCGCCTTCTACAGTGGCGTTCTCATCAGTGGCATTCTTAAGCTCAATAACCACTAAAGGTAAACCATTCACATAGAGGATGATGTCAGGTCGTCTTTCCCAACGGTCTTCTCGTATGGTGACTTGGTTTACAACAAGGAATTCATTGTTGCTTGGATTGTTGAAGTCAATCAGCCAAGCATATTCACCTTGGGTATTCCCATCTTTACTGACTTCGATGTTTACACCTTCAGTCAACAAGCGATGAAATGCTTGGTTGTTAGTCAGTAAATCAGGGGATGCGAGATTGGTGATTTGTTTGAGTGCTTCAATACATTTGTCTTCATTCAAGTGAGGATTGAGACGCTGTAATGCTTCTAGCACCTTAGCTTTTAAGATAACCTGCTTATAGCTTCGCAGAGGGTTGCTTCCCTTGGATTCAATATCGGGCCCATACACATAGGTATAGTCCATCCCCTCTAGTTGCTCTATCGCCATCAACTCTATGTCTGATTCGGTCATCTTAGTCACGTTGTTCCCCCCTCAAATTTTTTTCTTTTTTACTTCTAGCTATCTAGTACTTACTACATATCCCTGAGTAACACATTCCGCCAAATGATTCCCCATCACTATTTGTTCCATTATAGCTATAGGAATTATCCCCATAGTAATTGGTCGTTTGATTCCAAGAATTACCATCCTTGTCATAGCCGTTAGTCGTTGACATATTTCCATAGGAGGTAGTGGTTTGACTCCAATTTGAACCTGTATTGGCATTACTCCCATTTACATAGGTTGTATTTCCGAGTTTGCTAACCTGGTAACTATTCCCACTTTGTGTATCATAACAACTGTAAAGTGAACTCCCTCCTACACAGTTGCTAAGACCGCCATAGGATGGCTTGGATGTAGTGGATGAATTGCTATAAGATGTATACGAGCTATTATTTTCCATTTGATTAGCATAAGAGGAAGAATAGCTACTGCTATCGTCCGAACTATAATCCCTATAACTAGTGTCATAGTTACTACTCCTAGCTTGAGAGTAACCACCAAGCTCAGCAACATAGGAATATTCTGTTGAATACTCATCAGCACCTGAAGAATCCTCTGTAGTCCCATACCACTCACTAGAATCATTAACTACATATTCATCATCTTGAATCACTACCTCTTCCGTGATTACATCTTCTATCGAGACATCTTCAATTTCTATTGAGGTTTCTTCAACTTTTTTAGCACAACCAGACATTACCAAAGTTGAAAATCCTACTAATAAGGTCATTGGATACTTCATGACTCTCCTTTGAATGTAAAAAAGGTGAAGCCAACAAATGACTTCACCTTAAATGTTATGCAACGTCTTCTGTTTGGTATTGAACTCTCACTTGACCACTCATGAGTTTAGGGAGTAGGGTATCTCTGAGGTTTTCGAGTGTTTGTATTTGCTCGACATTAGATATGAGTTTGTCATTTAATGGTTTAGCTACTCGTTCAAATCCAACAACAGCTTCATCACTTGGAATGATTACTTCAAGCTTCTCAAAATCACTCTTACTAATTGAACCGAACACTGTTCCTTCATCATTAAATTGTTTGATTTGAATCATTAAATGATTAAGTTTGTAGTAGGTATATGTATACCATTCAGGATTATCCGCATGCCTAAATGCAGCAACACCACGACCAATACAGCATTCGACTTTAGCCATGTTTTGAGCTCCAACGGGTGCTCTAACGCTAATAAGAGTATCTAAAGGGTAGGCAAATCTAGCTGGTTCCGTTGTATACACACGTTCTTTAGGGAATCTAAAACCAAAGTCTGCATTACCTTGGAACATCGGAGTTCCTACGCCATCTTCATTAAATGAAGAGCCACTTGGGGATTGCCCCATAGTAAAACTAAACTCATCCTTTAAGGTTGCTTGTTCCCAATCCTCTTTCGCTTCCTCAATAAACCATTGACGATACAGTGTTTCAGCCATGGCTTCTAAGGTCTTGTTCTGACGATGCAGTAAGTCAATCTTGTCATCTAATGATGAGAGGACTGAAGCTATGGCTTTTTGTTCAGGCAAGTTAGGGAAAGGAAATTCAATATCCTCAAATGTACCTAAGTTGATATTATCTTGTACTGAACCTTCACCAATATGCTTAAGCTGTTTTTGGAAGTGGGTCAGTGTGTAGTAGACAAAGTCTAAATCACTTTTTGAAGTATCTGGAATGAAGCCCAACACACTGTCAGGGAAACATGCATCAAAACCAAGAATCCCTAGTTCTGCAATATTAGCTGCAATGGTGATACACAATGTACCTTTTGGCCAGAGCTTACTCTGAGCTAAACCTGCTTCACTATAGGTGTTCTCAAATGTAGAGATGTATTTTCGTGCTTCTCTCACTTCACCCGTCTGTATAAATGGGTAAGGACCATTGAATAAATGGAATGCATAACGTGGACGATGACGTGATCTTCCTCGCTGCAATGTGCCTACTTCTCTTAACTTGTATGTTGACCACTCACTCATACAATCACCATTGCCAACAAGTTCTCATCTTTTTCACCATTCACAAAGTAGGTAAACTCAGGTTCATGGTTTGCAAAGTTGATGAAGCAACCTAATTTATACTGATAATTGTGGTGGTCACTTGTCATGGCTTGAAGCTTGCTGAAATCATTGAAGTCTGTACTTGAACCACGTTTACACTCGATCACAAGCAAGTTGTGGGTCGACGTTTTACGCTGATGCAAAATGATGTCAGGGCGTATGCCATGTTCATCAGCTTCTTCTTCACTAATTCTTTTATAAGTTAAAAGCTTTTTGTTTAATTCAACTTTGTTGTATTCGGTATCAAGTACAACGCCTTTAGGTAGATAATCTTTCACAAGTTCGTTGAAGTAAATTGCAAAACGGAATGCAACAGATTGTTCATTACCTTCTAAACTCATTAGATCACGATCTTGTATGTAGACCAGTTGTGCAGCTTTTTGAATGAAGGATGGTAATTCTCGAATTAGGTCCATTACACAATCACCTTAGCCAAGTTCTCAGCAATGGCTTGATTTAGCTTGGCTTCTTCCGCAAGCTGTGCCTCAAACTCTGCCTTAAGGCTAGTAAATCGTTCCTTAAAGTCGAACTCGTCTTCGTCATCAGCTAAACCAACATAACGACCTGGGGTGAGTACATAATCAAGCTCAGCCACTTTATCCAAAGTCACAGATGCACAGAAGCCAGCGACATCTTCGTACTCACCGTCGTTGTTACGCCAATTGTGGTAAGTGTCAGTGATCAGCTTAATGTCTTCATCAGACAACACCTTGGTTCTGCGGTTAATCAGGTGGCCAAGGTTACGAGCATCAATGAACAGAATCTCATTGCTACGATCTTTGTATTTGGTCGAACCAACACGATCACGTCTCATAAACCATAAGGCAGCAGGAATTTGAGTATTTAGGAACAGCTTAGCAGGCAGGTTCACAATACAGTCAATCACATTGGCTTCGGAAACCAAGGCTTTACGAATCTCACCTTCACCGCTTGTCTTAGAGGTTAAAGCACCTTTAGCAAGGACAACACCTGCCTGACCTTTAGGACTCATGTGATACAAGAAGTGTTGCATCCATGCGAAGTTGGCATTACCTGTAGGTGGTACTCCCAATGACCAACGAGCATCTTCCTTCAGTAAGTCACCACTCCAATCAGAGACGTTGAATGGTGGGTTGGCAATGATGTAATCTGCCTTAAGGTCTTTATGTGCATCGTTGAGGAATGAACCCTCAGAGTTCCATTTCACATGCTCTGAGTTAATGCCACGAATGGCTAAGTTCATCTTAGCGAGTCGCCAAGTCGTTTGGTTACTCTCTTGCCCATAGATTGAGATGTCATCGACTAAGCCCTGATGAGCCGATACGAACTTCTCAGACTGTACAAACATACCACCTGAACCACAGCAAGGATCAAACACACGTCCTTTGTATGGCTCAAGCATATTGACCAATAGACTCACAATGGATTTAGGCGTGTAGAACTGCCCACCCTGTTTGCCTTCAGCTAAAGCGAACTCACCAAGGAAGTACTCGAATACGTGCCCTAGAACGTCAGCAGAGCGAGATTTCGCATCACCTAGTGCAATGTTACCAATGAGGTCAATTAGCTCACCCAAGCTCGTAGGATCGAGATTCTGACGTGCATAAACCTTAGGAAGTACACCCTTCAATTGAGGGTTGTCATTCTCAATGGCTTCCATTGCATCATCGACAATCTTACCAATGGTCGGTTGTTTCGCTTGGTTAAGCAGGAATGACCAACGCGCATTCTCAGGAACGAAGAAGACGTTGTATGCAGTGTATTCATCACGGTCTTCTGGATCAGCTCCTGCGAATTCACCTTCGCCTTCTACAAGCAAATTGTAGTGAGCTTCAAAGGTATCGCTGATGTACTTTAAGAAGATCAAACCAAGGACGACATGCTTGTACTCTGCAGCATCAATGTTCTTACGAAGCTTATCTGCTGTTTTCCACAATACAACCTCTAATGGTTCTTGTTTGGTTTGCTTTGGAGCACGAGCCATAAATTCAACCTGTAATGAATAGCTTATCTAGTTTTAGTTAAGCCAATACTATCCAATTATGCGTGCGTGTGTAAGTACGTGCGTGACATGAATTGACGCTCTCTTTAATCTTGTTGTTAAGCATTACACAGGACTGCTTAAGTTGATTCACCATCCTCCGGCGTATTTCGCACTGCGTGCTGCATACTTGGAGGTGGCTACCAACTTAAGCAACGTGCTCTTATCTCAATGGATATAGGTAGGGTTAAGTTGTAGTTAAAACCATGTTATGGCTTTAACTACAACTTAACCAAGAACTAGGCAAGAGCTAGGAGAATTACATCCTTTAATGCGTCCCCATAACAAGGAGGAAACACGCAGTGTTTACGACGCTGTTAATGGGGTAAGCATTAAAGGTCATGATATGGGTAAGCTATAGTGGAATTACCATAAAAACAGATGTCATCCTATAGAACCTCCTTGTTGGAATTAAGCTATAGCACTAAGGATGAACTGTTAGCTCATAGGCTAAATATAGGTCAAACGATTTGCACTCTAGTACATAGAGTATGCAAGTGTGCGAGCTCCGCTCCCTGTGGCGGTGTCAAAGGTACTTTTGTGCCCTATATACTTATTTATGTCTTGTACCTATCTAATATTATCAAACAGATAGGTTGTTATTTTTTACTTCTAGAGCACTTTACTCTAGAGGTTAAGTGCGTTATTTGCACTTATCTCCTAAGGTTGAGATCCCCATGGTCAATTTAGCAAACACATTAATCGAAACTGTTTCATCAGAGCTAGTAGAGCTAAATGAAGGTGACTTATTTCAAGTAACACGCATCAAAGATCGTAAGTATAAAACCGCTCCATATTTTTGCATCGGCAAAAATGGTAGTGCAGCTTACTTAGATCCACTTACCAGACGTAAGATCTACACTGAAGGTTTAGATGTCACAGGAATCTTCCTGCAACTCTCCTCAACCGCTTTATCGCTGTTTTGGAAATTGGTATCGATCAGAGAAACCAAAACCAATGTAGTAAATCTTACACATTTTGCCTTGACTAACAGCGACAAAAATCGTTTAAAAAAACTTTTGAATGAACTATTGGATCATCAATTAGTTTGTCGAATCAAACGTGGGTATCTTTTGATTAATCCAAAAGCTATCATTCCTGAGTATAAATTCTATGAGGCTGTAGAATGCCGTTGGATTCAACTTGAGAAGGAACGTAATACCCAACCTTCAACTACTTCTTCACTATCAATTGATAGTTCATCGGAAGAGCTGACCCTCAGCTTATCGTCTGTAGGCGTCATGGATTCTCCGATTGAATTCGATAATGAATCGATTGAGGACAAAGAGTCTACAAACCAGTCCATCGAAAAATTAACCTTAACGCTCTAGAACAAGTATTCAAAATTGTATCGTTGCATATTAAATTAGGTAAGAATCCTTATCCTGATCACCCCCCGGGGGGGTACTTCCCCCTATGGGGTATAAAGTGTAAGTTACCTCCCCTCGTACTAAAATGAGCAATTTTCTCAAAACTTTTTACCCGCACTTAAATCCAATGGGCTCTGCAGATAAACTCTGTCATCTTTAACAAGAGACACAGTTATGGATCTCGGCAGAATACCTATGATGTCAATTCGATTAGACGTGTGAATACCTGATTCATTAAGGTACATCATGATTGCATCGTGAATTTCATTTTGGCTCAAACTGACATGAGTTGGAGTAATGTACATTGAAATTTTCTGTTAATTGAATTGTGGATTATCCCGATCCACCGCGCGGAGGGCGGCAGTTCAATTACTCACGTTTTGAGTACTAAGTTGACGAACTCGCGCTTTGATCACACAAGCATCACTTAACGACCTTCTTAAACCATTTATCGTAATTTCATTGCTTTACATAAACTCTCTCTCATAACATTTGATTGTGTTACATTTTCAATTTTAGGGGAGCATAAATTTATGGTGGGTCAATGGGGTGGAAATAGAGAAGGTGCTGGAAGAAAGCCTTTGTATGATGAACCAACTAAGGTTGTTCGAGTACCTGCATCTAGGGTGATTGAAATTAAGAATTACCTGGCTGGTTCAACCAAGACTAGATTTAATGATGTGGCTTCAATCACATTAGTTGAGCCAAGCTCTGTGATGAGTATTCCTTTGGCTTCAGAAAAGGTAGCTGCTGGCTTTCCCTCCCCCGCTCAGGACTATGTAGATAAGACCCTCGATATGAATGAACACCTCATCAAAAATGAGGCAGCAACATTCATTGTAAAAGTAGCTTCTCTTTCTATGAGAGATGCAGGTATCGACATAGATGATGAACTTGTAGTGGACCGCAGTATTGAAGCCAAACATGAAGACATTGTCATCGCTCTCATCGACAATGAGTTCACAGTAAAACGTCTTATGCTTGAAGACGATAAGCGTTGGCTTAAAGCAGAGAATCCTGAGTACTCAGACATCCATCTTAAAGACGGTCAAGAAATGATTATTTGGGGTGTAGTCACATATGTTTTGAAGCCATTCAGAAAGCGTAAGTAATTCAATAATTCTACATCTTGGTTTCATACATGGATTGTAAAAGTAAAGTCTATGCTCTTGTAGACATAAACAACTGCTATGTCAGTTGTGAAAGGATCTTTAACCCTAGCCTGAACAATAAGCCTGTCATTGTACTATCCAACAATGATGGCTGTGCTGTGGCTCGCTCCCAAGAAGCCAAAGACTTAGGGATTAAGATGGGAGTCCCACTCTTTCAGATCAAAGACATTGTAGAGAAGCATCATGTGCAAGTTCTCTCAAGTAACTATGCTCTGTATGCAGAGATGTCTAGAAGGTTTATGAAGCTCTTATCTGATTATGTTGCTCCTCAAGAACAAGAGATTTACTCAATTGATGAATGCTTTCTAGATCTTACCGCTCATACGGGGAACTACAATCTCACCGAATATGCTCAACAAATCAGAGAGCGTGTTTTCTCTTGGCTTGGTTTACCTGTATGTATTGGTATTGGCAGATCAAAGACTGAAGCCAAACTTGCAAACCATATCGCCAAGAAGAATGCTTACTTCAATAGTGTATGCAACTTGGTTTCAATGGACCCATGCTCAACTGAACTACTGTACCAATGTATAGAAGTGAATGAGATTTGGGGTGTTGGGCGTAGACATACTAAGAAGCTCAACAGCATGGGAATCCATTCTGTAATGGATTTTGTCTTGGCTTCGCCTCAATTGATCAAAGACCAATTTTCAATTGTCATGCAACGTACACTGATGGAGTTACATGGTACAGCATGTATTGAGCTTGAATACTCTCCACCTGCCAAGAAACAGATTGTAGCCAGCCGTTCATTTGGTCAAAGAATTTATGAGGCCGATGATCTTAAAGAAGCTATCACAAAGTATGTTATGGATGCTGTCAGTAGATTAAGAAACGAGAAATTACTATGTGGTTGTTTGATTGGTTTCGTCCAATCGAACCCTTTTGATACCTCTAAACCTTTCTACAACAAGTCACTATCCTTTGCCCTACCTGAACCCTCAGATGATCTGTTAGTACTCTCTAAGATCGCTACAGCAATGATTGATGAGCTCTATGCTAAAGATATTGCTTTCAAGAAATGTGGGGTAATTCTGACTTGCTTAGAGCCGAAAGCACATCATATCTACGACATGTTCACTGATATGAAACGAATTGAATTGAGTAATTGCTTATTGGATTCTCTTGAAGAAATTCATCAAAGGTATGGAAAATCTAAGCTTGGCTTAGGAGCCAGTCAAATGGCTAATCGTAACTGGAACATGTCTAGAGATAGATTGACTCAAAACTACTTTAAGTGGGATGAGCTACTCACTGTCAAATGACTAAGATTAATGGAGTGCTATGACAAAGCTGTCATTTAACTATTGGTTTGAGGTCTAATGATAGTGACAGTTCAAGTTAGTGTATGCTCTCAATCAACTATAGTTTTACGAAAGTCTCAGCACCTTGATATACCTCTCAAAATTAGGGTGAAGTTTTGAAATTACACTTTTTCAGATTTTAAGAAATTGATTTATTTGAAAAAAAATTGCTCTTTTGGCTAATTTCATTGGCAGCATCAAAAAATCTTGTAAACCAATCAACGATCAGCATAATCAGGCTCATAGCTACCTGACACATGTAGAGTCAATGAAACTTGGTTCTTCACCTTTCCAAGATTGTAGTAATTGATAAGAGTGCAATGTGTCCAATGATATTAACTTTTAATAATAAATGGCGTGAATCAAATGGCATTTTCTCCAAACGACCTGCAAGAACATTTAACCAACTATTATGGCTTTAAGCTTAAGCTCAAACCATCTGGTGAACCAAGTAATAAAAAGGTTCACAGATTACAACATCCTACCCTAGACTTCACTTTACACATACAGGATAAAGACTACACACAAGCTAATTTCGCTCTACCATTCATCCCAAAATATACTACTAAAATCAATGAATGCTTATCGATTAAAGGAGTATCCGGTGGTTATGATTCAAATCGATCATGCTTCCAAGGTTATCCAGATAAAGAACCACTCAAGCCAACCACTCAAAAACAGGCTCTTTGCTTCACAATACATGATAGAGATGCTCTACCTCAGTTCATGAAGCTGATGTTTGCTTTAGAGCCCACTAAAGACATACAAGCAAGTATTGATGATCTTCCTCTAACTCAAACTGAAAAAGAAGCGTTAGTTAAACTTCGCCTGGGACAAGGTAAATTCCGCGAGAAGTTACTTGAATACTGGGATGGTAGTTGTGCCGTTACAGGCTGCACATTAAAAGCTCTACTAGTATCTTCTCACATTAAGCCTTGGAGTATAGATAAGGATGCTCGATTAGATCCTTTTAATGGGTTGCTACTTTCTCCCACGTTAGATCGAGCCTTCGATCAAAGATTAATTAGCTTTAATGATGATAGGTCTATCATATTAAGCCCTGTATTAACGAATATTGATCTTGAGTTATTACATTTGAGCTCCGACCTAAAACTACGAAAGCTAGATAAAAGACACCTACCTTATCTAGCATGGCATAGAGCCAACTTAGTAAAAGAGTAACAGACCTGGAATCAAATCATAATTAAGACCTTACCAATCAAATCTGAAAACTTATTTAACTCCCACCTCAAATAAGTAACCAGACTGATTGGTAAAGTCAGTGGTTTTAACAAAGGAACTCTCTATTATTCTTATAATCAAGAGACTCGCTCAAGGCACCGGAGGTGCCTACTAGTTTCACAAGATGTAATAGACATTGCTTACATAAGTACCCATTCTCTTCTTTCCCTGTTTAATGCTCTTATTAAAAATCAACATCTCTAACCGATCTCTTATAATGGCAGGACTAAGCTCGCTACTTAGGCTTAGATAGTCGTAAAGCTCTTTAGTAGTAACACCACCTAACCCTTTTGATGCAATAAATGATTTAATATGTTCTAACTCTTTAACAATTTGATATAGCGGATGACGGTATTTTTCAAAAATTGATAAGTCGTGTCCATCCTGCTTTGGCTCAATAATGGCTAACTCCTTGAGAAGTTGTAGCAGTAGCTGAATTGTCTTTTGGGGATCTGTTTTCATCCCCTTTTCAAGCAATTCTTTGATAATTTGTAGAATAGTTTGCTGTGACATGTTGAGCTCCACTCATTTTGAATGGACTCGAAATTACACTTAAGAAACAGGTCATGTCAAACCATTTTATAATTAAAAAACAATAAGTTAGTCAGCGCTGACTGATCTATTTCTTCAAATAAGTACGTACTTACGTACGTATATGAAATTTGGTACAAACCCTTTATAGCCTTTAAAATATACGTATCTTTTAACAGACAAGGAAAGTCGATATGCAACCAATATCTGAAGATACTGTCATACTTAACACCATAGCTAACTGTGTGGATAAGGCTAGTTCTATAGGGCCTTTTCGCACTGAGGATGCAAAATCCACGTTCTATGTTGAACCAAAGATGCATCGCAAATTAGAGGTAATTTGTGAATACACAGGTCTTACAAAGCAAGAGATCTACTCTAAAGCTTTAGGCAATTACCTTCGTGTTGGCTATCTTAACGATATAGACATAAGTCAATTTAAAAACGACTTAATCTAATGAAAAAGCTCCCAAGGATGGGAGCTTTTTTCATTTAAGCATTCTCATTTAGTGACTGCGTATAAGCATAATCATAAGGTGATACATATCCCTTGGCTTCAATATCCACTAGGTATTGACTCCACCACTGCATCATTCGCTTGCGCTCATAGAGATACTCTGCAACATGGGTATAAGCACCTACCACATCATTGCGCTCCTGATGGCTCATCTGCTTCTCAATCGCATCTCTTTGGAACAAGCCACACTCACCCAAGGCTGACCGTGCCATCGCCCTAAAACCATGAAAACAGATGTCCTTTTTGGTGTCATATCCCATACGTCGTAAAGCAACATTAAAGGTATTCTCACTCAAGAAGACGGTGCTGCTAAAAGGACTTGGAAAAACCAATTCAGAGTTTCCTCCTAGCTTCGTTACCTGATTCAACAAAGCAATAGCTTGATCAGATAAAGGCACAATATGTGGTTCTTTCATCTTAGCTCCACGGTCAGAATGTTTAATCCCATTTACTTGGTTTCGCTTTGCAGGCAATACCCATTGTTGTTTATTGAAATCAATCTCATTCCAACGAGCAAATCGTAATTCAGATGAGCGAATGAAAATATGTAAGCCAAGCTCCATACATAGCTTTGTCAATTCATCCCCTGAATCAGCTCTGATGCGCCGTATCAGCTCAGGTAATCGGTGTAGTGGTAATGCAGGTCTATGATTCTTAGGAGCTGAGAGATCAAGACTCTCCATCTCTCTTGCATGGTTTACTTCAATTAAACCGTATTGCACTGCATAGCTAAAGATGAGAATGAGGTCCGCTCTAATTCGTTGAGCATTATCAGCACTCTTTTCATAGATATGGTTTAGCACTTTACGAAGATGCTTGGGACGAAGATCATCAATTGGGTAATGGCCTAACATTGGGAATAGATGATTTTCTAGTTTACGAATGCGCTTATGCTTTGTATGTTCTTCTAATGGTTTGCGCTTGGCATATTGTTCAAGCCATTCTCTTGCAACAGATTCAAGAGAGTACTTTACCTTATCAACCTTGTATTCACCTCTCCCAAGAACCTCATCAACCTCTTTACCTAAAGCGATTGATCGTCTGTATTCAGCACCCTTCTCTCGAGCTCGAGCCAATGGTACTTCAGGAAATGTTCCTAACTTGATCTTGTGAGTTTTACCAAAATCATCTCGCAGACGAAGAATCCAAGTTCTTGTACCAGAAGGACGTACTACAAGATAAAGACCATCTCCATCAAAGAGACTGTATTCTTTGTCTGTTGGTTTAGCTCGTTCAACTTGTCTTGCCGTTAAAGGTTTTGTAATTTTAGCCATCTGATTTCCACCATGAAAAACAAGGGAAAATCAGGTACTCATTTAGGGACTTATTTGCCAGAATGACCACCTGAAATCAGGCTAATGAAGTCATTAAGTTTTGAACGAATGGTTAACGCAGATTATTGATTTTAGACAATAAAAAAAGGCTCTAAGTCTTAATGTGCTTAGAGCCTTTTTAGGTAACTGGTCCCGAGGGTCGGACTCGAACCGACACGTCATCTCTGACAGCGGATTTTGAGTCCGCCGCGTCTACCAATTTCACCACCTCGGGAAAGGTTGTGTTCGGTATAATATCGTTTTTCTTTTCTTTGTCAATGCAAAACCTGACTCAAGCGCCTATTTTTAAATCAATAGCATGCATTATGCTTTTTTAACCACCAAACTCAACTCGAACTAGGCAAAAAAAGCATATACTAATGCCAAAATTTTTGCTGATTCCATTTTTATATTCTTATGCAACTTTCTGATTTTAACTTTGAACTCCCTGACGAACTTATTGCCCGTTACCCTCTTGAAGAGCGAAGCGCTTCTCGCTTACTTCATCTTAAAGCCGATGGTCAATATGACGATCACCAATTTACCGATATTTTAGACCTGTTTAATGAAGGTGATTTATTAGTTCTCAATGATACTAAGGTAATGAAAGCTCGCTTGAAAGGTAAGCGTGCTTCGGGTGGTGCGATTGAGGTTCTGGTTGAAAGAATGCTTGATCAATTTATTGCTCATTGCCATATCAAAGCAAGTAACTCACCAAAACCAGGTGCTGAGCTTTTTGTCGGATCAGATGAGGTTAAAGTTACGGTTCAAGGGCGCCATGAAAATCTCTATGTGGTGGAATTTTCCAAACCAATCTTAGATGTATTGGATCAGTATGGTGCATTGCCTATTCCACCTTACTTCAACCGAGAAGCAGAAGATATTGATACTGTTCGTTATCAAACCGTATTTAATGATCCTACAAAAATTGCTAGCGTTGCTGCTCCAACGGCGTCTCTACATTTTGATGAACAACTATTAAAAAAACTTGAAGATAAAGGTGTAAACAAGACATTTGTCACCTTACATGTGGGTGCAGGTACCTTCTTACCAGTACGCACCACTGATATCGAAAATCACATCATGCACAGTGAATGGTGCCAAGTCAGCGATGAAGCTATGGCGTTGATTAAGGCGACTAAAGATCGAGGCAATAAAGTGATTGCCGTCGGAACGACTGCAACACGGGCAACTGAAAGTGCGGCTCAAGCCAATGATGGCCAACTGAAGGGCTGGACTGGTGATACTCAGATTTTTATTTATCCTGGTTATGAATTTAAAGTAGTAGATCGCTTAATTACTAACTTCCACCTTCCAGAATCAACATTATTAATGCTTGTCTCAGCCCTGTCCAATCGTGATTATATTTTGAATGCGTATCAACATGCTGTAAAAGAACGCTATCGTTTCTTTAGTTATGGTGACGCAATGTTGATTGACCAAGCAAAAGATTAGGATCTGATCTATGCCGATTGATTCTGTTCAGCAACTGCTTCACCTTCGCACCCGAAAGAACAAGCAAATTATGGCCAGTGTTGATCGGCTTTGGGCTCTTGGACGTTCTGCTCAACATTCTGATGACATCCTGCAAGGATTACATCCATGGGGATCGAATACCCAACTCTTTTTTCACAATGGCATACCTAAATTTTTAGTTACGCTTGCCATCATATTCAGTGTTTTTTCGCTCTTTCCTATTTTTGACACATTAAAATGGATGGCATATAGCGCATCGGCGATACTTATCCTGATTGCATATATAATTTATGAACCGAATAAACCTATTCATGAAGTGATTTCATTTCTTGAAGAACGAATGATTGGTTTTAAATTCGGTATAGAAGCTTATTCAACGCCATCACACCTTGGAACAAATAGACATAACACCTTGATCATAAGTCAGCTAAGGCAAAAATTTCCTTTGTTTAACCAAGGTAACCATGCCAATGATATTTTAAAGTTTGCCTCCACCACGTGGAAAAACGCGCAAAATCAAGATTTTCCTGTTATGCTTTTTCATTACCGATTTATTGATGAAATCAATCTGCCTGAGCAAAACAAAACACCACAAAAATTAAAAAAAATTGAACGTCATCATTGGGGCGTATTTGTATTTGATATATCACCACTAGGATTAGCGACAACCAGTAGAAAGAAAGAGTTCACAGCACCATATACAGAGCACTGGGAGAGCAGCGATTTAGAGCTACGTAAAAAAGTTCAGATTTACGGTACAGACCGCTTACAACTCGCAAAGATCATGACGCCATCAACCACACTCAAACTAATTGAATTTTATCGACTTCACCAGGGCGACTTAATTTTCCACCCTCATGACCAAATCATGTGCTATTTGGGAGAGCGCGATTTATTTGAAGTCACGCACAAGCTTGAAATCAAAGACATTAAAAATATATCCGCTTTGCGCGGTTACTTAAGAACATTAACCATGCCAAATTATCAACAACTCAAACAGAGCATGCTAAACTTAGTTGCATAATAACGATCATATTAGGTAATGCGTGTGGGCTTATTCATTTTTCTTTCCATCTTTGTTTTGATTATTGTTTGGGGAATATGGGTTCGAAATAATATCGTTAGATATTTGAATGCTTCTCAGCGTGCTTGGTCAGATGTCGCAAATTTTGAACGTCAGAAAATTAAAACATTAGAGCATCTTGAGCAAAATTTATCTCAATACACTGAGTTTGAAAAATCAACATTAGAAAATATCACAGCCTTACGCCAACAAATCCTAAATCTCAATACACAATCAACTGATGTAGCTCAGCTTCAGCATATTGAAGCGCTAAGTCAGTCGTTAATGAAAAGTTTAAATGTGGTTGTTGAGAATTATCCAGATCTCAAAGCTGATCAGCTTTACAACCAAATGATGCATGACATTCAAGAGCAAAATGAAAATGTCAGTGCTGCAATTTCAATATTCAATCGAAATGTCGAAGAGTTTAATAACTTGATTCAAATTTTTCCAAATAACTTAATCAACAGTATCAGCCTCGCAAAGAAACCTATTCGCCCATTTACAGATCATCAAGCTCAACAAAATTTTGATTATCGCCCTAATTTCAAATAAGGATTCCACCTTAAAAAGTGGCAATATCTTAGAGAATCACGTTGTTTATCCATTACGATTTATTCATATTAAGATATGCTAAAAACTGTATAGCTGGGCGAAAAATAAGCAGATATCTTCATTGTTTAGCAAGATCATGAATCTCTTGTAATTTTTCATAAACAAAAATCCAAGTCGTTAAGAATAATGTAATTTTTCTAGCATAAACTGCGCGAATCTAGGAAAATAGAGCGCTTTATCGCTATCAATCAGCGAACTGTTTTTTCGCCTCGATTTGGACAATTTATGAAGTTTGAAAAATTAGGTCAGTCTGGTCGCGCTCGACGCGGACGCTTAACCTTGGAACATGGTGTCGTTGAAACACCGATGTTTATGCCTGTCGGAACTTACGGTACTGTTAAAGGCATGCTCCCACGTGATATTGAAGAAATTAAATCACAGGTCATTTTAGGAAATACCTTTCATTTATATCTACGCCCTGGTCTAGATGTCATTCGTGAGCACGGTGGTCTACATGGTTTTATGAAATGGAATAAACCAATTTTGACTGACTCTGGTGGCTTCCAAGTATTTAGCTTAGGCGCAATGCGTAGTATCAAAGAAGACGGCGTAACATTCCGCTCTCCAATTGATGGCTCTAAAGTCTTTCTTTCTCCTGAAATTTCGATGGATATTCAACATACATTGAATTCAGATATCGTGATGATTTTTGATGAATGTACACCCTATCCAGCGACTCACGAAGAAGCTCAGAAATCTCTACAACTTTCATTGCGTTGGGCAAAGCGTTGTAAGACTCAACATCATGATGTGTTAAAAAACCGCAATGCTCTGTTTGGTATTATTCAAGGCGGCATGTATGAAGACCTCCGCCAAGAATCACTAAATGGATTAAAAGAAATCGGTTTTGATGGTTATGCGATTGGCGGTCTTTCTGTAGGCGAGCCAAAAGAAGAGATGATCAAGGTCCTTGATTATCTTCCAGAGCAAATGCCTGCGGATAAACCACGTTATTTAATGGGTGTTGGCAAACCAGAAGACATCGTTGAAGCTGTTCGTCGTGGTGTAGACATGTTTGATTGTGTAATGCCAACTCGTAACGCACGTAATGGACATTATTTTGTTACGGACGGTTTAGTGCGTATACGAAATGCGAAATACCGCCATGATCAAAGCCCACTTGATCCGCATTGCGATTGTTACACCTGTACCAACTTTACCCGTTCGTATCTATACCATTTAGAAAAATGTGGTGAGATGCTTGCATCAATGCTTGGCACAATCCATAACCTTCGTTATTACTTGCGTTTAGCAGAAATGATGCGTGATGCATTAGATAACGGAACATTTGATGATTTTGTTCACGATTTTTATGCACGCCGTGGGCTTGAAGTACCTCCTTGTCCGCAAGATTAATACATCAGTATTTGCGCTGAGCAAAAAGACAATGTAAATTGCTGAACAAGCCGATTTTTTATCATCTTTTTTGATATTTTTAGTTTAGGAAAATGAAATGAGCCTTTTTATTTCGACTGCACACGCAGCTGGTGAAGCTGCACAACAACCAAGCTTAGTTGCTAACTTATTGATGATTGCAGTATTCATTGCAATTTTCTACTTCTTAATTTGGCGCCCTCAAGCAAAACGTGCGAAAGAACATCGCACTTTGGTTGAGAGCTTAGGCGTTGGCAGCGAAATCGTTTTTGCAGGCGGTTTAATGGGCCGTATTACTAAACTCGAAGGTGATTTCGCTGTGGTTGAATTAAACCGTGGCAACGAAGTTAAAATTCAGCGTGCAAGTGTGATTTCAGTATTACCTGAAGGCACTCTAAATAACCTTTAATTATAAAATAGTCGTGCAGCTGCACGACTTTTTTCATTTTAAGAAGAAAGCGAATGCGTTACCCAGCATGGAAATATTTACTCATTCTAGTTGTACTAGTCGTGAGTACATTATATGCCCTGCCAAGTTTGTATCCTGATGAACCAGCTGTCCAAATTTCTGGTGCAAAAGCTGGTTCTGTCATTGATGACACAGTGATTCAAAAAGCAGAGCAACTATTAAAAAGCAACAATATCCAATCCCACAATAACAGCTTTACTCAAAATGCTGCCCTTCTACGTTTAGACAGTTCTGAAGCCCAATTAAAAGCAAAAGATATCCTACGTGAAGGTCTGGGTGAAAACTATGTTGTTGCATTAAACCTCGCGCCAACAACACCTGAATGGTTACAGAAAATCGGTGCACGACCAATGAAACTTGGTCTTGATTTGCGTGGTGGTGTCCACTTCCTCCTTGAGGTGGATATGGACAAAGCGATTGCGCAGCGCATGGAAACATCGGCTGCTGATTTGCGACGCGAATTCCGTGAGAACAAGATCAAATTCAATAGTCTTTCATTGAATAACAATGCGATCACTGTTCAATTTGCTAACAATGAAGATCGTGCAGCAGCGATGGATCAACTTCGTCGTAACGGCAATAAATATACTCAACAAGCACTTGCAACTGAAAATGGTGCCAGTCTTCGTTTAACCTATACAGATACCACAAAGCAAGAAATTCAGTCGTATGCGTTAGATCAAAACTTAACAACACTTCGTAATCGTATTAATGAACTTGGTGTTGCAGAAGCATTGGTTCAAACCCAAGGTAGCAACCGTATTGTGGTTGAATTACCAGGTGTCCAAGACACAGCTGAAGCAAAACGTATCTTAGGTCGTACAGCAAACTTAGAATTCCGTTTGGTGTCTGATCTAAATGATCAATATATTGATCCTTATTCAGGGAAATATAATGGTCAACCCTTACCTCCAGGGACAGAAGTATTCGCCTATGAATCTTTAGACAGTGGTCGTGAACTTTTACTTAACCGTAATCGTATTCTGACGGGTGAGCGTGTACAAAATGCTTCTTCAGGCTTTGGACAAGATAGTGGTACAGCAGAAGTTAACATTACCCTTGATAATGCAGGTGGTAAGTTAATGTCAGATGCGACTCGTAGCGCTGTTGGTAAGCGTATGGCGGTACTGTTCATTGAGAATAAACAACGTATCAGTTACGTTGAAGATCCTGAAACAGGTGCACAAACTGAAGTACGCACACCATATACTGAATCTTTCGTCATTAATGCAGCAAATATTCAAGCAGTACTGGGTTCACAGTTCCGTATTACTGGTTTAGATTCACCCCAAGAAGCAGCTGAGCTAGCTTTAATGCTTCGTGCAGGTGCGCTCGCTGCGCCAATGTACTTTGTTGAAGAGCGTGTTATCGGTCCAAGCTTAGGTCAAGAAAACATCGATAAGGGTGTACTATCCACTCAAATTGGATTCATCTTGGTCGCAATTTGGATGGTGGTATTCTTCCGCTTATTCGGTGTTATTGCGAACTTCGCTCTAGTATTCAACTTAGCAATGATCTTGACGGTTATGTCTTGGATCGGTGCTTCATTAACGCTGCCAGGTATTGCAGGTATCGTTATTACCATCGGTATGGCGGTGGATGCAAACGTTCTAATTTGCGAGCGAATACGCGAGGAAATCAAATGGGGAGCATCGCCTAAACAGGCGATTGTTGCAGGTTATGATCGAGCTTATAACACCATCTTTGACTCGAACTTAACCACATTCCTTGTTGCATTTATCCTCTTTGCCATTGGTACTGGTCCGATCAAAGGATTTGCCGTGACACTCATGATTGGTATTGTTTGCTCGATGTTTACTGCGATTACAGTAACCCGTGCAATTGTACAGATCATTTACGGTAAAAAACGTAACTTGAAAAAGTTGAGCATTTAGGAGATCTATCATGACTGAAAATACTCAACTCGAATCAAAACAATACGGCCGTCCAGACAACGAACGCGTAATTCCTTTCATGAAGATTGCAAAGCCAGCAGCTTGGCTTTCAATCATCCTGACTATTGCAAGTATCTTCTTTATCGCGACTAAAGGTCTGAATTTAGGATTAGACTTTACTGGCGGTGTTGCAGCTGAACTGAATTATGCCAATCCTGTAAAACCCTCTGAAGTGACGCAAGCATTAAGTGATGCGGGTTTTAATGATGCTGTTGTTCAAACCTTAGGTTCTGAACGAGATTTAATGGTTCGTATGCCCGTACAAGAAGATATTGAAGCGGAAGATCTAACCAAATCAATTACCACCGCAGTTCAATTAGACAATAATACCGTGACTGTACCTAAGGTAGATGTTGTTGGTGGTCAAGTCGGAAACGAACTTTACATTAAATCAGCAGGTGCTGTGGCTTTGGCTCTGATTATCATGCTGATTTATGTGACGATTCGCTTCGAATTCAAGTTGGCAATGGGTGCAGTTCTATCGCTATTTCACGATATTATCGTGACTCTTGGTATTTTTGCATTGATGCAGTGGCCATTTGACCTAACCGTTTTAGCTGCTCTTCTAGCGATTATTGGTTTCTCATTAAACGATAATATTGTTGTCTCGGATCGTATTCGTGAGAACTTCCGTAAAATTCGTGGGGCAGAACCTCTTGAGATCATCAATATTGCATTGACTGAAACCTTACGTCGTACCATCCACACTTCGATGACGCTATTGCTTGTGGTCGTTGCTATGATGATCATGGGCGGCGATGGTTTGAAATGGTTCTCGATTGCAATGTTTGTCGGTGTTTTTGTCGGAACATATTCTTCGATTTATATCGGTACTGCATTTGCATTGTGGCGTGGTCTGAACCGCCAAGACTTTATTGTTCAAGTAAAACCTGAATTTGAAGAGGAAGAAGAAATTCCTCAATAAACATTCAATACAAAAAGCCCATCAAATGATGGGCTTTTTTAATGTTGAGTGATTTGAATTTGAGGAATTGCAAAACCACGGCAAGAGTATTCACTTCGCCATGCGACTGTCAGCATACAATCCATGATTTCAAAATTCTGATAAGCAAATACCCCTAAGACTGGATGCTCACAAACCCCACCCATGTGTGTGGTATGGGCATTGGTATTCAACTCATTTAAGCTCATACGGATTCCCATCCCATGTGCCTTCAAAATTGCTTCCTTAATGGTCCAGACTTTAAACCAATAGCGAGAATCAAAATCCAATTCTGCCCATATCGCATATTCCAGTGGATGAAATGCATGTTTGGCTAAAGCTTCGAATCGAATTGATCGATTCAGCTCCTCAATATCCACACCCAAATCTCGAATATGATGTGATGTAACTAAAGCATAATAATGTTGACTATGACTATGGTTAAACTCAAAGTTTGAGATTTTTTTCAAAAAAGGTTTTCCATCTTTCGTTTGGTCAATATCCTCATTTTTTATTGTTCTGTTTAATTTACTTCCTAGTAAGCTGTTGCGATATTGGTAAATCATTTTTTTTCTAAGACTAATTTCTTCTGTGCGTGTGAGATTTTCAGGAACTTGAAAAAAAGAAGAAATTTTTGAAATATCAATTTGAATATGACGGGTCATAATAACGTTCTCAGTGATTCCATTTATCTTAATTTATTCGCATGATAAAAAAAGCCCAAACTTCACATTTGGGCTTTCTGGACTAAATTTACAATTGATTAACCGCGTTTGAACTTCTTCTCGGCTTTCTTAAACTTCTGTACATAACGACGTTTACGTGCCGCAGTACGCTCGTCAATTTGAGATTTACGACCTTCAAATGGGTTTTCTGAAGTTTTGAATTCAATTTTTACAGGTGTACCTTCTAGTTTATACACTTTACGGAACACGTTTTCTAAGTAACGACGATAGTCAGCTGGGGTTTTATCAACTTTATTACCGTGAATCACAATCGTAGGCGGGTTTTGACCACCGATATGCGCATAACGCATTTTAATTGCACGGCCTTGAACTTTAGGTGGATGATGCGCGTCTGTTGCATCTTTTAAGATCTCAGTGATTTTCGCTGGAGATACTTTCAAACGTGAAGATTCATATGCACGGTGGATTGAAGGATAAAGCTCACCCACACCTGTACCATGCAAAGCAGAAATTAAATGGATTTTTGCCCATGGAATAAAGTCAAAACGACGCTCAACATCCAATTTACATTGTTTGCGATCATATTCTGACATATTGTCCCATTTATTGATCGCAATCACCATCGCACGACCAGCTTCAATCGCATATCCAATCAAATGCAAGTCTTGCTCAACAATACCTTCACGCGCATCAACAACAACAACGACAACGTTGGCATCTTTCATTGCTTGTAAAGTCTTTACGATTGAGAATTTCTCAATCATTTCATCCACTTTACCTTTACGACGAACACCGGCAGTGTCAATGAGCGTATATTTTCGACCATCACGCTCAAATGGGATGTAAATTGAGTCACGTGTAGTACCAGGCTGGTCAAAAGCAACGACACGTTCTTCACCTAACAGGCGATTAACTAATGTTGACTTACCTACGTTCGGACGACCGATAATCGCTAGACGAAGCCCAGTATCTTCATCACGCTGTTCACTTAGGTCATCTTCTGGCACATCTTCAAGCACTTCTTCGAGCATTTGTTGAACACCACGCCCATGGCTTGCAGCCACTTGCATCGGTTCACCCATACCCAACTTAAAAAACTCAACCAATGCTGCCTCTGCATGGACACCATCGACTTTGTTGGCAACTAAAAATACTTTTTTACCGAGTGTACGTAACTCACGCGCAATCTGTTCATCAGAAGCTAGAAGACCTGCACGCGCATCGACAACAAAGATAATCATATCTGCTTCATGAATCGCAGTTTTAGACTGCTCTGCCATGTAAGAGTCGATCCCACCTTCGTTTTCACCGATACCGCCAGTATCCACAACGATAAATGATTTATTTTGATAAACTGCATCACCATATTTACGGTCACGAGTAAGACCGGCAAAGTCTGCAACAAGCGCGTCACGACTTTTGGTAATCTGGTTAAACAGCGTTGATTTTCCGACGTTCGGACGACCAATGAGCGCAATAACGGGTTTCATAGATTAACCTTTAACAAGATCAGCCAACTCAATTGGCCTGAACATCAGAAACTGTGGAAGAAGTTAGACGAATCATCTACTTAAAAATAAAAATGTCGGGGTCTGAAAATTCAACACCCCGAACTTAAAATATGTATTCAGCGACTAGTTTACCATAAGCAGAGAAAAAATTAACGATTCTGCCAAATTGTAAGTGCGCCTGTACGTGTCACTGAGTAAAGCTGATTGTTTACTACACGTAACGAACGTACTTCACCACGCGTTTTTTCACGACCAACAAGTTGACCATTTTTAGGATCTACAAGGTGGAGTACCCCCTCATAATCACCTACCACTAAATACTGACCTAACATTACGGGGTTGCTTAATTGACGGTTAAGCAATTGATCATTAGTCCATAACGGCTGACCCGTCACCAGATCAAACGATACAATTTTACCATCTGTTTGCGTGACGAAGACTTGGCGACCTGCAACTTCAGCACGATTAATACTGCTTGCATCTTCACTCCAAATCACACGTTGCGAAACTAGATCTAGTACAGTGACTTGGCCTTGATAGCTAGTGGTTACAACCAATTGTCCTGCAACGATTGGATCTGCATCCACATCAACTAAACGCTGTATATCAGAACGACCATCGCTGACTGCCACACGTCTTTGCATACGCAAAGTTCCAGTGAGACTATCAATTGCGTACACGTATGCATTTGACGAGGCCACTAACACTGTTCGTGGGTCTAAGCGCACAGGTGAAGCTTGACCGCGTAAGCTCAATTGTTCGTTTGGCATACGATAGGTCCACACTTGTTGACCTGTTTTTTCATCCAGACCAAACACCGTACCGTCATTTGCAACAACGATCACTCGACCAGTCTGAATAAGGGCCGCACTCAAAATTGCACCACTTAATTGCGCAGTCCAACGGATATCACCCGTTTTTTGATCGAGAGCAAACAGTTGACCTTTCTTGTTGCCGACGATCACTAACCCATTGGCCGCTTCAACACCTGAACTTAAACCAAGCTTGGTAACTTGTTTTTCCCAGACACGCTGCTTACCTTGATATGCAGAAACCAGTCCCTTAGGATCTAAAAAGTATAAAACACCTTGATCATTCGCCATTCTCAAACGCAATGGATCAGCAGCATCCGTCGCTGAAACATTATGTGAAAAAATAGGTGCTAAGCTCACCGATTGCTGAATTTTAGGCAACGGATTAGGTTTCACCTTTTCTTCTTTCACCGTATTGCTTGTACACGCCATTAGTGCACACGACAATGTCGCTAGAACAAAAGAAATTTTATACTTTCTATCCATTAAGACTCATCCGTTTGTATATCTAAAATTGGGCGCTCAATTTCAGGATCTTCTACTAATATGCCAACACTTTCGAGTTTAATTTGTAAGATTTGGCGTTCTTGTTTAGTTGCAATTAAGTTATCCCACGCGCTCTGATAAGCTTTTTTCGCATTTTCAATATCATTCTTAGCAATATAAATATCGCCACGTGCTTCATCTACAGTTGTTTTGAAAGCGGGCAAAGTCAAACCAGACAATGTTTTTAAAGCCTCATCATATTTTTTTTGTGCCAGTTGAGCATCTGCTAAACGAAGCTTAATGATGTGTTGTAAACCTTCATCTTTGATTTGAGCATTTTCAATTTTTTTCAATTCACGTTCAGCTTTGGCATAATTCTCTTGATCATAAGCCAATTTTGCCATTACAAATTGCGTTTGAACCGCATGAATCGAATCAGGATTTTCTTTTACAATTTTTTCTGCAGTTCCATCCAAAGCAGTCGCTACTTTAGGATCAGTTGTTGCAGCTTTCGCTTCATCAACTAAGAGCTGTACTTTAGCAGTCTGTATTTGATCTTCTGCTACGTTTTTCTTCTTCCAATATTCCCATCCGAAAAAGGCGATCAGGGCAAGAAGAATCAGCGTAATCAACGCCGATCCATATTTCTTAAAAAACGACTTAGCTGTATGCAGTTGTTCTTCGTCAGTCATTGCGCTCATATGATCGCCCTTTCCTTATGTTCTTAAATTTATTTTGAAGATAGTTTATCAATGATGAACGGCACAATGTCATTGACCGCTACTTGTGTCTGCTCTGCTGTAGCCAACTCTTTGACTGAAAGTTGTTGAGCCTCAGCTTCACGCTCACCAAAGATTAAGGCATAAATTGCACCGGACTGATCCGCTTTTTTCATTTGACTTTTCATCGAACCTTGAGAGCCAACTTTCAGACGCACTGAACTACTTGCAGCTTCAAGTTGATCTCGAATTTGCTCAGCCAAAACTAAAGCTTTACCTTGCGTCGCAGGATCTGCAAGTAAAAATACTTCACAATCACGTACTGGTATATTGTCTTCTACTTGTTCTAAAAGAAGCAATAAACGCTCAATACCCATTGCAAAACCAACCGCAGGAACCGATTGATCTGGTTTACCTTTTAACTGACCCACTAAACCATCATAACGACCACCAGCACAAACCGTACCCTGTGAACCCAGATGTGTCGTCGTCCATTCAAATACAGTTTTATTATAGTAATCCAAGCCACGAACCAACTTTTGATTAATGACAAATGAAATACCTGCATCGGTTAGATATTGCTGTAATTGTTGGAAATGTGCCAGCGTCTCTTCACCCATAAAGTCATGAAGTTTAGGCGCATTTTCTAAAATGCTTTGAGTTTTTGCATCTTTAGAGTCCAAAATACGCAGTGGATTCGTCGTTAAACGACGCTGCGAATCTTCATCTAAATCTGACTTATGTGATTCTAAAAACTCAACCAAGGCTGCGCGATAAGCTGCACGCTCATCTGACTCACCTAAAGTATTGAGCTCTAATTGAACTTTGTCCGCAACACCCATCCGTTTCCACAGACGCGCAGTCATCAAAATCAGTTCAGCATCTTGATCAGGAGTTGCAACACCAAACGTTTCCACACCAAATTGATGGAATTGACGGTAACGACCTTTTTGCGGTTTTTCATAACGGAACATCGGTCCAATATACCAAACACGCGGTGTCGCACCACGAAGCAAATTATGTTCGAGCATAGCACGTACACAACCCGCAGTACCTTCAGGACGTAAGGTCAAAGACTCAGGAGGATTACCTTTATCTAAGAACGTATACATCTCTTTTTCAACGATATCCGTTGCATCACCAATAGAACGCTTGAACAAGTTTGTCTGTTCAACCATCGGCAAACGAATTTGTTGATAGCCATAGGCATCCATCAAACCAGACAGATGCTGTTCAAGACGTCTCCAAGCTGGGGTTTGCGTTGGGAGAATGTCATTAAAACCTTTGATTGCGACGATTGAACTCATGATCTACTCAGAAAAACCTGTGCGAATAATCTCTTTTGATTTAGCTTTTTCAAGCTCGTTAACACGTTGACGAACCATATTTTCGATTTCATCAACCAATTGATTTGTGTCAATTAAATGACTCTTTTCACCATTACGATACACCAGTGAACGTGGACTTGCACCCACTACACCAATATCAGCTTCTTTAGCTTCACCAGGACCGTTGACTTTACACCCGATGACAGAAACATCCATTGGAGTACGCACATCTTCCAAACGCTCTTCAAGCATTTGCATCACTTTGATGACATTGAATTCTTGACGTGAACAACTTGGGCAAGCAATAAAGTTAATACCATTTGAACGCAAGCCCAAAGATTTAAGAATATCAAAACCAATTTTGATTTCTTCCTCAGGTTCCGCTGCTAATGAAATTCGCATGGTGTCGCCAATGCCTTCCATTAACAATCCGCCCAGTGCAATTGCCGACTTCACCGAACCAGTACGGTAAATTCCAGCTTCAGTCACTCCTAAATGTAACGGGTTGTCAATTTGTTGTGACAACAAGCGATAAGCATCCATCGTCAAAAAGACATTCGATGCTTTCACTGACACTTTAAACTCTTGGAAATCCAAACGATCTAAAATATCAATATGACGCATTGCTGACTCAAGCAAAGCTTGACCTGTTGGCTCACCATATTTCTTTTGAATATCTTTTTCGAGAGAGCCTGCATTGACACCAATTCGCATTGAAATATCGTTGTGACGAGCCGCAGCAACCACTTCGCGAATTTTTGCTTCTGAACCGATATTCCCTGGGTTGATACGCAGACAATCTGCACCCAAATCTGCAACAGCCAAAGCAATTTTATAGTCAAAATGGATATCGGCAACGAGTGGAACTTGCACTTGTTTACGGATTTCTCCAAAAGCAGCAGCGGCTTCCATACTCGGTACAGACACACGCATAATATCTGCGCCAGCATCCACACAACGTTGAATTTGTGCAACTGTTGCAGCTACATCACAAGTTTCAGTATTGGTCATGCTTTGAATACTGATTGGCGCATCGCCACCCACATACACAGAACCTACGCGAATTTTACGTGTTGGTTTGCGTCGAATCGGATTCTCGATCATCGTTTTACCTTTAACCCATTAACGTGATAAACGGAATTCAGCTTTTCCGTTTACGGTATATGGTGACAATGAAATATTTTCATTATTTAAACTTAATGAAACGGCTTGAGCATCATCTAATCGAATTTGGAATGGAGACTGTCCATTCAAACTAATCGCAGTTGATTGGCGTCCAGTTGCTAAAACTTTACCCGTACTGTCAACAATGTGTACTGATGTAGGGCGGCTAAAACTGAGATTCATCGTATCGCCTGATACTGCTTCAGTTGTGCCTGTACCATTGTTTAAGGTCAGAATTTGGACATTATTGGACTGATTCGTATCAGTATTTGACGAATCGCCTTTAGCCGCCCATTTTTGGATTGCGGAGATTAATAGCCAAGCCACGCCCAAAATAATTAACGCAATCACGATGCGTTTAATCCACTTGCGGTTACGTACACTTTTCGAGCCAGGAAGTTTCCCCATAATTTTAATTGGAGAATTGTTCAAAGCATGATTTGGCAGTAAACCTGTATCATTTTGATAGATTTCATCAAAACGTTGAATTAAAGCAGAGGCATCAACTTTGAGATACTTCGCATACGAACGATAATATCCCTTAATGAAAGTCGCTTCTGGCAAAGATTTGTATTCGTCTTGCTCTAACGCTTCAAGCGTTTTTACTGGCATTTTTAAATCACCAGCAACTTTGACCAGATCACGTTGTTGAGAAATACGGATTTGACGCAAATACTCGCCAGGGCGTTGAATATTTCCTAAAGCATTAGGTGCTACGTTTGAACCAGTAGGTTGCTGTGAATTAGGATTTACTTCCATACGGCCTCAGTATTGAACTGTAATTGCAAATAACGTTGAAATTCTTGACTATTTGGAAATAAAGTACGCAACTGATTCACCAGCACATACATTCCCGTTCTATCACCATTGGCACGTGCGATACGTAAACCAATCCAGAGTGCTCTCGCACCTTGATTTTGCTGGCCAACTTTGAGTACAAATTGCTCATATAGCTGACGCGCGGCAATATTATTCTTTTGCAGATAAAATATCTCTGCTAACTCTATCATTGAAACAGTCGAGTCACGATTGACTTGCAGTGCTTGTTTGAACGTTTTTTCAGCATTCGGTATATCCCCTAGAATGAGATAAATCCGTCCAAGGTTTTCTAATGCACGATGACGTTGGTCATATCCAAGCGTTGCGCCTGCAATTGAAAGCTGTTTAACAGCATCATTATATCGTTTCACTTGATACAAATACGTACCATAGTTGTTACGTGCTTGCGCATTTTTAGGATCAATTGAAATAGCACGAGAAAAATAATGATCTGCACGTTGCATGTTGATGTCACTTCCTTCTTGCTGAAGCAACACCCCCATCATCATATTTGCAGTTGAATCGCGCGAATTAACCTCTAATGCCTGATCAAGCACACGTTTGGCAGCATCTAAATTCCCATTCCGAATATATTCAGCCGCCATTTGGGTACGAACTTTCACTGATTTCTCAGGATCCTTTTTGCTCGCATCGCCACTGGTAGTTTGGCATCCAAAGAAAAGCAATCCAGATAAAGCGACTGTCATCGTCATGACTATTTTTTTATACATCGGCTTGCTCAAATGATGCCTCCCTCTTTTTAATCATTCACATCTAAATGATACAACTAGCCTTGTGAACGCATAATTTCATTACGTTCTAGCACTTTTTTCTTCCATTGTTCTGCACGACGAGTACGGTCAGCCACTTGACCAACCAATTGACCACAAGCTGCGTCAATATCATCCCCACGTGTCTGACGAATCGTACACACAAAACCAGCATCAGACAAAGTTTTTTGGAAAGAAATGATGCGATTTCGGCTCGAACGCCCGTATGGTGCATGTGGGAATGGATTAAATGGAATCAAGTTAATTTTACTTGGTAAATTTTTCAACAACTTAATCATCTGCTGTGCATGTTCAGGATGATCGTTGACCCCGTCTAACATGACATATTCAATCGTGACATGCTTACGTGCACTTTCATTACCATCTTTAGTGATATAACGCTGACACGCTGCAATGAGTTGTTCTAACGGATATTTTTTATTAATCGGCACTAATTCGTTACGTAACTCATCATTGGTTGCATGCAATGAAATTGCAAGCGCAACATCAATGTCTTGAGCCAATTGATCTATCTTCGGCACAACCCCTGACGTTGACAATGTGACACGGCGTTTAGACATTCCATAGGCGAAATCATCAAGCATGATACGCATTGAGTTAAGCACAGCATCATAGTTCAATAATGGTTCGCCCATACCCATCATTACCACGTTGGTCACAGAGCGCTCACGTTCAGCAACAGGCACATCTTCCATATAGGAATAGTTCGCCATCCACAACTGACCAATAATTTCAGCCTGAGTTAAATCGCGTTGGAAACCTTGTTTTCCGGTTGAACAGAACGAACAGTCCAAAGCACAACCGACTTGTGATGAAATACATAAGGTTTTACGCGAACCCGTTTTATCCTCAGCAGGAATCAGTACTGTTTCAACCAAAGAACCCGCACCATCACCTACACGGAATACCCACTTACGTGTTCCATCTTTAGAATAGTTTTTATGCACGACTTCTGGTGCTTTAATTTCACAAATCTTTTCAAGTTTTTCACGTAATTTCCCTGAAATATTAGTCATTTCAGCAAAATCAGTAACGAAGAACTGATGAATCCATTTCATCACCTGACCCGCACGGAACTTTTTCTCCCCCATATCCTCAAAGAATTTTTCCATTTGCGGACGTGACAGGCCAAGTAAATTCACTTTCTGTACAGTATCAGCCTGCTGTACTTGAACAGTAGTGGGCTGTTGTTCATCTAAATTGACGGATGAAGCGACAACTTCAGAATTCATGAGTATTACCTAAACCATAATGTGGGATAAAAGAACATGCTCAATTTTCAAGCAATAAAATCTTTCAGAAATAAAAAAACCAGATAAGCAGTATAGCACTTATCTGGTTTGAATACTGCGATTTAACGAGTACGTGGAGCGATCTCAGTTTGAGCGAAGAAGTAGTTAACTTCACGATCAGCAGATGCTACAGAGTCAGAACCGTGAGCAGCATTTTCGTCGATGCTTACAGCGAAGTCAGCGCGAATTGTACCTGGAGCAGCTTCTTTAGGGTTAGTAGCGCCAAGGATGTCACGGTGAGCAAGAACTGCGTTTTCACCTTCAAGAACTGATACAACAACTGGACCAGAAGTCATGAACGCAACGAGGTCAGCAAAGAAACCACGTTCTTTGTGCTCAGCATAGAAGCCTTCAGCTTCAGCTTGAGTTAAATGTTTCATTTTAGTCGCAACGATTTTAAGACCAGCTTTTTCGAAACGAGCAAAAATGTCACCGATGTGGTTTTTAGCAACTGCATCTGGTTTAACGATAGATAAAGTACGTTCAATAGCCATGATTGGCTCCTTTAGTCAAATTGACATGAAAATTTTGGCGCATTATACCGAATAATGCGCGATTATCTGCTTTTCGCGTGTAAAAAAATGGTTTTTTTCGATCGATGAATTATCGAGCTTCGTCAATCCAAGCCATTTGAATTGCTTCTAACAATCCTTCTGTTGATTTGTTTGGATCATCTTCGAACTCTGGAAGCGCACAAACCCATGCATGAAGATCAGTAAAACGGATCCATTGTGGATCTACATCTGGATGGGCTTCATACAGTTCAATTGCGATATCAAGGGTGTCTGTCCAACGTAAACCCATACTTATTCCTAAATCATCTTTGGTGAATGCATGGCTTAATTTTAGCAAAAAGCAAATCAAGACGTACAATTATATTGCTTTTGTACGCCTTATCATGCAATCAACCTCCCTCACAATATGATATTCAATGCTGGAGCAGCCAAGATAATACCACTAGCAACCGTCGCCCCAATCAAGGCACCGACTAAAACATCAGTTGGATAATGCAATCCCAATACCATGCGCGACAACGCAACCAAAATGGTAAATGGCATCATCATCACCAGCAAGACAGGCTCTACATAACCCAATACGATTGTTGCCATTACTGCATGCAATGTATGACCAGAAGGAAAACTAAAATGATCTAGTGGTCTTTCGCCAATATGAATAACTTGGTGAACTTGGTATGGTCGTGGACGTACTGTTTTTGTTTTTAAAATTTTATAAATCAGCGTACCTAACGAAGCAGCTACAACAATATATAAAATTTGAATAGTGTATTGCGGTCCTTGCAGTAGCCACACCAACGCCACCATCATGTACCAAAAAACTCCATCTCCGAGCCGACTAATAATTTTAAATATGAGCGCAATACTTTGTGTATGCGATAGATTATTGAAATAGAGACATCCTCTTAGATCAAGATCGAGTATTTTTATTTTGGTATTTTTAAAATTCATTTCACTCTACTCCTATCGTTCAGGCCGTGAGCGTTTTCTGCTGCACGACACGATAAAATGCATGTTCGAGTTGTTGAACTGGATGTTGCCATCCGACTTGTTGTACTTTTTTCATTGCTTGCATCCCCATTGCATGCAAGCGTTTGTTCTGGGGCAGATTAACAATATATTGAACCAAGGTTGCAGGCTCACCCAAAGGTGCTAACCATGCTGTTTCCGCATCTAAATACTGCTTAGCACAAGCATAATCATAAGCAACGACAGGCAATGCACTCGCCATCGCTTCCAGCACGACATTGCCAAAAGTCTCTACTTGACTGGCAAAAACAAATACATCTGCGCTTGCAAATGATTCAGCAAGATTTGTACCACTTAAGCTTCCAGTAAAGATGATATCGGTATGCTTGCTTTGACGAACCAAACGCGAATAATCGGGCCCATCCCCCACGATGACCAACTTAAATCTGCGCGTTGTTTGTGTTTTAAGTTTTAAATAGGCATCAATTAACACCTGAATCTCTTTTTCAGGTGAAACACGACCAACATAAAGCAGCACAGTTGTATTCTCACAAGCATCCCATTGTCGTCTGAGTTGCACACTTCGAAAAGTAGGTGAAAACTTTTCAACATCCACCCCAGTCTTAATCACTTCAACTTGACATGTAACACCAAAGTTACGTATCGCATCAGCCGAGTCCTGACTTGGTACACAGGTCAATTGCGTATTGTTATGAAACCATTTGAGATAGTGCTGAATCGGCTTGACCATAAAAGCAAGATCATAAAAACGACTAAAGTCATGAAAAGCAGAATGAAAACCACTACTCACAGGAATCTTTTTGTTTTTTGAGAGCTGAAGTACCGCTAAACCTAATGGTCCTTCCGTCACGATATGCACCAAATCTGGTTGAAATTCATCAAATGCTTTAGCCACTTTGCCATACTGTGGCCAACCAAATTGCATATGGGCATATTTCGGAATGGTTTGACCATTCACCAAACACTCACGGTTCGGTGAAAATTCCGAACATATTTGTTTTTGTGAAGGTCGTACCAATAGAATTTTGTGACCAAGCTTCTGTAGACCTTTGCAAATCTGTAGTAAAGACAATGAAACACCATTCAGTTCTGGCGGCCATGTCTCCGTAACGACAGCTATTTTTAATCTAGATCGCCCCAATTGCTCAAGCACCGATACACCCCGATCGGAGTTTTGATTTTTAAATTTTAGCCTCTGGTGATCATATTGCGTTGTCGATCTAGGCAATACAGTGTCCATGATTCCCATCATCACACCTCTTTTGTATTTTTTTTCATACTTTTACTTTAGAGATGGATCATTTCATTATGATGATGATTTCATTAAATACTTGTCATAATTAGAATAGATGACTGATTCACCGACCACCCTCAAACACGCGACAAGAAACTACGAATTCAGAATAATTTAGTGAAATAAAGTACGATGCGCAGCAAAAAATAATGCTTGCTCAAAATCAATAACAGGTTTCAACCATCCTGTTGCAGCAACTGCAAGATGCGCTTTCTCACCCATTATTTTTAAATCGGGTTGATTCAATGTTGCTGTCATTGCTCGTTCGAACATATCTAGATCACCGAGAGGGATCAGCCATCCCGTTTCATTGTGCACAACATGCAGTTTGGCACATGCATAATCATAAGCCACCACAGGCAAGCCACTTGCCAATGCTTCAAGCGCGACATTTCCAAAGGTTTCAACTTGACTTGGAAAAATAAACACATCTGCACTGGCATATGCACATGCCAAATCATCACCAGTCAAACTTCCCATAAAAATAATATCAGGGTGATGATTCGCAAGGTCTTCAAGCCTTACTCGATCTGGCCCATCTCCGATAATTACCAATTTAGTATAATGATCAACTTCACCTTTCTTTTTCAAAAAAGTCCGAATAATCTGGTCTACTTCTTTTTCAGGTGACAACCGACCAACGGAAATCAGAACTCGTGTATGCTCATTTGCATTCCATTGCTCTCTGAGCAACTCCGATCTTTTATTCGGATTAAATAATTGGGTATCAACACCTCTCCCCACCACCCTTAACTCACCGCTTACTCCCATTTGTTTTAAAGCATGCTGTGTATCTAAACTTGGCACACAAGTCACGTCTGTCTTATTGTGAAACCATGTTAAATATTTTGAGATAGGTTTAACGAGAAAAGGAAACTCAAAGTATCGACTAAACTCTTGAAAGGCAGAGTGAAAACCACTTGAAACAGGAATATTCTGAGATTTAGCTACCATTAGACTCGCAAATCCCAATGGTCCCTCTGTCACAATATGCACAACATCTGGCTTAAATACCTCAACCGCTTTTGAGATTTTAGAAAACTGTGGCCAACCGAACTGTAAGGTGGGATATTTCGGAATCGCTTGAGCATGCACCCAACACTCTGCATCAGGTTTAAACCGTTTAGATTTCACTTTGGGTTGGGGACGTATCAACAAAATTTGATGACCTCGCTTCTGCAAACCCAGACATAAATTCATCAGTGAGTTTGCAACACCATTAATCTCTGGTGACCATGTCTCAGTCACAATGGCAATTTTTAATTGAGGATGTCGTTTATGCTGATCAGCATCAGGAAGAAGAATAAAATCCTCAAATGACGTATTTTTTTTGATATCCAATAATTCAAAGAGTTTTTTTTGTTTTATGACTTGCATGTTTAGGAGTGCCATCATCACACCTTTTATTAATGTTATCCCTAAAATTTAAAAGAACATAATTTCAATATGATGATGGTTTCATGACAGCCTTGTCATAAGGCTCATTCAGATTTTCACATTTTTAAGGCTCTTGCTCTTGCACACGATCTACATCGCTGCCTAGCTCATTCTCTTGCTCTTGACCAAAGTTAACTGGTGGTTCTTCAATCCGTTTTTCCAAGTTTTCTCCTTGAAGTGCTACAGAGGATTCTAATGATGTCCGATCTGCTAATTGTTTAGTTTCTTGTTCAGCATTTACTGAAACTGGTTTCAAAATGACTTCAACAATTGTATAAACCTGTCCATTAGAAAAATCGATGTGCTGTTTATCACCATGTAATAGTGGAAATCCAACGATTTGCTCATAATGCTCTGCACGGTTAAATTTTTGTTGAACAGAATCATAAATCCAGTAAATAAAACGACGATCTTGAAGCGTTTTATCCTCTGACAGATCAGAGAGCACTACATCATAGTAACCATCAAAATTCACACCCATATAACCAATACTATTGGGAAACGCTTGAAAGCCTTCAAGTATTTGCAATCTTTTTTGATTGACTTTGTCAAACACCTCGATACGTGTCATTAATCGTTTGAAAGGATGGTCAGCTTTAGATATGCCATAGAAATTAAAACTCACATCAGACGTATTTTTTACTTTAAAAGCAGGCTCGAATTTCTTTGTTCGAATCACACCTGCATGATTGACCAATGTAGATTTAAATACATTCGTTTTATAGTTAAGCTGTCCTTTCAACTCTTGAATTGCATTTGAATCATCACTCGGTTGTTCTGCTTTAAAAAAACTTGATCGCCTTTTTGCTCCCCTTTAAATTGGATAGTGACGTTGTCTTTGAGGGAAGTAAGCGTTGCATTGATATGCGAACATTATCTAAGACAAGCTCAGCATCACTATTTGGCGTTTTTTGCTCAATATCAGTTGTTTGTTGCGCCCATCCACAGATTGGCAAGATCGCCAATAAGTAACATACAAACGTTAATTTCATTCCCAACCTCAATCCTTGAGTTATTAAGTGTTCTTGTTAGATACTGATTATTCTGTTTAGCTAAGCCTCTGTCGACTGCAACTTAATCTACCTGTCATTGAGTTACTTTTTAATGACTATTTTTATCATGCCTGTCGTCTTTTTTTTCAATGCATTACGAAAAGGCAAGTCTCAGAATTCAAAGTTTCTAAAATAGTGGTAACCTATTATCAATAATCCAAGGTATGAACGAGTACAAAACACTGTTTTTTTTACGAAGTGCAAGGAAGCAGTGCCATACTTTGAATAAAATACAAGAAATGAAAAACACTGCCTTACCTTGAGGCACACAATTTTAATTAATAATCTGATCCATTTTTTAAGACAAAAAAAGCCCACTCATTTTGAGTGGGCTTTCGCATTCAAATCAGATGATTCGAGAACTTAGTTCTTTTCTTTATCAACGATTTTGTTTGCTTGAATCCAAGGCATCATCGCACGCAATTTAGCACCAGTTACTTCGATACCGTGAGCAGCATTTTGACGACGACGAGCAGTCATAGATGGGTAGTTTAACGCACCTTCTTGGATGAACATCTTCGCATATTCACCAGATTGAATACGTTTAAGCGCATTGCGCATCGCTTCACGAGACTGTTCGTTGATTACTTCAACACCAGTAACGTATTCACCGTACTCAGCATTGTTAGATACAGAGTAGTTCATGTCCGCGATACCGCCTTCGAACATTAAGTCAACGATCAAT
This sequence comes from Acinetobacter sp. ANC_7503, assembly GCF_056780035.1. NCBI lineage: Bacteria > Pseudomonadati > Pseudomonadota > Gammaproteobacteria > Moraxellales > Moraxellaceae > Acinetobacter > Acinetobacter sp. ANC_7503. Next base: position 24,518 of record NZ_JBWYJA010000005.1, on the reverse strand, counting down.
TTAAGTTCGTGTAGACATTCGAAGTAAGCCATTTCTGGTGCGTAACCCGCTTCAACAAGAGTTTCGAAGCCCATTTTAACCAATTCAACAGCACCACCACAAAGAACTGCTTGCTCACCGAAAAGGTCAGTTTCAGTTTCTTCACGGAATGAAGTTTCGATAATACCTGTACGACCGCCACCAACACCTGAAGCGTAAGAAAGCGCAAGATTACGTGCATTACCAGAAGCATCTTGGTGAATCGCGATAAGATCAGGAACACCTGAACCACGTTGATATTCAGAACGTACAGTGTGACCAGGTGCTTTTGGAGCAACCATGATTACGTCTAAGTCAGCACGTGGAACAACTTGGTTATAAAGAACAGAGAAACCATGAGCAAATGCAAGAGTAGCACCTTGCTTGATGTTTGGCTCAATTACATCACGGTAAAGTTGAGCTTGGAATTCATCTGGAGTCAAGATCATTACTACGTCAGCTTGAGCTACAGCAGCAGGAACTTCAGCAACTTTAAGACCAGAATTTTCAGCTTTTTTCCAAGAAGCAGAACCAGCACGTAAACCAACAGTTACGTCAACGCCAGAATCTTTAAGGTTAAGCGCGTGAGCGTGACCTTGTGAACCGTAACCAATGATTGCTACTTTCTTAGATTGGATGATAGATAAGTCGCAGTCTTTATCATAAAAAATTTGCATTGCTGTCTCCGCTAAAATGCTTTGGCTTCCGTTTGATTAGCGAATGTTAATGTGGTTCGCCAACCCCCTCCTCTCGGAGGAGGGAAGAATTTGTTAATAAAAAATTAGATTGTTAAAACTTTTTCGCCACGTGCGATACCAGACACACCTGAACGTACAACTTCAAGAATGGTATTCTCTGCCAAAGCATCAATAAAACCATCAATTTTCTCAGTTGTACCCGCGATTTGAATCGTGTAAGTCGTTGGTGTTACATCCACGATTTGTCCGCGGAAGATATCTGCTGTGCGTTTAATTTCAGCACGCGCAGAACCCAAAGCTTTTACTTTGATTAACATCAATTCACGTTCAATGTGTGAACCTTCAGAAAGGTCAACCACTTTAACCACTTCAACAAGTTTGTTGAGTTGTTTTGTGATTTGCTCAATCTTGTGATCATCACCATAAGTCGTCAATGTCAAACGAGACATTGTTGGGTCTTCTGTTGGCGCAACGTTCAAAGTTTCAATGTTATAACCACGTTGTGAGAACAAACCCACTAAACGTGAAAGCGCGCCAGATTCGTTCTCAATGAGAACAGAGATGATATGTCTCATGCTGTGCGCTCCCCTTTAGATAACCACATATCTGTCATAGATTGACCCGCGATTAACATCGGATAAACATGCTCAGTACGGTCAACCATCACGTTGATGAATACACATTTATCATTAATCGCCATTGCTTCTGCAAGCTTCGATTCAAGCTCATCCGCATGATCAATTTGAATACCTACATGTCCGTAAGCTTCCATCAACTTCGCAAAGTCAGGCAATGACTCAACATATGAACTTGAGTGACGACCTTCATAATTCATATCTTGCCATTGCTTCACCATACCTAAAGCACGGTTGTTTAAGCACAAGATTTTAACATTTAGGTCATATTGCTTACATGTTGAGAGCTCTTGGATACACATCTGAATGGATGCTTCACCTGTAATACAAACAACTTGTTGGTCAGGGAATGCAAGCTTAGCCGCCATCGCATATGGAAGACCAACACCCATCGTGCCTAAGCCACCTGAGTTAATCCATTGACGTGGACGTGTGTATTTGTAATACAACGCACCAAACATCTGATGTTGACCAACGTCAGAAGTGATGATTGCTTGGCTGTTCGTTACTTTATCTAAAGCTTGAACAACTTGTTGAGGTTTCATCGTACCGTCAGTTGGTTTTTCATATTTCAAACCATGAACCTGACGCCACTCATTGATTTGTTTCCACCAATCCGCAATAGCTTCAGGGTTCGGCTTAGAAATATTCAGCTGTTTTAATTGCGCTAACATTTCTTGAAGAACTGGCTCTACCGCACCCACGATTGGGATATGCGCCATGATTGTTTTTGAAATCGTAGCAGGATCGATATCAATGTGAATCACTTTCGCATTTGGACAGAATTTTGCAGGATTATTGGTTACACGGTCATCGAAACGTGCGCCAACACATAGAATCACATCAGCGTGACCCATGGTCATGTTCGCTTCATATGTCCCATGCATACCCAACATACCAATAAATTGAGGATCATTACCAGGGAATGCACCTAGCCCCATCAATGTATTGGTTACTGGATAACCCAATAGATGTGCTAATTCAGTCAATAAATGTGATGCATTGCCTTGAACAACACCACCGCCCGTATAAATAATAGGACGTTTAGCATTGATCAATTCATCAATAGCTTTGCGGATCTGACCAGTATGACCACGATGTGGCGGCTGGTAAGAGCGCATTTTTACTTTTTCAGGGTATTCGTATGCAAATTTTTCAGCAGGGTTTGTTGCATCTTTTGGAATATCAACAACCACAGGACCTGGACGACCTGATGACGCGATATAGAAAGCTTTTTTAATAACCGCTGGAATTTCACTCGCATGACGCACTTGGAAACTGTGTTTCACGATTGGACGAGAAATACCAACCATATCCGTTTCTTGGAATGCATCTTCACCAATCAAATGGCTTGCAACCTGACCAGACAAAATCACCATTGGGATTGAGTCCATGTAAGCTGTCGCAATTGGTGTCACAGTGTTAGTCGCACCTGGACCCGAAGTCACCAGTACAACACCTGTCTTACCTGTTACGCGCGAGTATGCATCTGCCATATGACCAGCAGCTTGCTCATGACGCACGAGGTAATGATTAATTTTGTCTTGTTTGAATAGCGCGTCGTAAATGTGTAAAACTGCGCCGCCTGGATATCCAAAAACATGTTCAACGCCTTCGTCCGCCAATGCGCGAACAAGCATTTCACCACCAGATAAAAGTTCCAACGTATTCACCCTAATCTTATTTCCACGACGGTTATGGGAGACATAAGTCGTGTTTCATTCATTCGTTTGTATGCACTGTTATAGCACACATATTTCATCGTTTTTGCTGCAATAATAAAATTTTTCGATCACAACCGTTTGAGTTGCGACTGCATATTCAACATGTTGGGATAAACATATTTCTGCTATTTCATTGTCTCGGCTTAGAGACAACGTTATTGCAAGCTATGATATTTATTCGAAGGGTGATCGAACAAAACATATAAAACTAGAGCAGCATTTTTAGTTTTTTCACGACCAAAGTCAAGGTTTGCCGAAACCTTTTTATTGTTTATTTACCAACCGATTATTTTTCAAACGATAACTTTTGGTTGGATGATTTATAAAAAAAATTTCAAACACTTATTTTTAATATTTATATAAAACAATTTATACGCAAAATGATTTTTTTGATTAAAATAAAACCAATTAATCTTCATCAGTATCCTGCAAAATGCTGCGATATAAACGTGTAAAAGAACTCACTCCCCTCATATTTCTTTATAGGTGAAGTCATGAATTCACTAGCATCATCTTTAAAACTTTCTTGTTTAGCATCAACGGTTGTTTTCGTTTCTATTTATTCATCTATGGTGCAGGCAAAAGAATATTACAAATGGGTCGATCAAAATGGTTCAACCCACTACACCACTACCCCGCCACCAAAATCAGCAAAAAAGAAAGGTAAAGTTGAAACATATGGTTGGAAAGCACCAACAACCTCAGTCAATACCAATACGAACCCGAGCGAAGCTCCTCAAACCTCACAGACTCAAACGATACCAACGCAACAGCAAACAAACGGTGCTTCAAATACTGAGTCACAAAACACAAATGCTGCTCCATTAAGCGAAACTCAAGTTTCAAATGAGTGAAATTGTCTTTTTGATCTTAATTTAAGTTTTGCATCCATTTTCAGTCTGTAAAATTCACTTTTAGGTGCGTTTTGCGCTATGCTGTGCGCTAAATTTTTTAACCGTTCTCTTGTATTACGTATATGACTACTCACATTGACTCTGAATACCAAGCCAGTGCGATTGAGCCCCAAGTTCAACAGGACTGGGAATCTCGCAAAGCCTTTAAAGTTGCCGACACTGTAGAAGGTCCACGTCGATATATCCTCTCGATGTTCCCTTACCCAAGTGGCAAACTGCATATGGGTCATGTACGTAACTACACGATTGGTGATGTGATCAGCCGCTTCCACCGTTTAAAAGGTGAAACTGTATTACAACCTATGGGTTGGGATGCGTTTGGTTTACCTGCTGAAAATGCTGCGATTGCACACCAAGTTGCACCTGCAAAATGGACCTTTGAAAATATCGATTACATGCGTAATCAGCTTAAAAAATTAGGTCTTGCGGTTGATTGGGATCGTGAATTTGCAACGTGTACACCAGAATATTATCGCTGGGAACAATGGTTATTCGTTCAGCTTTATAAAAAAGGCTTAATCTACCGTAAGCTTTCAACGGTAAATTGGGACCCTGTAGACCAAACTGTACTTGCAAATGAACAAGTAGAAAATGGTCGTGGTTGGCGTTCAGGTGCCTTGGTTGAAAAACGTGATATTCCAATGTACTACTTCCGCATCACTGACTATGCGCAAGAATTACTTGACGATTTAGACACACTCAAAGACGGTTGGCCACAACAAGTCCTTACGATGCAACGTAACTGGATTGGTCGCTCACAGGGTATGGAAATTACCTTCCCTTCAGCAAATCCTGAAATTTATGCAGATGGCTTAACAGTCTTTACCACGCGTGCCGATACCTTAATGGGCGTGACGTATGTTGCTGTTGCAGCAGAACACCCTATGGCGCTTAAAGCTGCTGAAACTAACCCTGAATTGGCTGCATTTATTGAAGAATGCCGTATGGGTTCTGTGGCAGAAGCAGATCTTGCCACTGCTGAGAAGAAAGGCATGGCGACAGGTCTTTCTGTGAAGCACCCTGTCACAGGTGAAGAAGTTCCTGTTTGGATCGCAAACTATGTATTGATGTCTTACGGTTCAGGTGCGGTGATGGCAGTGCCTTCACACGATGAACGTGACTTCGAATTTGCCAATAAATATAGCTTAAAAATCAAGCAAGTCATTGATGCGAAAGGCGCTGATGATAATGATTTTGATGCGAAAGAGTGGCAAGAATGGTACGGTTCAAAAGAAGGTAAATTGGTCAATTCAGGCGAATTTGACGGTTTAGACTTCCAAGGTGCATTTGATGCTTTCCTTGCAAAATTAGAACCACAAGGTCTCGCGAATGTAAAAGTTCAATTCCGTTTACGTGACTGGGGTGTATCTCGTCAGCGTTATTGGGGTTGTCCGATTCCAATGATTAACTGCCCAACCTGTGGTCAAGTGCCAGTTCCTGAAGATCAACTTCCTGTTGTACTTCCAACTGACGTTGTACCTGATGGTTCAGGTAACCCTCTCAACAAGATGCCTGAGTTCTATGAAACGAAATGTCCAAGCTGTAACGGTGATGCACGTCGTGAAACAGATACGCTGGATACATTTGTAGAATCATCTTGGTACTATGCACGTTATGCATCTCCAGACTTTACTGGTGGTATGGTTAAACCTGAAGCGGGACAAACTTGGCTTCCTGTAAACCAATACATCGGTGGTGTTGAACACGCGATTCTGCATTTGTTATATGCACGTTTCTTCCACAAATTGATGCGTGATGAAGGTGTAGTACAAGGTAACGAACCATTCACCAACTTGTTAACGCAAGGTATGGTACTTGCTGATACCTATTACCGCGAATCTGAATCAGGTAAAAAAACGTGGTTCAACCCTGCTGACATCGAACTTGAGCGTGATGAAAAAGGTCGTATCACATCTGCAAAATACAAAGGTGATGGTCAAGACGTTATCGTTGGTGGTCAAGAAAAAATGTCGAAATCGAAAAATAACGGTATCGACCCACAATCTATTATTGACCAATACGGCGCAGATACGGCACGTGTATTTATGATGTTCGCTGCACCACCTGATCAATCACTTGAATGGTCAGATGCAGGTGTGGAAGGTGCAAACCGCTTCTTAAAACGTGTATGGCGCTTGGCAACTGGTTTCCTTGAACAAGGTAATACTGCATCAGCGATTGATAAAGCTGCGCTTTCAACTGCGGCTCAAGACTTACGTCGTAAGACTCACGAAACCATCCAAAAAGTGGGTGATGACATCGAACGTCGTCATGCATTTAACACTGCGATTGCAGCGATGATGGAACTTCTGAATGCAAACAATAAGTTTGAAGCGAAAGATGACAACGATGTTGCTGTTGCACGTGAATCTATTACAACGCTTTTAACTTTGCTTGCACCATTTGCACCGCATTTAAGTGAAACATTATTGGCGCAGTTTGGTATCGAGTTAAATGCAACATTATTCCCAATCGTGGATGAATCTGCATTAACACGTAATTCGCAAACAATCGTGGTTCAGGTGAATGGTAAACTTCGTGGTAAGTTAGAAGTGTCTGTAGATGCATCTAAAGATGATATCTTGGCAATGGCAAAAGCATTACCTGAAGTTCAACAGTTCTTAACTGGCCCAACTAAGAAAGAAATTGTGGTACCAAATAAATTAGTAAACTTGGTGGTTTAAGGCCTTTAAGCCTCCCTGAGTAAGATATAAAGCACAGCTTTAGATCAAAGCGCAAGAAAAGGACTTGCGTAGCGATGCTACTCAGGAGGGATTTAATTTCCCTTGCGAAGCATTGCTTCTCACCTCTTTTAAATAAGAGGGGAATATAAGGATTTCACAATTCCCAAACAAAGCCCGTTGCCAGTCAACGGGCTTTGCACATACAATCAGAATATTCAAAATTTATCCTGAGTCTCAGGAAATACACAGAGGATCTACAATGCATTTGAGCAAACGTTTAGCTATTGCTGTTCTAACTTTAGGCTTAAGCGCAACTATGGTCGGCTGTGGATTTCATCTAAAAGGGACCAATCCAACTTCAACGCCACTGGCTTATACAAAGCTTGAATTAGCACTCCCTGCCAATACTTCTGATTTAGAGCGTAAACTCAGTGTTTATCTCACTGCTGCAGGTGTGCAACTGAGTAATTCCAACGATGCATATGTATTACGTATCATCGACTATAAGCCAATTCGCCATGAGCTCAACGGCAAACTCATTGAAGTTCTACTCAGACTTTCTGTGACTTTCCAAATCGAAGATCGTCAAGGTAACTTGGTGACAAAACCTCGAACTTTAACTGCGACACGTACATATCAATATAATGTTGCAACCGTGAACACAGATGATCAACAAAATAAATATCTCAGTGAAATCTTAATTGACGATGTCGCTCAACAGATCTCTCGTCAAATTGCTGCAAACCGTCTGCCAAAAGCAGAAGCAAATGTACTGTTACCTGTGCAACAAACTTTTGAACCTACTGCCTCTGAAAATCCGTAACTCAGAATGAAGTTAGATTATCTACAAGCATTAAAACGTGCAAACGAAGCACGTGGTGCATGGGTATTACATGGTCAAGAACCTTTACTTGAGCAAAATCTTTTAGATGCTTTCCGTCAAAGTTGGATCATCAATCACGTGGAAAGAGAACGCTATGACATCCAAAGCGTTGCTGATTGGAAAAATGTATTTAATGCACTCAACAGCCTTTCTCTTTTTTCACAAAATCTCGCAGTAGAGGTCCATGGCAACATTAAGCCAGATGCCAATGCGTTAAAGTTACTCAAGCATTATATCCAGCATAATGAACACAACTTGTTGTTGATCATTATGCCTAAGCAAGATAGCAGTAGCTTAAAGTCGGCGTTTTTTCAAACGATTGAAGCCAATGGCGTCTTGGTTCCTCTTACAGCAACTTATGCGCAAGATCGTCAGCGTATACTCAGCATAGAAGCTGATAAAATTGGGATTCAACTGAGCCAAGATGCATGGCAATGGCTCGAAGTCCACCACGAACATAATTTATTGGCTGCTAAAAACAGCTTAATGCGTCTGGCAGACACGTTCCCCGATGTACAGCATCTTGAAATGCAACATTTGCTCGAATGCTTACAAGATCAATCACGCTATACCACTTTTGACTTAAGCGATGCATTAATTTCAGGCAACCTAAGCCAAGCGATCAAAATATACCAATATTTAGTCGAAGCTGGCGAACCACATAGTTTGGTCTTATGGACGGTAAGCAAAGAAATGCGCTTACTGATGCAACTTTTTGAGCAACCACAAAATGCATTACAACTCGGCATCTGGAAAACCAAAGTCAGTCTTTATCAACAAGCCTTGAGACGTCTTAATCCCAAGCAATTTCTCACATGGCCACAATTGCTATTAAGAATCGATGCTGCCATCAAAGGCAAAAATAATGAAAATCCAGAACACCTCATACAACAAGCCATTGCTGAATTATGTGGAAAAACCTTGTTTGCTTAGTTAACGAGCAAGGTCTATTTATAACTATAAAAATGATTATTGATTTTATTTAAGAAAAATACACTTTTTATCCTTATTTCATCATTATAATTCTCTCAATTTCCGTCATTTTTCAATATCGCCATGCAAAAAATAAAACCAACGAAATTGATTATCATCGCGATCATTACGATTGCAGCTATCGCTTTAGCTTGGTATTTCTTTAAACCTAAAGATGAGCAACCTCAGTTTATTACCGCTGAAGTGACACGTGGTGATATTGAAAACTCTGTCCTTGCAACAGGTGTATTAGAAGCGACCAAAATGGTTAGCGTTGGTGCACAGGTTTCAGGTCAGGTAAAAAAAATGTATGTACAACTGGGTGATCAAGTCAAACAAGGTCAACTGATTGCTCAAATCGATTCCGTTCGTCAGGAAAATGATCTAAAAACAGCTGAAGCCAGCATTAAAAATCAGTTGGCTCAATTGGCAGTCAAACAAGCAAATCTGACTAAAGTTGAGGCGGAATATAATCGCCAAAAAGCCATGTATGCCCAAGATGCAACTTCTCGTGCCGAATATGAGTCCGCATTAGCAAGTTATAAAACTGCTCAAGCCGATATCGTCGCGATGAATGCTCAAATCGAGCAATCTCGTTTATCACTGGCTACGACTAAAGAAGATTTAGGCTATACCCGTATCGTTGCTCCGATGGATGGCACAATTGTGGCAATTGTGACTGAAGAAGGTCAAACAGTGAACGCGAATCAAAGCGCGCCAACCATCGTGAAATTAGCAAAACTTGACACCATGACGGTTAAGGCTGAAATTTCTGAAGCAGATGTTATGCGTGTTGAGGAAGGTCAAACTGTTTATTTCACTACTTTAGGTAATAGCGAGAAAAAGCATTACGCAACACTGCGTCAAGTTGAACCTGCACCTAACTCAATCAATACAGAAACCAACAACTCAAATTCATCTTCATCAAGTACAGCTGTGTATTACAACGCTCTATTCGATGTTCCTAATGAAGATGGAAAATTGCGTATTGATATGACTGCACAAGTTTATATCGTGTTAGATGAAGTAAAGAATGCACTGACTATTCCATCTTCTGCTGTTCAAAGCTCAAATCGTCCTGCTCGCCAGCGTGGTGCAAATGCGGGTTCAAATGCACAAGAACCTAATGAAAAAGCTCGTGGTGAAGGGCGTGCCGAACGTTCATCAGCTGATCGTCCTAAGCGTTTAGAATTAACCGCTGAGGAAAAGACATTAGTCGATCAAGGTAAAGCTTCCATGGCTATGGTACGCGTACTTCAAGCAGATGGCACAGTCAAACCGACCCCTGTTCTTATCGGTCTAAATAACCGTGCAACAGCACAAGTTTTACGCGGTTTAAAATTAGGCGATAAAGTTGTAATTGCTGATGGCTCTGATTCATCAAATGACTCAGCTAAACGTGGCGCACGTGGTGGCGCTGGCCCAATGAGAATGTAATTATGAGTCAGACGAGAATGCCTCTACTCGAGGTCAAAAACCTGACCCGTGAATTCCCTGCTGGTGAATCTACTGTGCAAATTCTAAAAGGGGTAAATCTTGAGATTTATCCTGGAGAATTGGTTGCCATTGTAGGTCAATCAGGCTCAGGAAAATCAACACTGATGAACATCTTAGGATGTTTAGATAAACCGACCAATGGTAGCTACAAGGTTAAGGGACGCGAAACACGTGAGCTAGAACCAGACGAACTTGCTCAATTACGCCGTGAATATTTCGGATTTATCTTCCAGCGCTACCATTTACTTGGTGACTTAAATGCAGCTGGTAATGTCGAAGTCCCTGCGATCTATGCCGGCGCTGATGCTTCTGAACGCCATGATCGTGCGGTTCAACTTTTGTCTGATTTAGGTCTAGGTGAAAAAACCCAAAACCGCCCAAGTCAACTTTCAGGTGGTCAGCAACAGCGTGTTTCGATTGCTCGCGCGTTGATGAATGGCGGTGATGTTATTCTCGCCGATGAGCCTACTGGGGCATTAGATAAAAACAGCGGTATTGAAGTGATGCGTATTTTACGCGAGCTGAATGCCAAAGGTCATACCATCATTCTCGTTACTCATGATCACAATGTTGCCAAAAATGCGACTCGTATTATTGAGATTTCAGACGGTAATATTATTTCAGATGAACCCAATGTTCCTGAGATTGATGATGGCTTTGAACGTGAAGAATTGATTCGTGCTGAGCAAAAGAAAACATCGTCTTGGCGTTCAGCTTTAGACCGTTTAGGTGAAGCTTTCCGCATGGCGCTTCTGGCCATGAATGCTCATCGAATGCGTACTTTTTTGACTATGCTCGGAATCATTATCGGGATCGCATCTGTCGTTTCGGTTGTCGCACTTGGTAATGGATCACAAAAACAAATTTTAGAAAATATTAGTAGTTTGGGGACCAATACCATTACGGTCTACCAAGGACGTGGTTTTGGTGATAACTCCCGATCTTCTCAGGCCAAGACCTTAATCCCTGCTGATGCTGATGCATTAGCGGAACAGCCTTATGTCGATGGAGTCAGTCCTTCAGTCAATAGTTCTGTCACAGGAAGATATAAAGATGTAGAGGCATCCACAACGGTCAATGGTGTCAGCGAAGACTTTTTCTATGTGCGTGGTTTAACGTTTAAATCAGGTCAACCATTTGACAAACATAGTGTTACTGAACAAGCCCAAGATGTTGTGATTGATACCAATACCCAAAAGACATTCTTTAGCGATGGTACGGATCCTATTGGTCAAGTAATTCTATTGGGCAGTGTACCTAGTCGTATTATTGGTATCGTAGATGCTCAACAAGGTGCAATGGGTAATTCAGATAGTCTCAATGTCTATCTCCCTTACTCAACTGTCATGAGTCGAATGCTTGGACAGTCGAATGTGAGAAGCATCATCGTTCGTGTAAAAGATGAATATTCAAGCACAGCTGCTGAAAATGCAATCTTGAATTTACTCGTTCAACGTCATGGGGCTCAAGATGTCTTCACACAAAATGCGGACAGTATTCGTGAAACCATCCAGCAAACTACCGCTACAATGACTTTACTTATTTCTGCGATTGCTGTGATTTCTTTAGTCGTTGGTGGTATCGGTGTCATGAACATTATGTTGGTGTCTGTCACTGAACGAACGCAAGAAATTGGTGTGCGAATGGCCGTGGGTGCTCGACAAAGCGATATTTTGCAACAATTCCTGATTGAAGCCGTATTGGTCTGTATTTTAGGCGGTATCCTTGGGGTGTTGTTATCACTAGGTATTGGTCAGCTGATTACACACTTTGCTGGTGGCACGTTCCAAATGGCGTATTCAACCACATCAATAATAGCCGCATTCGTTTGTTCAAGTTTAATCGGGATCGTATTCGGTTTTATCCCAGCACGAAATGCTGCTCGCTTAAATCCTGTCGATGCACTGTCAAGAGAATAATAGGGTACAACTATGCGTAATCAACTTCATAAACTGTTCATGACCTTAGCATTAACAGGCTCTTTAGTCGGTTGTGCGGCTGTAGTGAAAACGCCTTATCAAGCTCCTGCAGTCGATATTCCACAGGGCTTTCAAAACAGCCAACTACTCAGCCAAAATATCCACCAACAGGCTTTTCATGATCAATGGTGGACATTATTTGGTGATGCACAGCTCAACCAATTGGTTGAACAAGTGATTGCCCGTAATACTGATTTAGCTGTTGCTGGGATTAATTTGCAACAAGCACGCATTCAAGCCAAGCAATCTGAAAGTCAGCAAGGTGTGCGTATTGGTAATGCAGGTGCATCGGTCGGTCATCGCTTTAGTTTAGATGGTGATGGCGATTCTTCAAATGGTATTTCACTGAACTATCCTGGCTTAAGCTATGAGCTAGACTTGTTCGGTAAATTGGCCAATCAAACTGAAGCATCTCGATGGGAAGCGCTTGCGACTGAGCAAGATTTACAAGCCACTGCACAAAGCCTGATTGCGACAACTGCACAATTGTATTGGCAATTGGGATACTTGAATGAACGTCTGTCTGTGGCTCAGCAAAATTTGGCGAGTACGCAGAAGACTTATGAATTAGTACGAACACAGTACCGAGCTGGGGCAGTATCAGGTCTTGATTTGACCTCAGCCGAACAAGCGGTGCAGAGTCAAAAAGCCACATTAAGTCAGATTGAACAGCAGAAAGTTGAAACACGGACTGCTCTTGCAGTACTACTCAATCAACCAGTTCAACAGTTGAATATTGCGGAGCCACAGCGCTTACCACGTTCTGCCCTACCGCAGATTCAATCAGGCTTACCTGCTGAACTTTTATCCCGTCGTCCTGACCTGCAGGCAGCTGAGTTACGTTTACGTAAAGCATTGGCAAACAAAGATGCCAATAAGGCCAGCTATTATCCTTCGATTAATTTAACAGGCAGCATTTCCACAGGAGGCGCAAGCACGTCACTCAGCAACGTGCTGTCGAATCCTGCTGCGATATTGGGTGCGGGTCTTACGCTACCTTTCCTGCAATGGAATGACATGAAGCGTGATTTGCGTGTCAATGAACTTGAGTATGAAAAGTCGATTATCCAATACCGTCAGACGCTATATAAAGCATTTGCAGATGTTGAAAATGCGTTATCCGCACGTAATGAAATAGACAAACAAGTGGCACTACAAGAACGTAATGTGCAACTGGCTGAGAAAACAGAACAACTCACCCAAGTCCGTTATAAAAATGGTGCTGTGGCGCTGAAAAATTTGATCGATGCCCAGCGCACGACACGTGAAGCACGTTTAAGTTTGGTTCAAGCCAAACAGACGCAGTATAATGCTTATGTCACATTATTGCAGGCTTTGGGCGGTAGTCCGATTCAGCAATTGCCTTGATTTCAATTGAAAAAGCCCGAAAGGGCTTTTTTACTTATGTAAGTTATTTAATTGATTTCGGAAGAGTTAATTAATCCCAGTAAAAATATAGCCAAGTCCTACTTATCTCTGATCTAAATATCAATAAGACATTAATTCTTCAGATTTTCATAATCTTTCTTTAAATTAGCTACTTTAGCTGGATTATATTTCAAGCTCGCATCATCACTATAAATTTCAGAAAGCAATTGATAAGCACCTTCATCACCTTGTCTAAAAGCAACTTCTGCATATTTGATTGCTTTATCTAAATTTTGATTTACACCATTACCAATATAATATTTTAGTGCAACATTACAATTCGCAAATACTTGTCCATTATCCGCAGCTTTCTTAAACCAGATAAATGATTGTTTAGGATCTTTCTCTACCCCTTCACCATTTTCATAAGCTAAACCAACAATATTCTGGGAGTCTATATCACCCTGCTCTGCAGCTTTTAACGCCCATTCAAATGAAGTAGCTAAATCCTTGTTAACACCAACTCATTATATAATAAGCTAGAAACTAAGACCTGAGACTGTAACAAGCCTTTTTCCGCATATTGTAAAAAATAATGAAACGCTTTGTTTTTATCCGGCTCAACACCGAGCCCCTTATAGTAGGCTACTCCAACGTTGTGTAATCAGCTGCCTCACCTTTATCAGCTAGTTTCATAAACCATTGCGTAGAAGCTTTATCATTTCTTCATACAACTTCATTTCCCTCTCTAAGCAATAAACCCAATTGCAACATAGCATCTGTGGATCCTAGTTCTGCTGCCATGTTATAAAGTTCATAAGCTTTCTTTAAATTTTCCTTGCCACCATTAGATGCGTAGGTCGTTGCTAATTTAAAATCTCAGAAGAATTTTCTAATTTTATAAGCTTATTGACATCCTGACTCTCATTTTCTGCAGTTTTCTTTGCATTAGAGTCATTATTACAACCAATTATTAGAGTGCTTAAAATTAAAAATAAAAAAGATTTTTCATTTTTTCTCAAAATAGTCGTTTGGATATGGATTATTTTCCTTAAATGCATCTTGATACTCAATGACCCAAGACTTTGTCATATGTTCATTTTTATCAACAAAAGAATTTTTAGTTAAATTAATCTCATCTATATTATTTACACCCAATAATTCTAATATTTTTTCAGTAAGATACCCTTTTCCTTCTTCGGCTTTGTACATTGGTAAACTCACAAAAAAATATATAAGAGCAATACATATAACTATAGTAATTATATTATAAATAAACCCTTCACTTAAAAAAAATACTACAAAAAAAGTAACAATAAAAAAGCAAAGATTTATTAAACTATATTTTTTTTTCAATTGTTTAATAGTTTCACCCGTGCCAACAGGGATATACATTTTATTATCTTTTGGATCAATTAAAACTAAAGCGACATTATCCTGTACTAAACATATCAATTTAGCCCCTTCATTGAAGTAAATATCTTCAAAAACACCTTGATATTTTTCTCCATTCAACTCAAAACTACACTCTTTAACATCCCATTGACTATTTGCAACTAAAACAGCTTGTGAGGCTAATGTAGCACTTCCAACAGCCGCTCCAAGGGCAGCAGAAATAGTTGCTTGTTTACCACTATTTCTTATAAAGTCATATTTTGTTTTACTAACAAAAAGATTTTGAATCTGACCTTCAATTTTTTTCATTTTTATCAAAATAATTTTTAGGATAAGGATTATTTTGCTTAAATGCATTTTGATATTCGATTACCCAAGATTTTGTCATATGTTCATTTTTATCAACAAAAGCATTTTTTATTAAATTAATTTCACTAATATTTTTAACACCCAATAAGGTCAATATTTTTTCAGTTAATAAACTTTTTCCCACTTCAGATTTATATATTGATCTAGCAAAAAAAAGGAAAAAAGTATTGTTACACATATTGCCAATATTAAAAAACCTACATCTCCACCAATAAAAAATAAAATCATAACTCCTATAAAAAAAAACCCTAAAAACATATACAAACATTTCTTTTTTAATTGTTCTACATTGTCACCTGTCCCAATAGGAATATACATCTTATTATCTTTGGGATCGATCAATACTAAAACAATATTATCTTGAACTAAACATATCAGTTGAGCATTATTTGAAAAGTATATATCTTCGAATATCCCATCATATTTTTGTCCATTTAGTTCAAAACTACATTCTTTGACATCCCATTGGCTATTTGCTACCAAAACGGCTTGTGAGGCTAATGTAGAACTCCCGACTGCTGCTCCAAGGGCAGCTGAAATAGTTGCTTGTTTACCACTATTTTTTATAAAATCATATTTTGTTTTACTAACAAAAAGATTTTCAATCTGACCTTCAATTTTTTTCATTTTTATCAAAATAATTTTTAGGATAAGGATCATCTTGAATTACATTTCTGTATTCAAATACACTTTCAAGTAATAAAGAATGCTTTACACTTAGGAGTCGACTTGGCAATAAGAAAACCTCTTCAGGATTTTTAAACCCCAATACTTCAAAGGCTTGCTCGGACTTCTCTGACAAATGTAATAACGAACGAATTACCCCTTTCATGATAAAAATAATCACAAAATAAAATAGAAAGGTAACGGCTCCAGCTATAACTAATTTCTGTTGAGTGAATTCTACGCCAAATATGAAAACTAACGTTAATAGTATAACCATACCAGCATAAATCAACCGAGCACCTTTCATTGCTGAAGCTGTATAGGTTTTTTTAGATGCCCCCATACCTACTGGCATATGTAACAAACCCGATTTAGGGCTTAATACCGCATAAAGTTCATATAAATTGCCTTCTACTGGTCGAGCGGCACACACCACTTGTTCATTTTCTTCTAATAATGCACGGTGAAATTGACCTACACAGATTTTATCGTCTATTTTTACCACAATACATTGCACATGTAAACGGCTTTGTGAAGCAACAAAAAGGGTCTGTGCAGAAAGCGATAAGCTCTCAGTCGCTCCCCCCAAAAGTGCTGAAGACATAATTTGGCTATCACGACCGGACCCCATAGTACCCATCATTTCATTATGAATTTCTAAAGCCTCTATCCGACCTTCAATTTTGATTAGATTATGCATTTTCCTTATCTAGAATATAGGTTTTAGGATATGGATCATTACTTACAGATTTTCTATACTCATAAACTGATTCTAATAAAATAGAATTTTCATTATCTAAATAGCGGTTTTTTAAAAGACTAAGATTTTGGGGATTATTAAACCCATATAATTTAAAAATCTCCTCTGAGCTTTCAAGAAGAGACTCCAAAGAATCAGAAGCTTTTTTTATGATAAAGGAAAATATAAAATAAAATAGAATCCCTGAAATAAATAAAATAGTAATATTTTTTAGATTAATACTATCAAATGTGAAGATTACTATACCTGTAATTAGCATTGAAATGGCATACCAAACTATTTTTTCTTTCCGCACTCCAGCTTTATGTTTTGCAAGCGATTCTCCCATACCCACTTGCATATGTAATAAACCAGTTTTCGGGCTGAGTACTGAACACAACTCATATACATTCGGTTCAATTTGTCGAGCAATACAAATGATATATTCACCTGTTTCAAATAGGGTACGGTGAAACTGACCTACGCAAACTTTACCCTCTATATTCATCACCACAGTTTGGATATGTAAACGGCTTTGCGTGGCTAAAAAAACCGTTTGTGCACCCAAGGAAACACTACCAGCCACTGTACTTAAAATCGCTGAAGACTTAATTAAGTTATCTCCTGCGTCTCCTAAAGTATTTAGTACTCCGTTATGTATTTCTAATTCTTGAATACGACCTTCAAATTTTATCAAATCATATAAATACATCAATTTTTCATTTCTTTTTCTTTAATGTAACTTTCAGGGTAAGGATCATATTCAACAGCTCTCCGGTATTCATAAACCGATTCTAATATTAGTTTTGCATTATCATCTTGGTGTCGAGCTGTCAGCAAATAAATCTCTTCTGGATTTTTAAACCCATACATCTTAAAAACTTGTTCTGATTTTTCATTCATATGGCGTAATGAGTTAAATGCATTTTTAACAATAAACATAAAAATAAAATAAAATATAAATAAACAGCCTCCCCAAAGCAATAAATTGTCAATTGAATAATCATTAGGCACAATAATCCAAACAATAACTATTACTACAAAGCCAATTGCATACCAAACTCTCCCACCTTTCATCATTGACTTGTATGCAGGTTTATCAGCTGCACCCATTCCTACTTGCATATGCAATAAACCTGTTTTTGGACTAAGCACTGAACATAACTCATATACATTCGGTTCAATTTGTCGAGCAATACAAATGACATATTCACCTGCTTCAAATAGAGCACGGTGAAACTGACCTACGCAAACTTTACCCTCTATATTCATCACCACAGTTTGGATATGTAAACGGCTTTGCGTGGCCAAAAAAACGGTTTGCGCACCCAAGGAAACACTACCAGCAACTGTACTTAAAATCGCTGAAGACTTAATTAAGTTATCTCCTGCGTCCCCTAAAGTATTTAGTACTCCGTTATGAATTTCTAACTCTTGAATACGACCTTCAAACCTCACTAAATCATACATATTTAAACACTCACTACCGCTTTTACAAATTCTTGATACTCTTCATCTTCATTTTTAAATTGCTTTTTCGTTGCTACTAGACTTACGAAAAGATGATTTTTGACAATAATCTTTTATGCAATAATATTAATATTTAGAAATTAAGATAGATAACCTTCTCACATCCTCCAATTAAACGCTTAAACACCAAAGTTATAAGTCATTTAAAGCCAATTGCCGCTGTTGAAAGATGCTTTCTCAACACGTCATGAAATAGATCAACAAGTCGCACTGCAAGAACGTAATGTTCAGCTTGCTGAGAAAACAGAACAACTGACTCAAGTCCACTATAAAAATGGTGCTGTGGCACTCAAGAATCTGATCAATGCCCAACGTACTACACGTGAAGCACGTTTAAGTTTCGTTCAGGCTAAACAGACCCAGTACAATGATTATGTGACGTTATTGCAGGCTTTGGGTGGTAGTCCGATTCAGCAATTGCCTTAAACAAAAAAGCCCGAAAGGGCTTTTTTATTATAGAAAATTCCAAAATTTCAAATAATTATCAAACCCACGACCTCGTGTTTGCATAATAAATTCAATAAACGAAGAAAAGCACAATAGCCCTATATAAGCGCATAGAATACATATTAAATAGTGAGTGAATCCAAATTTAGTTGAATTTAAGCTAACACCTTCAACCTTACCAGTATCATTTTCATCTTCAAAAGAATAATTTCTATTAAACACATGAATAAATAGATTACCTAATAATGAAATAAGATAATAAAAGAAAAAGAAAGATCGAGCATAGTTAATAATTTTGTTTCGTTTTAAACTTCCAGCCTCATCAACCACATATTCATATTTCGAATTAATATTATTTTCTTTAAAAACATAATCATTGTCAAAGAATGTATACCAAGATTTTTTAAATATACCAAACACTTTTGAATAATAATTTTTTTTCTTAATATGTTTATATTCCTCACCTTCCATGTAATTCACTACAAATTGCCAACAAGATGAAAACTTCAATAGATCTTTTTCATCACTGACTTTTCTAACCAAATAAAAAGGTTGCTCAATATCTTCCTTAAACTTAAATTTAATTTCATGATATTCGATATCTGACTTTATATTTATTTTCTCTACAGTCACATTTAAATCATCCCAATCAACAACAAACTCTTTATCATCAATTTTAGGGAAATATACTTTTTTTAAAGTTCGATTGAATCTAATGGGAAATTGACGAAATGAAATAAAATTTTTCACTCCAATCAACCATATTATGAATATAAATCCTCCAATAAGTATAAACACTGATAATACTATAAAAATATACTGATCTTGTAAAAATTTAGTGAATAAAGCAGGTATTAAATAAGTTAGTGGCATTAAAATAAAAAATAGGCCGATTAAGCCTAATCCTACAATTCCGCCTCTTCCATAAAAACTTTTATCATAAAATTCAATACAATCATTGGTTAATTCTCGAATATAACCATAATCAACAGGCTCTACCTTAGGTAAGTCTTCAATTAAATACGACTGTAAGTGATCTATATTCTGAGCTTTCGGATATTTGGTAGTAACACCATATAGCTTATGATAGAGCATAATATTCCTATTGAGCGATTGCTTTTAGTGAAATGTCAAATTGGGATTTCAATTGATCTAAAGTTTTGTATCTATCATTTTTTAGAGTCCCGAACGAGCTCCTTTCGACCCAATCTTGTAGTGCATTATCTTTATATTTAGCTATCATAATTGACAATCCTATCATCACACCTGCGATAATTAATCCATAAACTCCCAAAATGCTTAATCCTTTGAATAATGCATAACTGAAACCTAAGCCAAGAATTCCATTTATAAATTGTAAAGTCATTAATTTGTAATTACCTTCTACACGAGAATCGGTAGCGTCTAATAAATCCATGACTCCAACAGCAAGAGCAGC
The DNA here is from genome assembly GCF_056780035.1 of Acinetobacter sp. ANC_7503. NCBI lineage: Bacteria > Pseudomonadati > Pseudomonadota > Gammaproteobacteria > Moraxellales > Moraxellaceae > Acinetobacter > Acinetobacter sp. ANC_7503. The sequence goes on along the minus strand of NZ_JBWYJA010000005.1, from coordinate 4,562 downwards.
TCCCCCACCTAGCAATCTAGCACTTAGGTTAAGTGAAGTTTTCATAAATCCAGCTTGTTTTGTAAGAACATCACCAAACTGTGCAAACGAAGCAATTGCTGCCATCGCACCTGCATAAGCTCTATAACTATTATTCCGGGCATCATGCGCCATCACTTCATCACCATAGGCATCATCCCATAACTTTACAAAAACCCAAGTTTGGAATGCACCAATAATTAAAGAACTACCAGCTAAAAACATCTTAGTTACATTGGGGGCAGATCTATTTAGAGTTTCTTGAACTGACGTTTTTACTCTATCACGCCATTGCAGATCAAAATCACTTGAAACCGCATTTTTAAGATCTATATTATCTACTGTCACCGCTTTTAAAGCTTGTTCAAAACTATCAACATTCTTAAAAACCCCTTTTACAATTACAAGGTTTCTTTTCACCACATGTTTTTTCAAATTTGTTTTTGTTGCTAAATCCAAAATATGTTGATCAATCATGAATTTTAAATTTCTTGGATCTGTTTTAATACTCTGCGCTAAAGCAGGATTTTCTCTGGCTGCTGCTAGAATCATCTCTTTTCTTAACACTGAAGCCAATTTACTTGTTCTGATGTTATTTGTAATAAATGGTTCGAATTTCACTCTGTACAATCCAGCATAACTGATTGCGGCTAAACCTGTATTTAATCCATTTAATATACCTTGAGCTAACAGTATATATAAGGAACCAAAAACGACTGCAAAACCACTACCTAATTTATCAACATGACCCTCAACAGTATTTTGAAATGCACCTGCGAAACTTCCCCAAAGCCCATCCCAGGGTATATCTCTAAACTTATTTTCAACATCTGGTTTTAGTTTTTTAAGGCTTTGTTGCAGAAAGCTATTCTTAAGGGCTTCTTCAGCCATATAATTTTCAAATGAAGAAGCCTACACACAAAATCTACCGCACAACCAATTGGCCCGCATATAACCGAGCACTCATTAATCGCGGAAATATTGCCATTTGGTTTGATCCTACTACGCAATGGTATGCTCTATCAAAAGGCAAACAAGGACGAAATAAAACCTACTCCGACGCAGCCATCCAATGCTGCTTAATGATTAAATCCTTATTTCGTCTGTCTTTACGTATGGTCACTGGCTTTGTGCAAAGTCTGATTAAACTTTGCGGATTAAATTGGACAGCACCAGATTACAGTACGCTTTGTAGAAGACAAAAGCATATTGATATTGCAATCAGCTACCAAAAAAGTAGCGATGGGCTGCATCTACTCATGGACTATACAGGCTTGAAGTTTCTAGGTGAGGGTGAATGGAAACGCAAGAAACATGGACCTAGATATCGTCGCCAATGGCGTAAGCTACATATTGCTATAGATGCCAAAACCCTACAAATACGCGCTATTCAGCTCACAACCAATAATGTCAGTGATTCACAGGTGCTTGGTGATTTACTTAATCAGATTCCACAAGATGAGCAGATTGACTCTGTTTATACCGATGGAGCTTATGACACAAAGCGGTGTCGCCAGTTGATCACAGATCGAAATGCCCATGCGATTATTCCACCCAGAAAAAATGCGAAGCCTTGGAAAGATACAAAAGTTCATTCGCTAGAGCGAAATGAATTACTTCGCACTGTTAAACGTTTAGGCAGGACACTATGGAAAAAATGGTCGGGCTACCATCAGCGAAGTCTGGTAGAAACCAAGATGCACTGCATCAAATTATTAGGCGATAAGCTCAGTGCTCGGAATTTTGATAGCCAAGTCAACGAGATTCATGCACGTGTGGCCATCTTAAATAAGTTTACGGAGCTCGGCCGACCTCACACCCAAGTTGTCACTTAAATTTAAACAACTTAGGAAAGCTCTATCTTTAAAATCTTTATGCAACAAAGCCATTTAAAATATATTAAAAACCTAAATATATTAGAAAATCAGCAATAGACTCATAGAAAAAAAATGCGATTCCAAAAATAAAAACAAACAAAGATAATATCTCAATTATAATAATTTGTTTTTTAAATTTTTCACATAAATAAATAACATTATCCTGATACAGATTTGGATACAAGCTAGGACTCTTTTCTCCACGTTTTGCAAAATACGGCATCTTTTCATAACGTCTGTATGTTATAAAATATGAAAACCACATCATAGAGAATATAAAATTAAGTTGTAGTACCTTTTCAAAAGAGATTCCCACCTCATCTAAATACTCTTCAATGCCATATATTTTTTCAGAAAGTTCTTTACTATTTTTTTTTATAAATAACAGGTTATATATATATGTATATAAAAGTAGCATTAAGCCAATAACAAGTAAGCTAATTAAAACGCTACCATAAAAATCAACTAATTGACCTTCCATTAACATACCCCTGTCCTTTTTTTGAGTTCATCCTCAGCAAAATCTGCACCATATTTACCACCACCAATCACACCTGCACCAATAACAACAGCTGTAATAGTCAAGGAAACAGGTAGGGAAATTGTATATCCAGCTGCTCCTGCCACAGCACCAATAATATAAATTATCCCCCTTGCGGCCACTTTTCCTCCAAAGTTACCAGCAGCTCCTCCCATAATACCACCAGCAATCTTACTGCCTTCAATCATAGCCACTTTCTTTGTAAGCTCCATATCACCCGTGTTATAGGCATCCATTGTATTTTTAAAGAAAATCGCAGCACCTAAACCGACAACCAATTGCTTACCCATTCTTAAACCGATACTGATTTTCCCTAAATCGACGATCATTTTATCGTAATGCTTCAAACCACCTCTTACAGCATCTGAGCGTATAAGAGAGTCCGTTTTCATATACTTTCTCATTAAAGGGATTTGAGTCTGAGGCTCTACAATATGCATATCTTTGAGTGCTGTACCCAACTGGCTATAAAGTGAGGCATATTTTTTCTTAAAATCTGAAAAATGCTTTGGGTTCGCATATTTAGATTTCATTAGCTGTTCACTTTGATAAACAGCCATAATCGCATCATTGCTTTTTATCACTTTTTCTAGTGATGTTTCTTTCATGACTAGAAGCTCATTCTTTTTAAGCTTCCTATCTCGCTCGCTTTTTTGTTCAGCGCTATCTACAATTTGCCCCGTTCTTTCTTCAACTTGATCTAATAGATCATCATCACCTTGACAGTATTCCTTCCTAAACTCATCAACTGTAACGACTTTCTTTTGGTCACTTACATTGGCTAATGCCATTTCAGTAGCATGTGACCAATAATCGTACAAAAGTTCATAATTTGCAGCAAAAAATGCTGCATCAAAATTTGAGGACTTGCTCAATAGCTTCAATTTTTCTTCGACGCTGCTCGCTAACCGCTTATATTCACTCAGCTTAAGATCATTACCATATTTATTTGATAAAATGACCACCTGACACGGCTTAAGCACAGTCATTGGTCCATTGGTTGATAACCCTGGCAAATGGGCATTATTATTTTTAAAAATAGAAAATTCTTTTGCCGTAGGAGGGTATGCATAGATACGTTTTAACAATGCATCGACAGTCTCATCTTCTCGAATCAACAACCAACCAACTTCCATACCTTCTTTTATATAAACTTTTTGGATTTTATTTTCTTCTATCGGGGAACTTTGCGCTTGATGGTATTTAAACTTGATCTCTGTAAACTTTCCGCTTTCAGATTGTGCTAAATGTGGAAGGATTGCGCCTTGATACCATTTATCGTCTAAGAAAATATCAACTTGAACTACTGCAGTATCATAATTCACCTCAATTTTATGGGTTTTCATAAACTTATTAAAAGGTGTCAGTTTAGATACATAGGTAGATTTAGCTTCAGATGTTTTTGCTGTAATCACATATTTCAAACGTGGCAAAGCAATATGTTTTGGCACATTCTTTAATACAGCTTGTGCAAGCTTAGGTTGAGGATACTTTGCCATCTTAGTTATCCAATTTCTTTATTTTGTCATTGATTGCATGTAGATAGTAATTCTCTTGCTTATCAGTGACAAATGCCTGAGTTAAACTATTCGCATCTGTTTTTCCATAGCTTACATGCCCTTGATCATTCATTAACATGTAAGAAGTGAAAGGCAACAACGCTTGTGTTTCAGTATCTCGCAATTCAAATTGTATTTTGTGTAATCCCAATTTAGGCATTAAAGGAATGGTTGCATGAACATTTTCACCACTCTTAAACAAATGCTGCCCCGCCTTTACCTCGAATTTTCCGCCTGTGGTCGGAAAAATCCCCGAGCCATTAATCTTGATTTGTGAACCACCGGCGGTCAGATTAATTTCGGTTGGACTGGTAATATAAACCGCATCTTCCGTCGAAATAATCTGCACACCCTTTCTTGCAATCAGGTCAGCACCATCCCCTTGGGCTTGAATCTCGATCTTGCCTTTGCCTGCATACAGTCGTGCCCCTTCTTGCGCTGCAAATAAACTGATCTTTTTGCTGGCATGGCTAATAATGCTGTCTTGCGTGCTGGTGTTGATGCTTCCTTGTGCAATCTGGTTGATCTGCCCATCTGCACTGAGGTGGATGTCTTCGTTACTTTCTA